>DASSME010000554.1:0-29085 GCA_035689035.1 Longimicrobium sp. | reverse complement strand
GTCCATCGATCTACCGTGCCGCCGTCAGCCCCTGCTCACACCGGCACGGGAAGCAGCATGCGGAAGGAGTTGCGGGCGCGGTTCAGGCGGCTCTTCACCGTGCCCACGGGGATGCCGATCTGCTCGGCGATCTCCTCGTAGGTGCGGTCTTCCACCTCGCGCATCACGAACGGGATGCGGTGGTGCTCGTCCATCCGCTCGATGGCCGCGTCGATCGCCTCGCGCAGCTCGCGGCGGTACGCCTCGCGCTCGGGGTTGTGCCCCGTGGCGGCGAACTCCACCGGCCGGCTCACCGCGCCGTTGCTCCCCGTTTCGGGGCGCAGCTCGCTGAAGGTGGTCTCACGCCGGCGCGAACGGTTGCGGAACTCGTTCTTCAGCAGGTTGTTCGCGATCGTGTGGATCCACGTCGAAAACTTCCGCGCCGGGTCATAGCTGTCACGCGCGCGGTGGATGCGCAGGAAGGTGTCCTGCGTGAGGTCTTCCACCCGCTCCTCGTCGTTCAGACGCTTGCGCAGAAAGCCCTGGATGCGCGGCTGGTAGCGATTCACCAGCACCCGGAACCCGTCCGCGTCTCCCTGCGTGTATCGCTGGAAGAGCTGCTCGTCGCTGAGCTCTGCCAGGGCGCCTGCCTGCCCCGGCTCCGAGACGCTCCGCAGCACTCCCCGTCCGGCGGGGTGCTGGGCCGCATCGAACTGTGCGGCGGCGCTCTTCAGGTCGATGGCTGTTTTCATGGATTGAATATAAGCCCTCGGACCCCCTTTGTCGAGGGTCGTTCACTGCTGAACCAACGTTAGCAAACAGTTAGACTACATGAAGTTACATCAATTGACAAAAGGTTCCCCACCCTCTCTTCGGGCCACCCAAACCACAGCGGATAAAGCACTTGGGGCCACCGCTGGACCACTCCGGGAAAGATGTGTTTCCCCGCCTGAGGAATGTCCCGGCGTAGCGGCAGCGCGGAGCCCTCACCCTGGCGTCCAGGCGCGACTGCGCCGCGTCCTGAACGCCTGTCCCTCTCCCGAACCGCAGGAGAGGGACCTGGGCGCTTCGCCGCCACCGACGCCAAGCCCGCCATGAGGCGCCCACCCGCGCAGACGGTCTGAAGCACCCCCTCCCCCAAGGTAGTTGTAAAGCCCGGGGACATGGGTAACACCTGTTCGGAGACATGGGTGACACTTTCCGACCGGGGATCAAGGCGCGCCGCGGCGCGCCTTCATCCCCGGTCGAGCCGGACCGTTCCGCCTCGCAGGTCGAGCACCGCGACCCTGAAGCGGCAGAAGTACACCGCCATCTCCCCATCCTTCTCCGTCGCGCGGATCGCCAGGGGCAGCTTGTGGAACGCCTTCGAAATTCGCCACTCGCGGCCCTTGTAGTGAATCCAGCCGCCGTCTTGCGCCTTCCTCACCGCATCGCCGTCGTTGTCATACGCGATCTCGGGCAGCCGCGGCGGCATCGGACGCTCACTCGGCCGGAAGCGACTCGCCGGCACATCCAGACCGATCGCCTCGTGCGGACGGATCTCGTTGTACCGCGGCCGATACCAGTCGAAGGTCGCCTGTGCCTCGGCGAGGTCGTACATCACGAATCGCCTCACCACGTCGCCTCCCAACGTGCGGTGGAACCGCTCGTCTTTCCCCTGCGTCTCCGGGTGTCGAGGCCTGCCGTGCCGCACAGCGATCCCCAGCCACATCAGCCAGACCTCGAGTGAGGTATAGCCTGGCCGCCCTTTCGTGCCCCACGGCGGGCCGTTGTCCATCAGCATCGCCTCCGGCAGTCCATAGCGGCCAAAGGCCCCTGCAGGCGCTGCCGCACGGTCGAGCCCCGTTCGTTCTCGCACGCGCCGAGCTCGACGCAGTACCTCGAGTGATCGTCCAGGATCGTCAGCGCGTGGCAGCGCACCCCACACCCCAAGGCGAAGTGTCCCTTGAAATCCATCTGCCACAGCTCGTTCGCCCGCGCTCGCTCGAAGCGCTTGAACGGCTGCCGCTTCGCCGACTCCCCCGGATCGATTCCTCCATGGCGCCGCAGGATCTCCGTGATCGTGCTCGCTGCCGGAACGTTGTCGACGCCGAGATCCTGCAACCGCCGCCTGATCTTGCGGCCACCCCAGCTCGGCTCCGTCTCCCGGATCGCCAGGACCTGCGCCTCCATCTCCGCGCCCGTCCTTGCGGGCGTCGTCAGCGGCCGCCGCGACGCGTCCCTGAACGCGTCGACCCCGCGTTCACGGTAGCGCTCCACGAGCGCGTACCCCGTCTTCCGCGAGACGTCCCACGCCCTGCATACCTCGCTGCGGTTCGCCCCCGGCGCCGTAAACGCCGCGAAGAACTCCTTCCGCTGTTCCTCCACCGTTCCACTCCAGGCCATGCCCAAGTCTCCTTTTGAGTGCTTGGGCGTTCATTCTGGAGTGTCACCCATGTCTCCGAACGGGTGTATACTATGTCTCCGGTCTATACAGGGGCAGGGGGAGAGGGCCCGCGCCGCGGCTGCACCAGCGCCGGAGCCTAAAGAACCGCCGTGGTCCAGGGCGGCCCCGGCGGAGGCGGCTCTCCGTCCACCTTACGCGCCTCCGCCCGTCGTTTCGCCTCGGCCACGTTCAGGGCGGTGAAGATGACCGCGCCCAGCGTGAGCTGGAAGTAGAAGGTCAGCAGCCGCCACCCGGCCGTCGCGATCCCGATTACCCGCGCGGGGAGGAGCGCGCTGTAGACGAGGACGAACGCCGCCTCGGCGCCGCCGCTGGCGCCGGGGGTGGGCACGAAGTTCATCGCCGTGAAGATCACCCACTGCAGCAGGAAGAAGAGCACCGGGTCCACCCGCCGCTCGGGCGCCAGGAAGTACGCCAGCGCCGTCACCACCGAGTAGCGGCTGATCCACTGCACCGCGGTGATCAGGAAGGTGAGCGCGAAGCGGCCCTTTCCCCGCCGCACCACCATCCGCTGCACCTCACGGTAGTCGTGCCACGTCCGGCGCAGCCGCCGCCGCGTCCGCGCCGTCCAGCGCAGCCCGCGCCGCTGCGGCTTCTCGCCCAGCCGGCCGATCAGCAGCGCCTTCCAGAGCGCCCAGGCGGCCAGCAGGAGGAGCGCGGCGGCCATCGCCACGATCGCCGCCTTGCCGCGCATCTCGCGGCCCAGCGCGCGGATCAGCGGCAGCCGCCACGCCCCGCTCACCACGATCGCCGTGGGGACGGCGGTGCCGAAGAAGAGCAGGTCCTCCAGGTACCCCAGGGTGACGATCGACGCCGCCTGTCCCTGGGTTATCCCCATCTGCACCATCATCCCCCAGCGGAACACCTCGGTCCCGCTGCTGGTGGGGACGACCGAGCTGGCCAGCTCGCCGCCGAGCGTGATGCGCAGCGTGTCGCGCAGGCGCAGGCGGACGCCGATGAAGCGCGTCCACACCAGCAGCCGCAGCGCGTTGGTGAACCAGGGGACCAGCGCCAGGACCAGCGCCAGGTAGAGGTACTTGCGGGGAAGGGTGCCGATGCGGGCGAAGACGGAGTGGTCGGTGGCGTACCAGCTCCACCACACGTTCGCCAGCACGCCGACGGGGACCAGCACCAGCGAGGTGCGGAACACCCGGTCCAGCACGCGGGTGAGTGGCGTCTTGCCGGGCGGGCCGCTCCCGGCGGCGGCATCCGGCGGCGCGCTCATGGCCGGCGTTTGCCGCGGTACTCCTCCACCACGCGGCGGTAGCTTTCCACCAGCCGGCCGTTGATGGCGCTCCAGTCGCGCTCGGCCGCCGCCTCGCGCGCGCGGCACCCCATCCGCCTGCGCGCGTCGCGGTCGGCCAGCAGCGCCTCGGCCTTGTCCGCCAGGTCCGCCGGGTCGTTGGCGCGGGCGATCAGCCCCGTCTCGCCCGGCTCCACCAGGTCCGGCGGGCCGCCCCGGTCGACCACGACGGCGGGAAGGCCGCTGGCCTGCGCCTCCACGATCACGTTGCCGAAGGTCTCGGTGGTGCTGGGGAAGATGAACACGTCGCCCGAGGCGTACCAGCGGGCCAGCGCCTCGCCGGTCTGGTGGCCGGCGAAGTGGGCGTGGGGGAGCGCGCGCTCCAGCTCGCCGCGCATGGGGCCGTCGCCCACCAGGACGAGCTTGTGCGCGCTGCCGCGCGAGCGGAGGATGCGGTCGGCCTCCACCAGGTCGGCCAGGTCCTTCTCCTTCACCAGCCGGCTCACCATCAGCAGCACCGGCGTGTCGTCGCCGGCGCCGATGCTCGCGCGCAGCTCCGCGTCGCGCCAGCGGGGGCTGAAGCGGCCCAGGTCGATGCCGCGCGACCAGAGCTCGGTGTTCCGGATGCCGTGGCCGGCCAGCTCGTCGATGATGGCGTGGCTGGGTGCGTAGACCTTTTCGCAGCGCGCGTAGAAGCTCTTCATCAGCCACCACCCGAACCCCTCCAGCCCTCCCAGGTGGTAGAAGCGGAAGTACGAGACGAAGTGCGTGTGGAAGCTGCTGACCACGGGGATCCCGGCGCGCTGCCCGTACTTCTGGGCGCGCACGGCGATGGGGGTGGGGCTTACCACGTGGATCAGGTCGGGCCCGAACGCCTCCAGCCGCCCACTGACCCGGTGGCCGATCGGCAGCGCCATCCGGTAGTCGGGGTGCAGCGGAAAACGGACGTACGGCACCGTCTCCACGCGCCCGGCCCAGCTGATCTCGGGGGGCGGCGTGAAGGGCGACAGCACGTGGAAGTCCACGCCGGCCCGCTCCAGGTAGCCGAAGAGCTGGGCGAGCGTGCGCGAGACTCCGTCCACGTGGGGGAGCAGGCTTTCCGAGACGTAGGCGACCTTCAGCGGCCGTTCGCCCCGTTCCGTCATTCGCACCGTCTGGGTTGGGTCCTTCCGGACGCGCCGCGGCAGGTGGGTAGCGCGGGATGCGCGCAATGTAACGGGCTTCGGCGCCGGACGGACAGAGGGTAGCGTCGTGCGTTCCGGGTCCCAACCAGACGTCCGCGCCGCCGGCGGCGGGTTGCAGCCCGCCGGTGGACCATCACGAAGACCGCCCGCGCGACGCCTCCGCGCACTCCCGCCGCATGCATCTTCGCGAAACCACCCTCACGGGCGGACCTCTCTCCCCCTCCCCCGCGGAGCGCGGGGAGGGGGCCGGGGGGAGGGGGCCGGCCGCGGCCGCGCGGAAGCACGGTTCCCTGCCGATCAGCCTTCGCCGCCACGCGGTTTTTCCGGCAGGATGATGGAGATTCTCCGGCTTGACATCGCTCCGGCCGACCGGAAAATTCTCCGTGCGACAAATTTTTCCTTCCGCCACGCCCTCCACCCGCCCCACCCATGCGTTCCCGCATCATCCTCGCGCTGGCCGCGGCCGTGCTGGCCGCCGGCACCGCCGCCGCGCAGCAGGAGCCGCCCCGGCCCGAGCTTCCGCGCAACGCCGACGCCAACGACTGGGAGGCGTACTTCGACCGCGGCACCGAGCTGCTGCGCGCCGCCCCGAGCGAGGCCGACCAGTACCTGTACTGGGCGCAGCGGCTGAACCCCGCGCGCGCCGAGCCGCTGTACGCGCACTGGGTCGCCCTGCACCTGCAGAACGTCCGCCGCTGGGAAGCGTGGATGCGCGACGACCCGCGCGTGCTCGCCAGCCCCGAGATCGCGCGGATGGACTCGCTGATGCTGCGGGCGCAGGTGCGCAACCCGTTCCTGCACCGCGGGCTGGTGGTGCTGCTGTACGAGTCCACCCCCGGCTACTGGGGGCGCGACCTGAACACCCGCGGCATGCTGCAGTACTCCACCGGCCAGCTCGAGCAGGCGGTGCACACCCTTTCCGAATACGTGGAGCGCAACCCGCGGCGGCTGGGCGCGCGCTGGAACCTGGTGCTGGCCCTGGTCTCGTCCGGCAAGATGGACAGCGCGCAGGTGGTGATGGACACGCTGATCGCCCGCATGCGCCAGCGCGACGAGACCGAGATGGTGAAGGTCTACGAGAGCAAGGAGATGCAGGAATACGCGTCGGGGCTGCTGGCGCTGGCCCGCAACCGCCCCGCCCAGGCGCGCGCCGCCATGGAGCAGGCGATCGTGGAGAACGCGGCGAGCTGGTACGCGCACGCCGGCCGCGCCATGGCCCTGCGCGCCGAGCGCCGCCCCGCCGACGCCGCGCAGGAGATGGCCGCCGCCATGGAGCTGGCCCCCGAGGACGCGCTGCTGCGCTTCAACTACGGCGGCATGCTGATCGACGCCCGCAAGCCCGCCGAGGCCGCCGCGCAGTACCGCCGCGCCACCGAGCTGGAGCCGTACTGGGCCGACGCCTGGCTGGGCTTGGGCGACGCCGAGCGGATGAGCAGGCGGCCGGCGGAGGCGATCGCGGCGTACGAGCGTTACCTGGCGCTGGCGCCGCGCAGCGCGTCGTCCGCCGCACAGTCGGTGCAGGGGCAGATCGAGCGCCTGCGCCAGCCCGCCGCCACGCCGGCGCCGTAGCCCGCGCCTTTGCCGGGACGCAAAATCAGCCCGCCCCGGCGCTCCGCTGCGCCGGGGCGGGCTCGTTTTCACCGTGCGGCGGCCGCGATGCGGAAGGGCGCGGGGCGCGGGCGACGGATTCGAACCGCGGCATGCAGGAGCCCGTTGCGGCCTTGACATTTCCCGGGTCGTCCAGGAAAATTACCCAGGCGCCATTTTTCGACCCGCGATCCCTCCCGCCCCCACCGCCCGCCATGCGTTCCCGCACCCTCCTCGCGCTCGCCGCGATCCTTCTCGCCCAGGGGGCGGCCGCCGCACAGGGCGCCGAGCCGCCCCGCCCGCCCCTGCCGCGCAACGCCGACCCCAACGACTGGGAGGCGTACTACGATCGCGGCACCGACCTGCTGCGCACGGTTCCGCAACAGGCCGACCAGTACCTGTACTGGGCGCAGCGGCTGAACCCGGCGCGCGCCGAGCCGCTGTATGCGCACTGGGTCGCCCTGCACCTGCAGAACGTCCGCCGCTGGGACGCCTACATGCACGACGATCCGCGCGTGGTGGACAGCCCCGAGATCATCCGCATGGACTCGCTGCTGCTGCGGGCGCAGATACGCAACCCGTTCCTGCACCGCGGGCTGGTGGTGCTGCTTTACGGGGCCACGTCCCCCTCGGTATCCGACACCAAGTTCAACCGCGGGCTGCTCCAGTACTTCAGCGGCAGGCTAGACCTGGCGGTGCACACCCTGTCGCAGTACGTGGAGCACGACCCGCGCAACCTGAATGCGCGCTGGTCGCTGGTCCTCGCTCTCGTTTCGTCGGGGCAGATGGACAGCGCGCAGGCCGCCATGGACACGCTGGTGGCCCGCCTTCGCGAGCGAGACGAGACGCGCGTGGTGAAGGTGTACGAGAGCAAGGAGCTGCAGGAGTACGCCTCGGGCCTGCTGGCGCTGGCCCGCAACCATCCGGCGGAGGCGCGCGCCGCGATGGAGCAGGCGATCGTGGAGAACGCCGCGAGCTGGTACGCGCACCGGGGCCGCGCCATGGCCCTGCGCGTGGAGCAAAGGCCGGACGAGGCGGCGCAGGAGATGGCGGCCGCCCTGGAGCTGGCGCCGGAAGACGCGCTGCTGCGCTACGACTACGGCGTGGCGCTGCTGGAAGCCCGCCGGCCCGCCGAAGCCGCCGCTCAGTTCCGCCGCGCGGTCAAGCTGGAGCCCTACTGGGCCGACGCCTGGCTCGGCCTGGGCGACGGCGAGCGGATGGCCGGCCACGCCGCCGAGGCGATCGCCGCATACGAGCAGTACCTTGCCCTGGCTCCCCGCGGCGCGGCGGCCACCGTGCAGGCGGTGCGGGACTACCTGGAGCGCCTGCGCCAGCCCGCCGCCGCGCCGGCGCCGTAGCCCGCCGTTCGCCGCCCGTAAAGCCAGCCCGCCCCGGCGCTCTCCTGCGCCGGGGCGGGCTCGTCATGATCGCGGCGCCGCCACGATGCGGAACGGCGCGGGGACGCGGGCCTTGTCCACCGCCATCCGCCCGTTCTCCAGCGGGATCAGGATCTCGGCCTTCGGCGGCGGGTTCTCGGTGCCCATCGCCTCCACGTCCAGCGCGACCATCACCGTCCACCCGGCGCCGATCTCGTCGTTGATGTTCAGCAGCCGGCCGTGCTTCACCCGTCCGCCTGGGCCGCGCGCCACCAGCTCGAAGCGCGGCACGTAGAAGTCGTTCGAGGGCCCGCGGATCACCAAGTCCTGCATCACGCGCCCCGGCCCGCCGAACGAGATCCGCGCCACCTGCGTGCGGTCCGCCTCGCCGCCGGGGCCGCCGTCCGCGGCCATGGCGCTGTGCAGGGCGATGTAGCCCGTGGCGACGCGCGCCACCTCGATGTACAGCAGCGGGTGGTCGGCGCCGAACAGGCGGTGGCCGGTGCGCAGCGAATAGTAGGTCGCCAGGTTCTCGGCCCCGCAGCAGCCGTACTGCGTGACGCGGTACATCACCTCGCCGCCCAGGTCTTCGCCGTACCACACCTCGCCCTCGTCGCCCGCGTGGCGGATCGTCCACACCGCCGCGGCGGACGGACGCGCGGCGGGGCGGGCGGTGACCGTCACCTCGCCGCGGCCGCCCTCCTGGTTCTCGCAGCGGTCCATCGTGGCGCGCTCCTCCAGCACCAGGTGCGGCGGCTGCGCGTCCGCGAACGCTCCGGTGCCGACCACGGTGAAGCGCACGTTGTTGGTCTGGTACCCGAAGGTGCACAGCTGCGTGGCCGGCTTCAGCCGGTAGCTGGAGGTCTGTGAGAGCGACGCCGGTTGCTGCGCGGCGGCGGGCACGGAGACGAACGCGGAGAGGAGCACGAGGAAGGAGCGGCGCATCGGGCGGCGGGGCTTGGGTGAGCGCGGGCGCGACGATTCGCACCAACGTAATCGAAAGCGGCGCGCCCGGGGAGCGCGCCGCATCTCTATCCGGACCAACCCAGGTGTGGCCGTGATGCGCCACCCGAAATCATCCCCCCTGCACGGACCTTTCCCCCCGCAGTCCGCGAAGGCGGACTTCCCGCCGTTCCAGCGGCAGGTTTCAACCTGCCGCCGATCAACCTGCCGCCCATCAACCTGCCGTCCCTCGACCTGCCGCCCATCGACCGCCGGTGGAGCAGCGGCTGTGCCGATATGCGTCTACGCCGCCTCGGCGGCGCCGCGCAGGGCTTCGCGGGCGGCGCGGTAGCCTTCCTCCAGGAAGAACTGGGTGCGGTCGAAATCCCAGCCGCCCAGGTGGCCGATGCGCGGGCGGATGCGCAGCAGCGGCGGCCCGGTCCACGGCTCTTCCTGCGCGCGGAGACGCTGCTGCTGCAGGTTCAGCGTGAGCACGCGGTCGTGGATGGCGATCATCCCACGGTCGAAGTAGCCGTCGTCGGGCGGCGTCATCTCGCTCCCCACGTCCACCGCGATGATGCGCTCCGACGCCCACTTCGCGGCGTGGCGGATGGGGAGCACGTCCGTCACCCCGCCGTCCACCAGCACGTCGCCGCCCAGCTTCAGCGGGGGGAAGTAGATGGGAATGGCGCAGCTGCCGTACACCGCGTCCACCACCGGCGTCTCGACGTCCACGCCGGTGCCGAACCAGCGCTCCTCGCCGCTGACCAGGGAGACGGCGTTCACCCGCACGGGAAAGCGCGCGTCGCGAAAGCTCTTCAGCGGCAGGTTGCGGTCGATCCAGGCACGGTAGTGCGCGCCGTCGAACACCGCCTCCTCGCGCACGCCGCCGAACAGCACCGCGCGGCGGTTGATGGAGACGATGTCGTCCTTGGTGAGCGCCCGCGCGACCTTGGCCAGCTCGCGCCACCCGAACCCGCCCGCCAGCGAGCACCCGATCAGCGCGCCGATGCTGGTGCCGATCACCGCGTCCACGCGGATGCCGGCTTCCTCCAGCGCCTTCCACGCGCCGATGTGGGCCACGCCCTTCATCCCGCCCCCGCCAAGGACGAGGACGGTGCCGGGTCTGTCTGCGCTCGGGAGCGGGATCGGGTCGGTCAACGGTCGTTGCGCGGGTTCGGGAGTGGCAGGTGCTGAGTGCTAGGTGCTGAGTGCTGAGTGCGCAGTTTGCGAGCCGCGGCTACGCACCGGGCCTTCGTGGCGCAGTCCGCGCGAAGGCGGAGTTCCCGGTCTTCCAGCGGCGGGGTTCAACCCGCCATCCGGGTGCCAGCCGAGGAAAGCCGTGCGCGCCGCCGCTTGCAAGGTGCTCGCGAACGAGCCACCACCGTTCCGCGCCTTCGCGGCGCCACGTCCAACCCGGCCACAGCGCGTTTCTTGCGGCCGTCGAGAGCCCCGTGCGGCGTGGCGTGCTGCTTGACGTACGTGCGCGCGGGGGATAGGTTGCCGGATGATACGGAGAATCATTCTTGAGAAGCGCACCGTCTGTTTACCGCGGACGGCGGGCTTCCAGGGGCGGCGGAGTGATCGCCGATCTCCGTGAGGTGTACCGATCGTACCTGACCAGACGACCCGCCGGCCGCGCGCCGGCTTTTCCGGGGAGAGTGAACCGATGGCCGAACCGCTGCTCAAGATCGTCAACCTCCACGCCGAGATCGCCGAAGACGGGACGGAGATCCTGAAGGGGGTCGATCTGGAAGTGAACGCGGGCGAGATCCACGCCATCATGGGCCCCAACGGGTCCGGCAAGAGCACGCTCAGCAAGGTGATCAGCGGCCATCCGGCTTACGAGGTGACCGACGGAAACATCCTGTACCGCGGCGAGAGCGTGCTCGACATGGAGCCCGACGAGCGCGCCCGCGCGGGCATCTTCCTGGCCTTCCAGTACCCGGTCGAGATCCCCGGCGTGTCGGTCGCCAACTTCATGCGCACGGCGCTCAGCGCCAAGCGCGGCGAAGAGGTGGACGTGTTCGACTTCCAGGATGAGCTCGAGGGGCGGATGGGGATGCTGGAGATGGACCCGGCGTTCGCGCTGCGCAGCGTGAACGACGGCTTCAGCGGCGGCGAGAAGAAGCGCAACGAGATCCTGCAGCTGGCCATGCTGCAGCCCGAGCTGGCGGTGATGGACGAGACCGACAGCGGCCTGGACATCGACGCCCTGAAGATCGTAACCGCGGGGATCAACAAGATCAAGGCGGAACGGCCCGAGATGGCCGTGCTGCTGATCACGCACTACCAGCGCATGCTCAACTACATCACCCCCGACCGGGTGCACGTGATGGTGGACGGCCGCATCATCCACTCCGGCGGCGCCGAGCTGGCGCTGGAGCTGGAAGAGCGCGGCTACGACTGGGTGCGCGAGGAAGTTCCGGCGTAGGGTGCAGGGGACAGGGGACAGGAGACAGGGGACAGGGGACAGCCTGCGACGGCGCCCCGGTCGCCATCGCCGAGTTCCTCGATCGATACAACGGCAGTGAAGTGAGCCAGGGGAGGGACGAGGGCCGAGGCGTGAGCGGGAACCCTCCCGCTGTACCCTGTCCCCTGTACCCTGTCCCCTTTCGGGAAGCAGCAGTGAGCCAACGGGGAAGGACAAGGGGCCGAGGCGTGAGCGGGAACCCTCCCGCTGTACCCTGTCCCCTTATCGGGAAGCAGCAGTGAGCCAACGGGGAAGGACGAGGGCCGAGGCGTGAGCGGGAACCCTCCCGCTGTACCCTGTCCCCTGTACCCTGTCCCCTGACTTTCAGGAGGCAGCATGCCGTTCAACGAAGACGTGGCCGCACTCGGCCTCGACGAGTACAAGTACGGCTTCAAGGACGACGTCGAGTACCTCTTCAAGAGCCGCAAGGGGCTCGACGAAGAGATCGTGCGCATGATCAGCGAGCAGAAGGGCGAGCCGCAGTGGATGCTCGACCTGCGGCTGAAGGCGCTCAAGCACGCCCTCAAGCGCCCCTGGCCCACCTGGGGCGGCGACCTGAGCGGGCTCAACTTCGACGAGATCTTCTTCTACATCCGTCCCAACGAGCGCACCGGCAAGACGTGGGACGAGGTGCCGGACACCATCAAGAACACCTTCGAGCGGCTGGGCATCCCCGACCAGGAGCGCCGCATCCTGGCCGGCGTGGGCGCCCAGTACGAGAGCGAGGTGGTGTACCACTCGCTGAAGAAGGAGTGGGAAGATCAGGGCGTGATCTTCAAGGGGATGGACGACGGGCTGCGCGACCACGAAGACATCGTGCGCGAGTACTTCGGCACCGTGGTCCCCTTCCGCGACAACCTGTTCGCGGCGGTGAACACCGCGGTGTGGAGCGGCGGCAGCTTCGTCTACGTTCCCAAGGGGGTGAAGCTCGACATGCCGCTGCAGGCGTACTTCCGCATCAACGCCGAGAGCATGGGGCAGTTCGAGCGCACCATGATCATCGTGGAGGAAGGCGCCCAGGTGCAGTACATCGAGGGGTGCACCGCGCCCTCGTACAGCCAGGACTCGTTCCACTCCGGCGTGATCGAGATCATCGTGAAGGACGGCGCGCGGATGCGCTACACCACCATCCAGAACTGGTCGCACAACGTCTACAACCTGGTCACGCAGCGCGCGATCGTGGGGCGTGACGGGACCATGGAGTGGGTGGACGGCAACCTCGGGTCCAAGCTGACCATGAAGTACCCGAGCTGCTACCTGAACGGCGAGGGCGCGCGCGGCGAGGTGCTCTCCATCGCCTACGCCGGCCCCGGGCAGCACCAGGACGCGGGCGGCAAGGTGATCCACAACGCGCCGCACACCAGCAGCCGCATCGTGAGCAAGTCGATCAGCCGCGGAAGCGGCCGCTCCAGCTACCGCGGGCTGCTGCAGGTGAACCCGGGCGCCAAGTACGTGAAGAGCAACGTGGAGTGCGACGCGCTGCTGCTGGACGAGCAGGCGCGAACCGACACCTATCCGTACATCGAGATCCAGGACGAGCACGCGCAGATCGGCCACGAGGCCACGGTCAGCAAGATCGGCGACGAGCAGCTCTTCTACCTGATGAGCCGCGGCCTGTCGGAAGACGCGGCGGCCACCATGGTGGTGCGCGGCTTCATCGAGCCGATCGCCAAGGAGCTGCCGCTGGAGTACGCCGTGGAGCTGAACCGGCTGATCGAGCTGGAGATGGAAGGCTCCGTAGGATAGGGAACAGGGGACAGGGAACAGGGGACAGCCTGCAACCGCTCGCTGTCCCCTGTGCCCTGTCCCCTCTTCCCTCGTGCTCTGAACCTTCGGATTGAACGAGAGACCGTGACCGATACATCGACTGCACCCGCGCCGGCCCCGGTCGGCGTTTTCACCCGCGACCAGGTGGAGATCCTCTCCACCCGCAAGCTGGAGCCCGAGTGGCTGCGCGAGCTGCGCCTGGCCGGGCACGGCGAGTTCGCCGCCGCGCCGATGCCCACGCGCGCCGAGGAAGACTGGCGCTACAGCTGGCAGCGCTTCGGCAAGGCGGTGGACTTCGACGCCTACGCCTTTCCCGAGGAGCGCGCACCCGCCGCCACCGTCGACGGGCTCCCCGCCGGGCTGCGCGCGGTGATTGAGGAGAGCGGCGAGACCAGCGCCCGCCTGGCCCAGGTGGACGGCACCGTGGTCTGGCGCGAGGTGCCCGAGACGCTCAGCCAGCGCGGCGTGATCCTCACCTCGCTCGAGGCGGCGGTGCGCGAGCACCCCGAGCTGGTGCGGAAGTACCTGGGCCAGGCGCTCCCGGCATCCGCCGGCAAGTTCGCGGCAGTAAACCAGGCGTACTGGACGGGCGGGCTCTTCATCTACGTCCCCCGCAACGTGAAGGTGGAGGTGCCGGTGCGCGCCTACCGCTGGATCGGCGACGCGGGGACCGCCGTCTTCGGCCGCACGCTGGTGATCGCCGAGGCGGGCGCCGAGGTGGCGGTGGTGGACGAGCTGGCCTCGGGCGACTTCGGCCGCACCGCGCTGCACGCGGGCGCCGCCGAGATCTATGCCGACGAGGGCGCCACGGTGGTCTACACCAGCGCCCAGCGCTTCGGCCGCGGCGTGGTGCACCTGCAGACCGACCGGCTGAGCGCGGGGCGCGACGCCAAGATCACCATGCTCTACAGCACGCTGGGCGGCGACTTCGCCCGGGTGGACGCGCAGTGCATCCTGCGCGAGCCCGGCAGCCACGTGGACGTGCTGGGGATCTACATCGGCCAGGGCGACCAGCACTTCGACCACGAGACGCTGCAGGACCACCTGGCCCCGCACGCCAGCAGCAACCTGCTGTTCAAGGGCGCGCTGGACGACGAGAGCCGCTCCGTCTTCCGCGGGCTGATCCGCGTCCACCCCAGGGCCCAGCGGACGGACGCGTACCAGACCAACCGCAACCTGGTGCTGAGCTCCAAGGCGCGGGCCGACTCCCTCCCCAACCTGGAGATCCAGGCCGACGACGTGCGCTGCTCGCACGCGGCCACGGTAGGCCAGCTGGACGAGGAGGAGATCTTCTACCTGCTGAGCCGCGGCATCCCCAAGGGTGAGGCGGTGCGGCTGGTGGTGTTCGGCTTCTTCGCCGAGGTGCTGGACCAGCTCCCGCTGGAGGGCGTGCGCAACGAGCTGCTGCGCGCCGTGGAGCGCCGCCTGGCGCGCAAGGGCTGAGCGCCGCGGTGGCATACGTGAAGGCCGCCTCGCTCTCCGAGCTGCCGGAGGGCGGGGCGCTGGGCGTCGAAGTATCCGGCGTACGGTTGGCGCTGGCTCGCGTGGGCGACGAGGTGTACGCCATCGCCGACAACTGCTCGCACCGCGACTTCCCGCTGTCGCACGGCGAGGTGGACGCGGCGGCGTGCACGCTGACCTGCGAGTGGCACGGCGCGGCCTTCGACCTGCGCACCGGCCAGCCAACGTGCCCTCCCGCGATCCACCCGATCGCCGTGTTCGACGCCAAGGTGCACGGCGGCGCGGTGTGGGTGGACGTGGGTTAACGGTTAACCCGGCGCGGCGACACGATCGGTCTCCATCGGGTCGGTCCGGACGATCGTGCCGGCACGGGGCCGCGCGAGCCGTCCGCCCCAGCACCCCGGGTTGAAACCCGAGGCTACAACGGCCCGAAGTCCGCCTTCGCGGACTCGCTCCGCGGCATCTGCGGCGTGAGAGCAGGCTCCTTCGCGGCCGCGCTGGCCCCCTCCCCGCGCTTCGCGGGGGAGGGGAGAACAACCATCGAATGCGTCGGGGTCGGGATCGCGAAGGTGCCGGCGCCGCAGTCCGCGAAGGCGGACTTCGTGCAGTTGTTGCCGCGAATTCATTCGCCCGGGCAATCCCCGCGCAGGCGCCAGGTGATCGACCCAGGTCCGGCGCCGGCGCAATCTCCACGGCAGGTTCAGCATGACGCTCTCGACCCTCGAAACCGCATCGCCCGCGCTGGACCTGGAGCGCATCCGGGCCGACTTCCCGATCCTGGACCAGGAGGTGAACGGGCACCGGCTCGTCTACCTCGACAACGCGGCGAGCACGCAGAAGCCGGCGGCGGTGATCGAGACCATCGACCGCTACTACCGCCTCGACAACGCCAACGTCCACCGCGGCGTCCATGAGCTTTCGCACCGCGCCACCGAGGCGTACGAGCAGGCGCGCGGCAAGGTCGCGCGCCTCCTCGGCATCACCGACGAGGCGGAGCTGGTGTGGACGAAGGGGACGACGGAGGCGATCAACCTGGTCGCCCGCACCTGGGGCGAGGCCAACATCCGCGCGGGCGACGAGATCCTCCTCTCGGTCCTCGAACACCACAGCAACCTCGTCCCCTGGCAGCTGCTGGCGCAGCGGACGGGGGCGAAGCTCCGCTTCCTCGACCTGGACGACCAGGGGCGGCTGGACCTGTCGCAGGTGGACGACCTGCTGACCGAGCGGACGAAGCTGGTTTCCCTCGGCCACATCTCCAACGCGCTGGGGACGATCAACCCCGTCAGCCGCATCGCCCAGATGGCGCACGCGGTGGGCGCGGTGATGCTGATCGACGGCGCGCAGAGCGCACCGCATCTCCCCGTGGACGTGCCGTCGCTCGGCGCGGACTTCTACGCGTTCAGCGGCCACAAGATGTGCGGGCCCACGGGGATCGGCGGGCTGTGGGGGCGGCGCGCGCTGCTCGAGGCGATGCCGCCCTTCCACGGCGGCGGCGACATGATCGACTACGTGGAGCTCGAATCGTCGACGTACGCGCCGCTGCCGCTCAAGTTCGAGGCGGGGACGCCGCACATCGCCGGGGCGATCGGGCTGGGCGCGGCGGCGGACTACCTGGCGTCCGTCGGCCGCGAGAACATCCTGGCGCACGAGCGGCACCTGATGGCGTACGCGATGGAGCGGCTGGCCGAGGTCCCGGACCTGGCCATCCACGGCCCGCGCGACCCGGGGGAGCGTTCGGGCGTGGTGAGCTTCACGCTGGCCGACGTGCACCCGCACGACATCGCCACCATCCTGGACGGAGAAGGGATCGCGGTGCGAGCCGGCCACCACTGCTGCCAGCCGCTGATGCGCCGCCTCTGCCTTCCCGCCACCGCCCGCGCCTCGTTCTACCTCTACACCGGCACCGACGACGTGGACCGGCTGGTGGACGGGCTGACGAAGGCGCGCGCGATGTTCGGGCTATGAAGGAAACGGGTGCGCCAGGGCGTGAGTGCGCGAGTGCGTTTCGGGCACGCGGCTCGATCGCGCCCGGGGAACGCCGGACGTTGTGGAACACCGAGATCGTCGTCCGCGAGCATTGCTCCGTGCGGCGCGCACACTGGCGCACTCACGCACTCGCGCACTCACGCACCCGTTGAAGTTTCCTCGATGAGCCTTCCGCTCGATTCGGTCTACCAGGAGTTGATCCTGCGGCACTACCGCAGCCCCGCGCACCGCGGCGACATGGACGCGCCCGACGCGGTGGTCACCATGCGCAACCCCACCTGCGGCGACGACATCGTCCTGCAGCTGCGGGTGAACGGCGGCCGCATCGACGAGGTGCGGTTCAAGGGGCAGGGGTGCGCCATCAGCCAGGCCTCGGCCAGCATGATGAGCGGCCTGATCGCCGGGAAGACCTTCGCCGAAGCCGAGCCGATCCTGGCCCGCTTCCGCGACATGCTGCACGGCGACGCCGAGGCCGCGAAGGACAAGTCGCTCGGGGACCTGCGCGCGCTGAGCGGCGTCTCGCGGCTTCCCCGCCGCGTGAAGTGCGCGATGCTCCCGTGGGACGCGCTGGAAGAGGCGAAGAAGCAGCTCCCGCCCGCCTGAACGGCGGAGAACGGAACGGAAACGTCCGCTCGGTTCCGCCGTTCCTCCGCTCCTCCGTGAGAGCCTTTCCGCGGCTGGCGTCGATCCGGCCCGAACACCGGCACCTCCCGCGATCGTCATCATTCGTTTATCTTCTTTGCTCGTCCGAACTTCGCAGGTCCCGCCGCAGGCGCACGGAACATCCCCGCACACCCACCACGGAGACCGCCCATGAACAGGGGGCTCGCCATCGTATCCACCCTCGCGCTGCTGGCGCTGGGCTTTCTCACGCTGGTCATGATCGGCGCCCTCAACACCGGGCTTCCCGGGCTGATGGTGGGGATCATCCTGGCCGCCATCCCGGTTCCGTTCTACGTGGCCGCCGCGCTCTGGGTGGACCGCTATGAGAAGGAGCCCAGGTGGATGCTGGCCGCGGCGTTCCTGTGGGGCGCCACGGGGGCGGTGTTCATCTCCTTCATCCTGAACTCGATCAACGGCGCGCTGTTCGGCGCCGTGGGCGGCCAGGGCGCGGCCGAGATCGGCGGCAGCGTGATCAGCGCGCCGTTCGTGGAGGAAATGTCCAAGGGCCTGGCGCTCTTCCTGTTCTTCTTCTGGAAGAAGGACGAGTTCGACAACGTGATCGACGGCGTGATCTACGCCGCCATGGTGGGGCTGGGCTTCGCCATGACCGAGAACGTGAGCTACTACGGCACCGCGGTGGCGCACAGCGGGGTGGGCGGCACCTTCTTCGTGCGCGGCATCCTCGCTCCCTTCTCGCACCCGCTGTTCACGGCCATGACCGGCATCGGCCTGGGGCTCTCGCGCGAGACGCTCAGGAAGCCGCTGAAGATGGCCGCGCCGCTGCTGGGGCTGGCGATGGCCATGGGGCTGCACGCCACCTGGAACCTGTCGGCCAGCTTCGGCGCCGCCTTCATCGGCGCCTACCTGCTGATCATGGTTCCCACCTTCTTCGCGGTGGTGGGCCTGGTCCTCTACGCGCAGGGCCGCGAGCGCAAGATCATCCGCGCCAACCTGGTGCCGTACGTGCAGACCGGGCACCTGTCGCCGGCGGAGCTCGAAACGCTGTGCACCTTCGGCGCGCGCACCCGGGCGCTGATGAGCGCGGGCGGCGTGGCGGGGTGGCGGCGCGAGGCGCGCTTCCAGCAGGCGGCCAGCGAGCTGGCGTTCCATCGCTGGCGCGCCGAGCGCGGCATCAGCAAGGGAGTGGGCGAGTACACCGCGCGCGAGGCCGAGTACCTGGCCGTGCTCCGCGAGTGCCGCGCCTTTCAGGGCGTCCCCGCGATGAGCGGCTACCGCTGATCGACGGCTGAAGGAGCACTCGGCAAGACAACGCAGACAGGCCCCCGGCGGAGCGAATCCGCCGGGGGCTTTTCTGTTCGGCAGCCCTGGCCGGGCGGCTGAAGCCACGGCCGCGAATTCATTCGCCCGGGCGGGGTGGTTCCGGAGGGCTCTACGTCTCCGTCCACACCGGGGGCGCGCCGGGGGGGCGGCTGCCGAAGATGGCGCCGGTGACGGCGACCACGGCGAGCTTGGCCACCCACTTCGCGTACTCCGCCTCCGTCATCTCCGCCGCGTCCGCCAGCCCGCCGGCCAGGGCCAGCGTGGCGATGCCGTGCACCTGCGCCCACGCCACCGCTCCCATCCGTTCCGCGTTCCCCTCGCGCAGCAAACCGGCCTTGATGCCCGACTCCACCGCCGCGGTGAAGTGCCAGCGCACCGCCGCCATCCGCGTGTCCGCCTCCGCGCCGGCGACCTCGGCCGGCTGCAGCGCGAACATCAGGCGGAAGTGCGACCGCTCGCGAAAGGCAAAGCGCACGTACTCGGTCGCCAGCATGTGGAAGCGCGCCAGCGGCTGCCAGTGTTCCACGGGGACGGCGGCCAGCACGTCGTTCAGCCGCGCGAAGCCCTGGTCGGCCACGGCGCGCACCAGCGCGTCCTTGCCGCTGAAGTGCCGGTACGCCGCCGCGTGGCTCACGCCCACCCGCCGCGCCACCTCGCGCAGCGTGAGCCCGCCGATCCCCACCTCGGCCTCGGCGGCCAGGGCGGCGTCGACCAGCGCCTGGCGCAGGTTGCCGTGGTGGTAGGGGGCGGGCGTGGCCTGGGGTTTCCGGCTGGGCACTTGTGCGATCCGCATCCCGATGTTACCGTTGGCAACATCCGATGTTACCATGCGTAACATCGGTGGGCCGGCGAGCGCCGGCGCCGGGGCGAAAGGTGCCGTGTGGCGCCTTTCACGGCAAGCACGGGCGGAGAACTGGCCAACGGAGGTGGATGATGATGGAAACCATCGAGGCGGCGCCGGCCGCCGAGCGGGCGCTGAAGGTGGTGGTGGAGGGGATGTCGTTCCCCGCCGTGCTGGCGGTGCCAACGGGCTTGGCGGCGGGCGCGGTGCTGCTGGTGCCGGGCTCGCTCTTCAGCGACGCGAACGGCGACTATCCCGCGTGGAACGTGCGGCCGCACGTCTACGCGCACCTGGCGCGGCAGCTGGCGGCGGCGGGGTGGGCGTCGCTGCGCTACGCCAAACCGGGCCCGGGCACCGGCACCGAGACGACCGACGCCGCCGCCGCCGCGGCGCACCACCGCTTCACCACGCGCGTGACCGTCGCCCGCGCAGCGCTGGAGACGATGCGGCGCGAGCTGGCGGATGACGGCGTGGCCACACCGCGCGTGATCGTGGCCGGGCACAGCGAGGGCGCGGTGGTGGCGTTCCTCCTCGCGCAGGACGCGCCTTCGATCGACGGGGTGGTGAGCCTGTCCGGTCCGTCCGTGGGTCTGCTCGGGATCATGCGCGAGCAGGTGGGCGACGTCCTGCCCCCCGGCGCGAGCGTGGACGAGGCGCTCGCGAACTTCGACGCCGCCATGGCGCACGTCCATCGCGGCGAGCCGATCCCGCCGGAGCTGATCGGGAAGCCGGGGACGATGATGCTGGGCAACGTGGACGCGGCCGGCTGGGCCTACATCCGCCAGGTGGACGCCGTGGACCCCGCCGCCGAGGCCGCGCGCGTGCCGCAGCCGATGCTGATCGTGCAGGGCGGCAGCGACACGTCGGTCCGCGAGCACCACGCGCACCGCATCGCCGCCGCGCGCGGAGACCGGCCGACCGAGGTCGCGTTCTTCCCCGAGCTGCAGCACTTCTTCAAGCCGCTGCCGCCCGGCACCCCGCCGATGCAGGCGTTCGCGCTGGAGGGCGACACCGACCCTCGGGTGGTGGAGGCGATCGACCGCTGGGGCCGGGCAATTCCGGCACGCTGAGATCGAGCGACGGAAAAGCTTTGGCGCGGCCGCGGCTGGCCCCCTCTCCGAGCGCGTAGATTACCGCGAAACTCCGAGCGCCGGTCTCGGCATACACCCGGCCCTCTCCCCCGCTCCGCGGGGGAAAGGGAGAACTGAGGTCGAGACGAGTTCTGACCTCAGCGAGGGGGCCCGCGTGCAGTCCGCGCAGGCGGACATCGTGCCGTTGTTGCCGCGACGCCGCGACTTCAGTCGCCCGGTCTCGGGGCCAGCCGCCGGGCCTTGATCAGCTCCCCGCTGCGATCAGCTCGCGCCCGATGCGCAGGACGGAATCGGCGAGAAGGTCGAAGTCCTCGCGGCGGCTGCGGTGGTTCACGTTGGCCACGCGGATGGCGAAGCGGCCGTGCAGCGTGGTCCCGGACGGCACCGCGACCCCGTCTTCCTGCAACCGCACCAGGATTTCCTCGTTCACCGCGTTCAGCCGCTCGTCCGGAACGCCCGCCGGCGCGTAGCGGAAGCACACGATGTTCAGCGGCACGGGGGCGAGCAGCTCCAGGTCGGGCTCGGCCTCGATCCGCGCGGCCAGGTACCGCACCTGCGCCACGTTCTGCTCGATCAGCCGGCCGATGCCGTTCACGCCGTGGGCCTTCAGCGCCATCCAGATCTTGAGCGCCTTGAAGCCGCGCGTCAGGTCCACCCCCAGGTCGGCGAAGGGGAGGCCGCCCGCCGTCACGCCGCGGGTGGACGTGGACAGGTAGCTGGCCGTGATCGAAAACGCCGCGCGGTGCGCCCGTGCATCGCGCACCAGCACGCAGGCGGCCTCGAACGGCTGGTACATCCACTTGTGCAGGTCGAACCCGATCGAGTCCGCCTCCTCGATCCCGGCCACGATCGGCGCCAGCTCGGGCGAGAGCCGGGCGAGCGCGCCGAACGCCCCGTCCACGTGGAACCACAGTCCGTGCTCGCGCGTGAGCGCGGCGAGCGCCCGCAGGTCGTCCGTCGCCCCGGTGTTCACCGTGCCGGCCGTGCCGATGATGCAGAACGGCCGTTGCCCCGCCGCGAGGTCCGCCTCGATCGCGCGGCGCATCGCATCGACGTCCACGCGGTACTCGCCGTCCACGGGGACGAGCCGCAGCGCGGTGCGGCCCAGGCCCAGCAGCTCCACGGCCTTCCCCACCCAGCCGTGCGTCTCGGCGCCACCGTACACCCGCAGCCGCGGCCGGTGGCCCTGCAGCCCCTCGGCGCGCAGGTCGAAGCCCGCCATGGCGTTGCGGGCGACGGCCAGGCCGATCACGTTCGCCATCGTCCCGCCGGTCACCAGCACGCCGCTGGCGTCGGCGGGAAAGCCCATCAGCGCGGCCAGCCAGGCGATCACCTGCTTCTCCACCAGCGCCGGCGCCTGATCGAAGCCCGCCAGGTGCGGGTTGAGGGCGGCGGCGAGCATGTCGGCCATCATCCCCAGCGGCGTGCCGGTCCCCTGCACCCATCCCCAGAAGCGCGGCCCCAGGTTGCCGTTCGGGTACGGCCGCACGTTCCGCGAGAAGTCGTGGTACGCCGCGGCCTCGCCCGCGCCGTCCGCCGGCAGGGGCCCGGTGAACGAGGCACGCACCTCGTCCGGCATCGGCCGCCACGCGGGCTGGCCGCGCAGGGAGCGCAGGTGGTCGATGGTCTCGTCCACCATGCGGTGCGCCAACGCGCGGAACTCGTCCCAGTCCGCGGGATCGAGGGTGAGCTCGGGAAATTCGGAAACGTCGGTTATCGGCACGGGGACGAAGCTCAGGTCAGGGGATCGGGCAGCGGCGGCACACCCGGAAGTTGACGCCGGGTACAGTTAAGGTAATCTCGATTACGGTAATCCATTTTACCTTAGCAGAAGACTAGCCGGTCAGGCGGGCGTCGTGCGACCCGGATGTTGCGGACCTGCTCGGCGGAGCCCGCTTCACCCCCGGGGATCGCGAGCGCTGATCGTGCGGTCAGCCCGGCGAAATCAGCTCGTCCGGGGTGAGCAGCAGCACGCCGACGTCGTCCGCCACCGACGCGCGAAGCTCGGGGGTGAAGCCTTTGCGCGCGAACAGCAGGTGCACGGGCTCCGTTCCGGCGTAGTACTTAGCGCGCGCGGTGTCGCGCTTCAGGTCGGCCAGCACGTTGAAGCCGGCCGGGTTCTTCCACCACTTGCACTCGCCGGCCACGCTGCGGCCGTCCAGCAGCTCGCCGGCCACGTCGATGTCGTGGTCCGCCGCCCAGATCTTGCCCACCCTCCGCGCGGCCATCCCCAGGCGCTCCTGCCCGTACAGTGCCAGCCAGCTCCGGCAGATGTCCTCGAACTGGTTGCCCATGTACTCGTCGAGCCTGGGGCTGATCACCCCGTTCCACACCGTGTCCGCATGCCCCGACTGCAAGGCCGACACGTTCGGCAGCACGAAGCGGAAATGGAAGGTGACGAAGGGGTCGTTCAGATAGTACCGCGTGTTCCGGCTTCGATCGGGCGAAACATCGAGCGAGTGCATCCGGCGCAGCAGACGCATGTCCTCCAGCCGGTCGATGTACGGCGTAATACTGGTGCTCTTCTCGTCCTTGTGCATCACGCGGTTCATGATCTCGCCGCGCTCGGTCAATCCGTCGGCTACGGCGCGCAGGATGCCGGCGTACCGTGCGGGCGCGTTCAGCTCCGCCTGCAGCAGCTGCATCGGCTCGTCGCGAAGAGGAGCGCCGTCCTCCAGCACCACGCGGCATACGTTGGCCGCAAGGTCGAGCGTGGGGTCGCAGAGCGTCAGGTAATACGGCATTCCGCCGAAAACGCCGTAGGCCCGCAGCGCGTCCTCCGCGCTCCAACCGGGCAGGAACTCCACGGCGTCACGATACGGGAGCGGCTCCACGTTCAGCTCGCACGTCTGCCGTCCGTGCAACGGGTTGCGCTCGTACAGCAGCCCTTCCATGAACGCCACCGCCGACCCGCACAACACCAGCTTGAGCGGCGTCTCGGCACGGACCACTTCGTCCCACACCTTCTGCACGATGGACGGAAGCGCCTTGTTGTCTTCGCACAGGTACGGGAACTCGTCGATGGCGAGAACGAGCGGCGCCCGGTTGATGGTGACCCAGTCGCGCAGGTAGCGGAAAATGCCTTCCCAGTCCAGCTGCGCCCGCAGGACCTCGTGGTCGCCCAACGCCTGGGCGATAGCCCGCTGCAGAAGCATCCGCGAATCGCCATCGGTGATCCGCGTCGCCTGGAAGTAGACGTGCGCCCGCCCCTCGACAGCCTGATGCAGCAGGGCGGACTTCCCCACCCGCCGCCGGCCGTACATCACCGTGAGTGAAGGCTTGGCGCTCTCGAACTGCTTCGCCAGCACCCTGGTCTCCCGCTGCCGGCCCAAAAACATGGACGCTGAGTTGGTTTAAGGTAATCTGGATTACGGTAATCTATTTTACCTTAATCAAGATCAGTAAGTCAAGCTGATACGAAGTCAAAGTTAAAGATAAGGTAATTCAGATTACGGTAATACAAATTACCTTAACTGGGTATGGTCTGAGTGGCGCTCAGGGCGCAACGTTCCAGCACGACGCATCGCGCACCCTCCATCCACGCCACATCCGATGTCATTCACCCAATCGCCGCCGACGCTGGGGAACCAGTGGGACGAAGACCGCGCGCTGCGCTCGCTGCTGGAGCGGATCCTTCCCGCCGGCGTGCTGGCCGAGGTGGAGGCGTCGCTGCGGGAGATGGGGCGGCTGTCGGCCGAGCTATACCCGGCGCAGCTGGCGGACCTGCCCAGCGAGCAGCGGCTGGTGCAGTGGGACGCGTGGGGGAACCGAGTGGACCGCATCGAGCTCACCCCGCTCTGGCGCACGGCCGAGCGCATCGCGGCGGAGCACGGCATCGTCGCGACGGCGTACGAGCGGGCGCACGGGGCGCTCTCGCGCGTGCACCAGTTCGCGCTGGCGTACCTCTTCACGCCGTCGACCGACATCTACAGCTGCCCGCTGGCGATGACGGACGGCGCCGCCCGCGCGCTGCTGGAGAGCGGCAACGCCGAGCTGGTCCGCCGCGCGGTGCCGCGCCTGACCTCGCGAGACCCGGCCACGTTCTGGACCAGCGGACAGTGGATGACGGAGACCGCCGGCGGCTCGGACGTGGGCAACTCCGAGACGGTGGCGCGGCGGGGCGACGACGGCCGGTGGCGGCTGTACGGGCGCAAGTGGTTCACCTCGGCGGCGACCAGCCAGATGGCGCTCACGCTGGCGCGCCCCGAGGGGAACGGGCCCGGCGGCCGCGGGCTGGCGCTGTTCTACCTGGAAACGCGCGGGGACGACGGCCGGCTGAACGGGATCCGCATCGACCGGCTGAAGGAGAAGCTGGGGACGCGCAAGCTGCCGACGGCCGAGCTGACGCTGGACGGCACCGTGGCGGTCCCCGTGCGCGGGCTGGAGGGCGGCGTGCGCAACATCGCCCCGATGCTGAACGTTACGCGCACCTGGAACGCGGTGAGCGCCGTCGCGCTGATGCGGCGTGCCACCGCGCTGGCCCGGTCGTACGCGTCCGTGCGCCGCGCGTTCGGCTCGCCGCTCTCCGGGCTGCCGCTGCACGTGGACACGCTGGCGGGGCTGCAGGCGGAGCTCGAGGGCGCGCTGCACCTCACCTTCCGCGTGGTGGAGCTGCTGGGCCGCGCCGAGGCGGGCGAGCTGGACGAGGCGGGCCGCGCGCTGCTGCGCATCGTCACGCCGATCGCCAAGCTGACCACGGCGCGGCAGTCGGTCTCGGTGGCCAGCGAGGCGGTGGAGGCGTTCGGCGGCGCGGGGTACGTGGAGAACACGGGGGTCCCGATGCTGCTGCGCGACGCGCAGGTGCTGAGCATCTGGGAGGGCACCACCAACGTCCTCTCGCTCGACACGCTGCGGGCGATGCAGGACGCCGGCGGCCTCGCCCCGATCGCCGCCGAGGTGGCGCGCTGCACGGCGGAGGTGCGCGACCCCTCGCTCGCCGTGCCCGCGCGCGCGGCCATTCGCGCCGTGGAAAGCGCGGCCGAGTGGCTGCGCGAGGCGCGCGGCGCGGGCGAGAGCGAGGTGCAGGCCGGCGCGCGCCGCTTCGCGCTGACGCTGGGGCGCGCGCTCGAGGTCGCGCTGCTGTCTCACCACGCGCAATGGGCGCTGGACCGCGGCGACCCCCGCCCCGCCGCCGCCGCGCGCCGCCTGGCCGCCCACGGGATCGATCGAATTGCCTCCGGCATCTCGGCGGACGACGCGCGGCTGCTGCTCACCGAGGCGGCCGAGACAGAGGCGGCGACCGCGTTGTCCCCCGCGGCGGTTTTGGAGGCATCGGCCGCGGTGGAGTGAGGCGCACCGGCTGCGGGACGCGCCGGCGGGCTCATCCGGGAGCGCGCCGGCGCTTTCGTTTGCCTGGTGAGGCCGGCGGGAGTGCGGCCTCCACGGGCTAAGTCCGTATGGATACAGATGTTGTGAGGCACACCGGCCCCACCTTGTACCAGCCGGGACCCGAAGGGCCACCGGCAACCCCCGCGTCAACCCCACCCGTCCGGAGCGCCGGCCACGCGTGGCAATCTCTTCCGATCCATTTAGTTAGCCTGCCAAACAAAAGAAGGTGGGGGCGGGATGGTCCGCATCGTGAGTAGCGGGCCGGCCGTCGCCAGCGGGAGGGACGAACGCATGCGGCGCAGGATCTCTTTGCGTCGCGGGGCGAACGGACCTTCATGCGGTGAGGCGCGGAAGTACCTGGCAGGGCCCGGCCGGGTGAGCCGTACCGTAACGCCGCCGCTGCGACATCTCGTTTCTCAAGATGACGTTCAGGGCGATCCCGCCCCGTGGAAGTTCCCACCGAACGTCGCGAACACCCACATGAACAGGATTGCACGACCATGACCAAGAAGTTGAGCCTGGAGCTGGACGACCTGCAGGTGGACTCGTTCACCACCGGCCGGGGAGAGGCCCGCCGGGGAACGGTGGAGGCGAACAGCGGCAGCCTGGGGTGCACCGAGTACTTCAGCTGCCTGGCGGCCACCTGTGACGCCTCGTGCTACAACACCTGCGGCGTGAGCCACCACCGCACCTGTGGCAGCGTGACCACCTGCGGCGGTGACAGCATCGACGCGTGCCAGACCGACTGGTGCTGATCCGCCCGCGACGGTGATACAAGCAAGGGCCGCGGCTCACGGTGAGCCGCGGCCTTTCTCCTGGTCCAGATTGGCTGCCCCCGATGGAGGCGTACGCTGCGAGGTGCGCCGTAACACCAGAGCACACCATAGACCTATTTGCGTCATTAGGATGCGAAAGAAACGCTTTCGTAGACGGACTGAGGCGGCGCTGTCGCACAACCGGGGCTACCACGACCCACCGGCACAGTCAATCGCCAAAATACAGATCGCATCTATTCGCGCCTAAATAATTGCGCCTGTATCAGATGCGCAGTTGCCAGCGATCTGATGCGTTCGGGTACGTGCAGTGCGTTGCCGGGTGGCACCCCGCGGGCTGCGTTCGGCCCGCTCCCCACTCTCCCCACGCGGAGGCCGCCATGCACGTACGCACCCTTTTCCTGCCCCTGCTCGCCACCGCGGCGCTCGCCGCGTGCGCGCCCGACCAGGCGCTCACCGGCCCCGACCGGGCGCCCGCGACGCCGCTCGCCAACCACGTGGGCAACACCTGCGTGTACTTCAACGTTCCGCCCCTGGGCGCGACCTTCGGCGCGCCCGCGGGCAACGTGCCGGGCACCGTGGTCTGGGTGGAGCAGGGGATCCGCGTGTCGGTGAACAAGTTCGTCACCCTCACGGGCGGGTCGGCCTACGACCGGCTGCGCATCGAGCCGATGCCGGCCTCGTTCACGCTGGCGGCGGGGAACACCGGCCACACCCTGAACCTGAACGCCGGGTTCGACTTCACGGGTCTCACCTTCGCCGTCACCAGCGTCAAGTTCCACTTCCTGCACCTGGGCGGCTACGAGAACCTGAGCGTGAACGGCAGCCCCGTGTTCGTGGGCCAGCTCACCGCCCCGCCCGCGGCGCTGGCCGGCATCACCGTGGCCTCGGCGTGGGCGCCGGTGCCGGGCGGGTCGCAGGGCACCATCACCCTCACCGGCAGCGCGGCCAACCCGATCAAGCGGCTGCTGGTGGGCGGCCAGGAGCTGTGGCTCGACACCGTTTGCGCGTACCCCTGAACCCGAGCATGACCCGGACGGCGGCGGCGCAGGAGCCCGCGTTGGCCCGACGTGCTCGCCCGCCCCGGTGTTCGAGCCCGCTTCGAGGCTTCGCGACGAACACGCACGGCGCCAGAGCACGCCGTGGGCGTTCGTCCGCGGGGCCGGTAGGCGCCGGCCGATCCGCTCCACCTTTCTCATCTGTTCACCGGAGGACATGCATGCGCCCAGGTTCCTTCTCCCTGACCCTGCTCGCGGCCGCGGCACTCGCGGCGTGCGGCACCAGCGACCTGGCGGTAACCGGGCCCGACCACGCGCCGGGGGCGCCACACGGGGTGGCATTCGCCCCCGCGTGTGTCGACTTCAACGTTCCGCCCGCCGGCGCGATCTTCGGCGCGCCGATCCCCACGCCGGTCGGCGCGGTGGTGTGGACCGAGAACGCGATCCCGGTGTCGGTCCACCGCTTCCTGCTCACCACGGGCGCGTGGGCGTACAACTGGATGCGCATCGAGCCCGTGCCTGCGTCGTTCACCCTCGGCGTGGGGAACACGGCGCACCTGAACAACATCACGGCGGGCTTCGACTTCACCGGCCTCCCGTTCGTGCCCACCAAGGTCCAGTTCGACTTCATGGACCTGGGCGGCTACGAGAACCTGGTGGTGAACGCCAGCCCGATCTACGTGGGCCAGCTGATCGCGGCGCCCTCGCCGTGGGGCGGCACTACCGTCACCTCGGTCTCGGGGCCGGTGCCCGGCGGAATACAGGGGACCGTCACCATCACCGGCGCGGCGGTGAACCGGGTCCTGGTTGGCGGGCAGGAGCTGTGGCTGGACCACGTCTGCGCCTACCCTTGAGCGGAGCGGGCGCCGCGCACCCCATCCGGCGCCCCGCCCGCGCCCTGCCCGGCGGCTCGCCGGCCCATCCTCGAACCCGGAGAACGCACCCATGCGCGTACGTACCCTCTCCCTCACCCTGCTCGCCGCCGCGGCGCTCGCCGCGTGCTCGCCGGAGCAGGCACTCACCGGGCCCGGGCGATCGCCCGCCGCACCGGACGCCAACCATGTCGGCGCCAACTGCGTGAACTTCGGCATCCCGCCGCTGGGCTCCACCTTCGGCCCGCCCACCCCGCCCGGCACCACCGTTTGGGTGGAGAACGGGATCCCGGTGTCGGTGAACACGTTCCTGCAGTCCACCGGCGCCTGGTCGTATGGCGTGCTGACAACCGAGCTGGCGCCGGCGTCGTTCACGCTGGCCGCAGGGAAGACGGGGCACACCAACAACATCAACACCGGCTACGACTTCACCGGCCTCGGCTTCGCGGTCACCTTCGTCAAGTTCCACGCACGGCAGATCGGCGGCTACGACAACCTGAGCGTCAACGGCAGCCCCATCTTCGTGGGTCCGCTCCCCACGCACCCCGCGGCGCTGGGCGGCGTGGCCATCGCCAGCGCGTGGGTGGGGATTCCAGGCGGCGTGCAGGGCACCGTCACGCTCACCGGCAGCGCCGCCACCCCGATCACGAAGCTGCTGGTGGGTGGCCAGGAGTTGTGGCTCGACACCATCTGCGCCTACCCGTGAACCCGCCCGCCCGCCTGCACCCCGCCCGGTGAACGGCTGGCGGCGGGGAGATCGTTCGGATGAGGCGGAGCGAACGGCGGGGCCATGCGCC
>DASSME010000553.1:0-17434 GCA_035689035.1 Longimicrobium sp. | reverse complement strand
CGCGAGCGAGATGTCCTTCACGGCGCGCCCCTTCGCCTCGGCCGCGGCGATCAGCGCGGGGATCAGCTCGCCGCCGCGCGGGGTGAAGGCACGCAGCGCGTTCCCGCGCGCCTCCGCCCGCTCCACCCCGTCCAGCGCCTGCGCGGACGCGACCACCTCGGCCGCGTCGCCGTCCAGCGCCAGCTCCACCAGGGTGCCACCCGGCGCCTGGGCGCGCAGCCCGGCCGGCGTGTCCAGCGCCAGCAGCCGGCCGCGGTCGATGATGGCGATACGGTCGCAGAGCTGGTCGGCCTCTTCCATGTAGTGCGTGGTCATCACGATGGTCCGCCCCTGCGCGTGCAGCTCGCGCAGCAACGCCCACAACTCCTGCCGCGCCGCGGGGTCGATCCCCACCGTGGGCTCGTCGAGAAAGACCACGCGCGGCTCGTGGATCAGCGCGCGGGCGATCATCAGCCGCTGCTGCTGGCCGCCCGAGAGCGCGTCGACCCTGGCCAGCGCCTTGTCCGCGAACCCCAGCCGCTCCATCAGCCCCTCGGCGCGCTGATGGGCGGCGGAGCGCGGGATGCCGAAGTAGGCGGCGTGGAAGAGGAGGTTCTCCAGCACGTTCAGCGCGCGGTCGGGGTTGGGCCGCTGCGGGACGACGCCGATCCGCCGCCGCACCTCCACCGGCTGGGCGTGCACCTCCACGCCGTCCACCCGCGCCTCGCCGGCCGACGCACGGACGCGGGTGGTCAGGATGCCGATGGTGGTGGTCTTCCCCGCCCCGTTGGGCCCCAGCATCCCGAAGAACTCGCCCGGCTCCACGCGCAGGTCCAGCCCGTCCAGCGCCAGCACCCCGGGCGAGGGCTGCGCCGGCTTCGGCCCCCGCCGCCCGGGGATCTTAGGCGCGGGATAGACCTTCTTGAGCCCCACCGTCTCGATCGCTCCCTGCATGATCCCTCGTGTGTCGGTTGGCGATCATCCCCGCGGCGGCAGCGGAAGCTTGCGCCCGCGGCGGCGGCCGGACAGATTGCGAACACCGGTTCGCATCCACGGACGCGAATATGCGTTCTCGTTTTTGCGGAGTCAAGGATCTTGACCGACCCCATCGACGATCGCCCGCCGCCGCCGATCCACCCCCCGCGCCAGGCGCGCAGCCGCGAAACGCTCACGCGCCTGCTGGACGCCGCGGAAGCCGTGCTGCGCGACGGCGGGCTCGAGGCCGCCACGGTGCCGGCGATCGCCGAGCGCGCCGGGCTTTCGGTGGGCGCCGTCTACCGCCGCTTCGCCGACAAGGACGCGCTGCTGCGGGCGGTGCACGAGCGCAGCTTCCACCGGCTGCGGGAGTTGAACGAGAGCCGGATGGCGCCGGAGCTGTTCGCGGGCTACACGCTGGAGCAGTGGATCGGCGGGATGATCCGCGGGCTGCTGCACGTCTACCGGCAGGACCGGCGGCTGATGCAGGCGATGATGGAGTACAGCGAGACGCACAAGGATGCCGGCTTCCGCGCCCGCGCGGCCGAGACCAACCGGGCGGCGCTGGCGAGCTTCGCCGAGATGGTGAAGTCGAAGGCCGCCGAGGTGCGCCACCCCCACCCCGACACCGCCGCCCGCTTCGCGCTGATCACCGTGGGCCTGGTGCTGGGGTACCTGGGGGTGGAGACGGCTACTCAGGAATAGTCGAGCAGGGTCCAGACACGCTCGAGCACCTCGTCCACCACCTCGCCTGGAGCGCGCTCGATGAATGCAACGCTGCGGCTCTGCCAGTCGAGGTTCCTGATCTGGTCCGCGAGTACGACGCCCTCCACCCGGTCCGCTCCGGTGATCGGGACTTCCCAGCCGTATCCTTTCCTCTGCCGGGTGATCGGGCAGAACAACCCCAAACGCATCTGACGGTTGTAAGCCGCAGGCGAGAGAACGAGCGCCGGACGGCGGCCCGCCTGTTCGTGCCCCGCTTGTGGATCAAAGTCGATCCACACGAGGTCTCCCCGCCTGGGCACATACACTCCCGGGCTCACCATACTTCATTTCCCACCGGCGGACCCCAGTCCACCTCATCGTGCCGGTTCTCTTCGGTCGACTGCGCCAGCAGCTCTTCCAGCGTGTACTTGCGCTGTCTGGTCGTCTTCACGATCAGGCGTGCATCCTCGACCACGAGTTCCACCTCGCGGCCCTCGCTCAGACCCACGAGCTCGGCGACGCCCTTCGGAATCCTCAACGCAAGGCTGTTCCCCCACTTCTGGACTTTCACACGCATGTTCGCTCCCGGGTTCGTATCTACATTGAAGATACGACCAGGCGCGCCAGACCTCAACCGTTCTCGGCTCTGGCGGCGAACCGGTAGTCGTCGTAGCATGGGAGCCTGCCGGGTTGGAATGGAGAAATATGGACAGTATTGACACATACAATAACAACCCGCGTCCGCAACGTCAACCATCTCGTTGCGGACGCGGGTTTCGTTTTGTTCCAGCCGTCGCTCAGCCGCCGACCTGCGAGAGCGCCAGCAGCCCGCCGCTCCCTGCGTCGCTCCCCTGCACCAGCCAGTGGCGCTCGGGCTTGATGCGCAGCGTCTGGCGCACGAGCGGCTCCACGGGCTCTCCGCGGCGCAGCGGGTCGCGCAGGTTGGTCTGGATCGAGCCGAAGAGGCAGGGGCGCAGCTGGCCGTCGGCGGTGAGCCGCATGCGGTTGCAGGTGCCGCAGTAGTTGTGGCTCATCGGCGTGATCACGCCCACCGTGCCCGGCGCGCCCGCGAAGGCGAAGTAGCGCGCCGGACCGTTCCCCGCCGGCCCCGCCACCGGCTCCAGCGCGCCGATCGCCCCGATCCGCCCCAGGATCTCGTCGGACGAGACGTACTCGTCGCGGCTCACGCCCAGGTCGGCGCCGGTGGGCATCACCTCGATGAAGCGCACGTGCCACGGCCGCTCGCGGGTGATGGCGGCGAACGCCCCGACCTCGTCGTCGTTGCGGCCGCGCATCACCACGCAGTTGATCTTGATCGGCGCGAAGCCGGCGCGCTCCGCCGCCGCCAGCCCGCGGAAGATCGCCTCCGCGCTCCCCGGCCGGCGCGAGATGGCGTCGATCCGCTCCGGCAGCAGCGAGTCGAGCGACACGTTCAGCCGGTCCACGCCGGCCGCGCGCAGCTCCTCGGCCTGCTCGTGCAGCAGCACGGCGTTGGTGGAGAGGGCGACGTCGTCGATCCCCCGCACCGAGCGGATCTTGCGGACGAGCGTGGACAGGTCGCGGCGCACCAGCGGCTCGCCGCCGGTGATGCGCACCTTCCTGAGGCCCATCCCCGCCATCACGCCGACGATCTCGGCGATCTCCTCGTAGCTCAGCAGCTCGTCGCGACGCAGCCAGGGGAGCCCCTCCACCGGCATGCAGTACACGCAGCGGAGGTTGCACTTGTCGGTGACCGAGATGCGCAGGTACTCGATGCGCCGGCCGAACCCGTCGTGCATCGGCCCGTCCATCGGCACCGGGCGCTCGGCGGGCGCCACGGGGATGCCGCCGAGCTGGACCAGCGCGCTCACGGCGGCCCCCCGCTCGGCTCGGGGCCGGGGGTGAAGCCGGCCACCCACTCGCTCTCGCCTTCCACGTACCCCTCGCGCTTCCAGATCGGCACGCGCTTCTTCAGCTCCTCGATCACGTAACGGCTGGCCTCGTACGCCTCGGCGCGGTGCGGGCTGGCCACGGCGATCGCCACGCTGGCCTCGCCGATCGCCAGCGTCCCCACCCGGTGGACGATGCGCACGCCGCCCACGCGGTGGCGCGAGATCGCCTCCTCGGCGATGCGGTGCATCATGCGCTCGGCCATGTCGGCGTAGGCGTGGTACTCCAGGTGGCTCACCGGGCGGCCGTCGTTCTGGTTGCGCACCACGCCCCAGAACAGCAGCGCGGCGCCGTCGTCGGGGCTCACGCTGTCGCCCAGCAGCCGCGCGGCGTCGATCGGCTCGCGGGTGATCGCGGCGTACGTGGCGCCCACGCTACCCCCCGGCCACCGGCGGAATGAACGCCACCTCGTCGCCGTGCCGCAGCGCGGTGGCGAGCGGCGCGTAGTCCATGTTGACGGCCACCACCGGCTTCGCCGGCAGCTTCGACAGCCCGTTCCCGCGCGCGCGCAGCCGCTCGACCAGGTCCGCCACGGTCGACGGCTCCGGAAGCTCGACGGCGAGCTCGTCGGCGCCGGCGAAGTCGCGGTACTGGGCAAAGAAGAGCGAGCGGACGATCATCGGCGGCGAAGCAAGAGGGCTGACGGATGTTGGAAGACGATCACGCAGGAGAGGTTACACCGCCAAGCCGATCCCGGTCCGCGTCCCGGCCGTCCACCCTCACGAAGCCGGTGGCGCGGCGGCGCCCGCGGCAGCGCGCTGGTAGAGGACGGTGACGTTCGGCGCGAACGGCAGGTGCGCCACCTTCGCCCACCAACCGGCCCGCAGTGGAAGGGTCGCCTCGAGGGCCCGAACCATCTCCTCGTACCCGGGCAGATCCTCGTGGACGAAGTGGAGGCCCGCTCCGCCCGCGCATTCGAAGTCCAGGCAGATCAGGTCGGTGGACCACTCGTCGCGCTTGCAGGCGGTGATCCGCTCCACGGCTTTCCACTCGACGCGGTGGTTCTGGCCATCGGCGGAATGCACCGTGAAGCCGTCCCGCTCCACGACGATCCACTGCCGGGGCGGCTGAAAGCGCCTCCCGACGCGGTACAGGGCGGCGCGGAGCCGGGCGAACACGCGGGCCGCCCGTCAGCCCACGCCGACGGTCTCGCGCCGTGCCTTCTCGGCCAGCCGCTCGCGGATGCGCGCGGCGATCACCTCGATCCCGGCGGTGTTCTGGCCGCCGCGGGGCAGGATCACGTCGGCGTAGCGCTTGGTGGGCTCCACGAACTCGAAGTGCATGGGGCGCACGGTGTTGAGGTACTGGTCGATCACCGAGTCCAGCGAGCGCCCGCGATCCTCGATGTCGCGCTTGAGCCGGCGGATGAAGCGCACGTCGGCCTCGGTGTCCACGAAGATCTTGAGGTCGAACATCTCGCGCAGCCGGGCGTCGGAGAACAACAGGATGCCGTCCACCAGGATCACGTCGCGCGGCTCCACGTGGATGGTCCGGGGCGCGCGGGTGTGGCGGGTGAAGTCGTACACCGGCTTGTCCACCGGCAGCCCGGCGATCAGCCGTTCCAGGTGGCCGATGAACAGCTCGTTGTCGAGCGAGTCCGGGTGGTCGAAGTTGATCCGCTGCCGCTCCTCGATCGAGAGGTGGCCCAGCTCCTTGTAGTACGCGTCGTAGTCCAGGAACGCGGCCTGGGTGTGCAGCGATTCGTAGATCCGCCGCGCCACGGTGGTCTTCCCCGAGCCGGTGCCGCCGGCAATCCCGATCAGGAACGGTTTCATCGTACGATGGAGAAGGAGATCGCCCCGCGAACGCCGCGCAACTTGCCGCCCCGGCAGCACCGTAGCAAGCCCCTCTCCGCCGGTTCGCAATGGATTCCCCGACTGGAGTGCCGATGCAGGCCCCGCAGAGTGAACACGGAGCCACGGAATACCACGGAGGACACGGAAAACCGCGATTCAGTTCTCCGTGTCCTCCGTGCTCTCCGCTGCTCCGTGCTCACGCAGTCGCAGTTTGCGGAGCCGCGGAGGAGAAATAGACGGCCGGCCGCGGAGCGAATCCGCGGCCGGCCGACGCACCCAGTCCCGCCGTCCCCTGTCCCCTGTCCCCTGTCCCCTGTCCCCTGTCCCCTGTCCCCTACCAGATGTCCACCCGCTCCGCGCCGGACCGCACCATCGGGTCACCGGCCTTGCAGCCGAAGGCCGCGGCGAACTCGGGCATGTTGCTGAGCGGGCCGTTCACGCGGAACTCGTTGGGCGAGTGCGGGTCGGTCTGCACCAACAGCCGCAGCTGCTGGTCGCGGAAGGTGGCGCGGCGCGCCTGCGCGTAGGCCAGGAAGAAGCGCTGCTCGGGGGTGAAGCCGTCGATCAGCGTGCGCGGCTTGCCGGCCAGCTCGCGCTGCATCGCCTGGAACGCGATGGAGAGCCCGCCGATGTCGGCGATGTTCTCGCCCATGGTGAGCTTGCCGTTCACGTGCAGCGAGTCGAGCACGGTGTAGGCGCTGTACTGCCGGTCGACCACGGCGGCGCGCTGCTCGAAGCCGCGCGCGTCCTCGGGCGTCCACCAGTCGCGCAGGTTGCCCTGGGCGTCGTACTGGCGCCCCTGGTCGTCGAAGCCGTGCGTCATCTCGTGGCCGATGGTGCCGCCGATCCCGCCGTAGTTGGCCGCCAGGTCGTAGCTCACGTGGAAGAACGGCGGCTGCATCCGCCCCGCGGGAAAGACGATCTCGTTCAGCGTCGGCGAGTAGTAGGCGTTCACCGTGGGCACGGTCATGAACCACTCCGAGCGGTCCACCGGCCTGCCGATCTTGTTCAGGTCGCGCCGCCCGTAGAAGGCGTTGATCGCCTGCAGGTTGGCCACGTGGCTGTCGGTGCCGATCTGCAGCGTGCCGTAGTCCAGCCACTGGTCCGGGTAGCCGATCTTGGTGCCGAACGCGTCGAGCTTCTGCAGCGCCTGCTGCTGCGTGGCCGGGCTCATCCAGCGGCTGGCGCGGATGCGGTCGGCGAATACCGCGCGCAGGTTCCCCACCATGCGCTGCATCTCGGCCTTCGCCTCGGGGGTGAAGGCCACGCGCACGTACTCGGCGCCCAGCGCGTCGCCCAGCACCGCGTCGGTCAGGCGCAGGCACCGCTTCCAGCGCGGCTGCTGCTCGCGCGCGCCGGTGAGCGCCTGGGTGAAGCGGAACGCCTGGTTCACGAAGGGCGAAGACAGCCAGTTGGCCGCGCGGCTGATCGCGCGGTAGCGCAGGTACGCCCGCCAGTCTTCCAGCGGCCGGGTGGCCAGCTCGTGCGCCGCGGCCTTGAAGAACTCGGGCTGCGACACGTTCACGCTGTCGGCCCGCACGCCCACGCCGCGCAGGAAGGCGCTCCACGAGAAACCCGGCGTCAGCGCGTCGGCGTCGGCCACCGACATCCAGTGGTACTGCGCGTTGGGGTCGCGCAGCTGCACCCGCGTCATCGACGCCCGCGCCAGCTCCGTCTCCAGCGCCATGATCCGCTCCGCGTCGGCCCGCGCGGCCGCCCGGGGCTGGCCGGCCAGCGCGAACATCGCGGTGATGTTGTCCAGGTAGTCGGCGCGCAGCTTCCGCGTGGCCGAGTCGTCGCGCAGGTAGTAGTCGCGGTCGGGAAGGCCCAGGCCGCCCTGGCCCAGGTCGGCGATCATCCGCGTGCTGTTGCGCGGGTCCTGGTTGGCGCCGAAGCCGAAGAGCACGCCGGTGCCGCGCGCGTGCTGCAGCGCCACCTCCTCCATCAGCTGCTCGCGGGTGGTGATCCCCTCCAGCCGCCGCAGCTCGGCCGTGATCGGGCTCACCCCCGCCGCCTCGGCGCGCGCCGAGTCCATGCAGGTGGCGTAGAAGCGGCCCACGCGGCGGGTGTTCTCGTCGCGGGCCACCTCGGCCTGGCGCGCGGCCGCGTCCACCACCGCCTTCAGCACCTCCTCGTTGCGGTCGCGCAGCTCGTTGAAGCCGCTCCAGCTGCTGTACGCGGCGGGGATCGGGTTGCGCTTGATCCACCCGCCGTTGGCGAAGCGGTAGAAGTTCTGGCAGGGAGCGCAGGTGGTGTCGAGGTTGGCCCGGTCGAGCGCCGGGATCACCGGTCCCTGCGCCGCGGCGCCGCCGGCCGAGAGGATGGCCGCGGCCAGGAGGGAAAGAACGCGCGTGTTCATGGATGGCTGCTGCGGGGAAAGGGGAAACGACCGGGCGGCAGGTGGGCGGCCCGGTGGACCATCGTATACGCCGGCGGCGCGGCGGAAGCAACCGCGGTGGTGCGAACCCGCCCTCCGCCGCCACGAAGCGTGGCCGGGCGGTCATCGGGTGTTTGCCGGTTGGATGCCGGAAACGCGCGCCGGGTTTACGCCCGCTCCGCGAACCTCCGCCCGGCCGCGGGCCTGCCGGGGGTCACACGGAGCAGCGGAGGGAAACGGAGCAGCGGAGAGCTGCAACGTCGCGCCGCGGTCGTTCACCGCTCCTCCGTTGAACCCCGCTCCCGCGCACGACCCGCGGTAAAAGGATGCAGCGGGCCAATGGGACACAGTGCACAAAAGAGAGGAGGCGGGCATCGCTGCCCGCCTCCTCTCCGGCTTCTGGAACTCAGGCCGCGGATCGGATCAGAACCCGAGGCGCAGGCCGAGCTGGATCTGGTACCGCGAGTCCAGGTCCGAGATGTTGAACGCGTTGGTGCGCGGGTTGAACGCCGCGTACGTGCGGTGGCCCTTGGTGTCCACGGTGGTGCCGCTCGTGCTCAGCAGCAGGTCCGACTGGTTGCTGATGAAGTACTGCCGGCCCCATTCGCGGTTCAGCAGGTTGCCGATGTTGATCACGTCAACCGTGAACTGCGCCGTCTGGCTCCGCATCAGGTGCAGGTTCTGCGCGAACTTCAGGTCGAACCGGTTGGTCCACGGCAGGCGGCAGGTGTTGCGCTCGAACACCTCGCCGCGGTGCTCGCGAAGGCAGGCCACCGACTGGACGAAGTTGTTGAAGTTCTGCCACGACTGCGCCGACGACACCGTGGAGGTGCCCGCGAAGTGGATCTCCGTGCTGTCGCGCGGGATGTAGATCAGGTCGTTCTGGGTCCAGGTGTCGCCGTTCACGTCACCGTTGTAGGTGTACGAGTACGCCTGGCCCGACTGCCCGATGTACACCAGCGTCAGGTCGGTGGGCAGGTCGCGCAGCCACTCGAAGCGGCGGCTCAGCAGCCCCACCACGCGGTGCGGGATGTCGTAGTTCGAGGTGGTCAGCTCCGGCGCGTTCGGGTTGAAGCGCACCAGGTTGAACTGGAAGTTCGACTGCGCCACGCTCGAGGTGAGCGAGTTGATGTCCTTGGCGTGCCCGAAGGTGTAGGCGATGCTCGCCTCCCAACCGTCGCGGAACGGCCGCTGCAGCTGGCCGGTGATGCTGTAGGTGTAGCCCTGGCTGGTGTTGTTCAGGTCGAAGGTGTTGCCCAGCCCCGGCGTGTTGGCCGTGTTCAGCTGCAGGAGCGGACGCCCCTCCACCGTGCGGTTCTGCGGGTCGGCGACCAGCGACAGGTCCTTGTAGAACAGGTCCTTCATCGTGCGGGTGTACAGCCCCTCCACCGTGGCCACCAGCCCCAGCGGCAGCTGCCGGTCGACACCCAGGTTGTAGCGCGCCACCTGCGGCGGCTTCAGGTTGGGGTCCACCGTGTTGACGATCAGGCTGGGCGAGGTCTGCCCCACGCAGGCATTGGGCTGATTGTTGGGGTCGGCCACGAAGGTGGGCGAGGCGGCCTGCGTGGCGCAGCGGAAGTTGACGAAGTCAACACCGGTGTTGCCGTACAGGTTGCTGATCCACACGTACGGCTGGCGCCCCGCGAAGATGCCGGCGCCGCCGCGCACCTGCGTGGTCTTGTCGCCCAGCACGTCCCAGTTGAAGCCCATGCGCGGGCTGAACATCGTGGCGGTGCCCGGCACCTTGCTGGTGCTGCGGCCCGGATAGAACTGCTCCACCAGCGGGTTGTTGCTGGGGTTGTCGGGGAAGCTGGTGGCGTCGATGCGCAGCCCCAGCGTCAGCACCAGGTTGTCGAGCACGTTCCAGCGGTCCTGCAGGTACGCGCCCAGGCGCCGCACGTTGAAGTTCGCGGCATCGTTGCCGCCCTGGCGCAGGTACTGGTACTGGTAGGTGGCCGGGCGCCCCACCAGGAACAGCGAGTCGCTGTTGAAGGTGTAGTTCCCGTACTTGTTCTGCCAGAACAGGTTGTAGAAGCTGAAGAACTCGTTGTCGGTGCCCACGTTGAACTGGTGGGCGCCCACCGAGAACGACAGGTCGTCGCTGATCGGCAGGATGTTCTGGTGCAGCTGGTTGGCGATCGAGCTGTTCTCGGTCCCCGCGATCACGTTGCGCGCGGGGCTGCCGCCCATGTTCACCTGGATGCGCGGGAAGGCGCCGCCCGGCGTGGCGCGGTGGTCGCGCTCGGTGAGGTAGCCCACCCGCAGCTCGTTGAAGAAGCGGCCGAAGCCCGAGTTGAGCTGCGCCACGAACGAGTTGGTCTTGGCGAACTGCTGGTACTCGGCGTTGCCCAGCGGGTAGTTGCTGGTGGAGTTGCGCCCGATGTTGTCACGCCGCGAGGTCACGAAGTTGTCGCGGACGGTCAGGCGGTTGTTGGCGCCCAGGTTGAAGTCCAGGCGGCCGAAGACGTTGGTGTTAGGCTGGCGGTACTCGATCGGGCCGCTGGTGCCCGGGTCGTACCCGTAGCGCTGCTGCAGCTGGCTGGCCAGCAGGTCGGCCTGCGCCTGGGTCACGCCCGCGCCCGCGTCGGTGCCGGCCACGTACGAGCCGCCCTCGGTGCGGCGGCCCAGCTCGCCGGCCAGGAAGAAGAACGCCTTGTCACGCACGATCGGCCCGCCGAACGAGCCGGCGTACGAGCCCTGGTTGAACTCGCGCAGCTTGCGCGACATGGTGTCCTGGAAGGTCACGAACCGCCCGGCCAGCGCCTCGTCGCGGCGGAAGCCCGAGATGCTGCCGGTGAAGCGGTTGGTGCCCGAGCGGGTCACCGCGTTCACCGACGCGCCGGTGAAGCCGCTCTGGCGCACGTCGAAGGGCGCCAGCACCACCTGCACCTCCTGGATCGCCTCCAGGGTGATCGCCTTGCCGCCGCCCTGGCCGGCAGGGGTGCCGCTCCCCGACAGGCCGAACAGGTCGTTGTTGGGCGTGCCGTCGATCTGCAGGTTGTTGAAGCGGTTGTTGCGGCCGCCGGCGCTCACCGCGCCGGTGCTGGTGTTGGTCACCGCCAGCTGCGGCACCAGGCGCGTGAAGTCGGCCAGGTCGCGGCTCAGGGTGGGGGCGCGGCGCAGGGCGCTGTCGCTCACCACGCTGCTGGTGCCGGTGCGCCCGCTGGAGATGATCGGGTTGCGCTCGGCCACCGCGGTGATCCCGCCCAGCGCCACGGCGCCCGAGGTCAGCGCGAAGTCGTTCTGCGCCGTGGTGCCCAGGGTCAGGCGGATCCCGGTGCGGGTCGACGTCTGCAGGCCCAGGCGCGAGGCGCTGAGCGTGTAGGTGCCCGGCTGCAGGCCCGAGATGGAGTAGCGTCCATCGGGCTGGGTCACCGTGCGCGACACCGCGCCGTTGGCGGTGTTGGTGGCCACCACGGCCGCGCCGGCCACCGGCTGGCCGTTCTCGCCCGTGACGCGCCCGGACACCGCCGACGTGGTGGTCGCCTGTGCGTGGGCCCGGCTGGGTGCAAACGCCAGCGCGAACGCCCACAGCAGCATGGCTGCCGTCAACGTGAGTCGTTTCATCGAGGTCTCTCTGAGGTGATGAAGAGTGGGGAGCGTAGCCCGTGCTGCGGGGTTGCCCTGCGCCAAGGTAGCGTATCAGCGTTCCGCGGGGTACGCGGGAAATGTAACGGTTAAGTCTAATGCTGCAAGGACTTCGTTCCTCTTTTCACCACCTTCCGTGGACACCGGAGCCGGGTGTCCGTTTCTCCGGTCCGGATCGCCTCGGGGCCGCTCCGCATGCGCCGCAAAAGCATCGTCGATAGAGTGAGGCTCCATCTCCCGCCCGCCGGAAATCCACGCCTCCGCTGCATCTCCTCACGCCCCCGCGGCGCCGCGCCGATCCCTCCACGCGACCATCCTCCCATCCGATACGGGCCACGCGGAACGTCCGGAATTCGCGGACCCGGCGGACAGGTCCGTACGCTTGTGGAACGGCCCCTCCGGGCAACCTCCATCCAGCTTCATTAAGACTGACGGAGCTTACAGCATCTGCACGGCGCGGTGTCCCGAAGCGTTGCACTGTCCCTCCGCGAACCAGCCGAATCGGGCGAGCCTTCCCGCTCTCGCGGCACCGGTCGACCGCGAACCGGCGCCGTCGGCATCCTGCGCTGAGGATCGAAACCTGGGGGAGGAGAGATACCTCTCCCTCGTCCGCTGATTCCAGCCGGCTCTGTCCTCCCACGGGAGGTGGCCCCCATGGCTCACGGCCGTGGAGTGAGCGCCATCCGATCGAGCAGTTTGCGGCGGGCGCACCCCGCGCGGATACTCACCCCGGAAGACGGATGGCGCGTGTGCAAGCGTTCGCCGCGAGCACGGGCATCGCCAACTGCGTAGCTCAGGTGGAGCAGTCCTCCGCATCGTGCCGCCCAGGCAGGAGGGTGTCCATTTTAAAAAATTTCGATCACTCCGCTCGATCCAGGGCTCCGGCCATCCAGGGCAGGCATCCGGACGGCGTACATCCCGACCGTGGACCCTGAACGACGCGGCAGAGCCAGGTGGGGACTCACCGTCCCCGCCGGCTCTGCCGTATCCGTACGTTGCGTTAGAGTGTCCGCGAGCAGGGGCGGGCTCAGTTCCCCGTGACGTAGCGCATCACGTCGTAGCGGGTGACGATGCCGTCCAGGCGGCCGCCGCGGCGCACCAGCACGGCCGGGTTGCGCGACAGGAGGCGCGTGACCGCGGGAAGGTCCACGTGGCCATCCACCACCGGGAGAGGCGCGTCCATCAGCTGCTGCACCGAACTGTCCAGCAACTGCGTGTTCTCCAGCACCTTGGCCATCAGCGTCGACTCGGCCAGGTGCCCCACGCAGTCGCCCTCGGCCACCACCGGCAGCTGGCTGATGTTGTGGCGGGTGATGAAGCTCAGCGCCTGCCGCACCGGCGTCTCGGGCGACACGGCGATCAGCTCGGGCGGCGCGCCGTCGGCCTTGCCGCGCACCACGTCGGCGGCGCTCACGCGGGCGGGCTCCAGCAGGCGGTTCTCGCGCATCCAGTCGTCGCTGTACACCTTGCTCAGGTAGCGCTCGCCCGTGTCGCAGAGCACGCAGACCACGCACGCGTCGGGGTCGTCCACCTCGCGCGCCACCTCCAGCGCCACGTGCGCGATCAGCCCCGACGAGCCGCCCACGAACAGGCCCTCCTCGCGCGTCAGCCTGCGGGCCAGCGTCATCGACGCGCGGTCGTCCACGCTGCGCCACTCGTCGACCACGCTCATGTCCAGCGTGCCGGGGATCTTGTCCTGCCCGATCCCCTCCAGCTTGTACGGCGCCGGCTCGATCTTCTCCCCCGTCTCCCAGTACGCCTTCAGGATCGAGCCCACCGGGTCGCCACCGATGATGCGGACGTTCGGGTTGCGCTCCTTCAGGTAGCGCCCCACGCCGGTGATCGTCCCGCCCGTCCCCGCGGCGGTCACGAAGTGGGTGACGCGCCCCTCGGTCTGCTCCCAGATCTCCGGCCCGGTCGTCCGATAATGCGCCTCGGGGTTGGCCTGGTTGTAGAACTGGTCGGCCAGCACCGCGTTGGGCGTCTCCTCGGCGATGCGCTTGGCCAGGTTGACGTAGTTGTCGGGGTGGTCGGGCGCGAGCGCGGCGCTGGTCACGATCACCTCGGCGCCGAAGGCGCGCAGCAGCCGCACCTTCTCCTGGCTGAACTTGTCGCTGAGGGTGAAGACGCAGCGGTAACCCTTGCTGGCGGCGGCGATGGCCAGCCCCACGCCGGTGTTGCCGCTGGTGCCTTCCACGATGGTGCCGCCCGGGCCCAGCCGCCCCTCGCGCTCGGCCGCCTCCACGATCGCCGGGCCGATGCGGTCCTTCACGCTCCCCCCGGGGTTCATGAACTCGGCCTTGCCGTAGACGGGGGTGCGGATGCCGCGGGCGGTGGCGTTCAGGCGGATCAGCGGCGTCCACCCGATGGTCTGCACCACGTTGGCGTACGGCCGCAGGTGGCGCGGCTGGGCCATCGCCGCGTCGGTCGAGGTAGGCGTGTCGGTCATTGTCCTGTGCTGTCGCCGGGCACGGCCGGCGCGGAAGACGAAGGAGCCGCCGCGGCGCTGTCGGCCGGGTTCAGCTCGAACTTGACGGGAAGGAGGAACCACGCGGCCACCGCCTTCCCCCCGCGGGTGCCGGGGCGAAAGCGCAGGCTGCGGCCGCCCGAGAGCGCCGCGCTGTCGAACGCCGCGTAGCCGCTCCCCTTTTCCAGGCGCACGGTGTCGACGGTGCCCTGGTCGGAGATGAAGAGGCGCAGCGTGGTCTGCCCCTCCACCTGCGCGTCCCACAGATCTTCGGGGTACTCGAAGGGGCTCGCGGAGAGCTGCCGCGGCGGCGTCTCGGGCACCGGGCCGCGCTCGCAGCCGGCCAGCAGCAGCGCGGCGGCCAGGGCGGCGGTCTTCGCGGTGGTTCGCGTCATCTCCGTTGGCGGTTCAGGTGCGGGCGGACTGCGCCAGCTCGGCCAGCAGGTTCAGCGCCTGCAGCGGCGTGGTGCGGTCCACGTCCAGCGCGCGCAGGCGCTCCACGGCCGGGTGCACCGGCGGCCCGAACAGCCCCAGCTGGATGGCGGGCTCGGGCGCGGGGCCGGCGGGCGCGGGGGCCGCGGCGGTCTCCAGCTCGCGCAGGATCTCGCGCGCGCGGGCCACCACCGTCTCGGGGAGCCCCGCCAGCCGCGCCACCTCCACGCCGTAGCTGCGGTCGGCCCCGCCGGGGACCAGGCGGCGCAGGAACACGATCCCGTCATCCACCTCGCGCACGGCCACGCTGAAGTTTACCACCCCCGGCAGGCGGTTGGAAAGCCGGGTCAGCTCGTGGTAGTGCGTGGCGAAGATCGTCTTGGCGCCCACCTGCTCGTGCAGGTGCTCGGTGGTCGCCGTCGCCACCGACAGCCCGTCCCAGGTGCTGGTCCCCCGCCCGATCTCGTCCAGCAGCACCAGCGACCGCGCGGTGGCCCCGTGCAGGATCGCGGCCGTCTCGTTCATCTCCACCATGAAGGTGGACTGCCCCCGCGCCAGGTTGTCGCTCGCCCCCACGCGGGTGAAGATGCGGTCCACCACGCCCACCTTCGCGTAGCGCGCGGGGACGTACGAGCCCACCTGGGCGAGGAGGACGATCAGCCCCACCTGGCGCAGCACGGTGCTCTTGCCGGCCATGTTGGGCCCGGTGAGGATCATCACCCGCTCGCCGTGGTCCAGCCGCACGTCGTTGGGGATGAACTCCTCGCGCGGCATCATCGTCTCCACCACGGGGTGCCGTCCCCCGCGCACCTCCAGGCTGAACCCGCCGTCCACCTCGGGGCGCACGAAGTCGCGCCGCACCGCCGCCTCGGCCAGCGCGGCGAGCACGTCGAGCGTGGCGACGCGCTCGGCCACGGCCTGGATGCGCGGCACCTGGCGCGCCGCCGTCTCGCGCAGCTCGGCGAAGATGCGCCCCTCCAGCGCGGCGATCTTCTCCTCGGCTCCCAGGACCTTGTCTTCCCACTCCTTCAGCTCGGGGGTGAAGTAGCGCTCGGCGTTGGCCAGCGTCTGCTTGCGCAGGTAGTCCGCCGGGACGCGCTCGGCGTGCGTGCGGGTGACCTCGAGGTAGTACCCGAAGACGCGGTTGAAGCCGACCTTGAGCGTGGTGATCCCCGTGCGCTCGCGCTCGCGCGCCTGCAGGCGGGCGATGAAGTCCACCGCGCCGTCGCGGACGCCGCGCAGCTCGTCGAGCTCGGCGTTGCAGCCGGGGCGGACCACGCCGCCCTCGCCGATGGTGACGGGCGCGTCGGGGCTCACGGTGCGCTCCACGGCGTCGCGCACGTCGTCCAGCGGGTCCAGCCCCTCGAGCACGCCGCGCAGCAGGTGGGTGCGCGCCTCGGCCAGTGCCTCGCGCAGCGGCGGCACGCGCGACAGCGAGGCGGAGAGCGCCAGCATCTCGCGCGGGTTGGCGCGGCCCGAGCCGACCTTGACGGCCAGGCGTTCCAGGTCGCGCACCTCGGCCAGCGCGTCGCGGACGGCGCGGCGCATCGCGGCGTTCTCCACCAGCTCGCCCACCGCGTCCAGCCGCCCGCCGATGGCGGGGACGTCGACCAGGGGGGCGAGCACCCAGCGGCGCAGCAGGCGGCCGCCCATCGGCGTCAGCGCCTCGTCCAGCACGCCCAGCAGCGTTCCCTGCGTGCCGGCGCCGCGCATCGGCTCCACCAACTCCAGGTTCCGCCGCGTCATCTCGTCCAGCACCATGACGTGGCCGGGGCGCTCGATGCGCGGCGGGCGCAGGCCCCCGAAGCCGGCCGGCTGCACCTCGCCCAGGTACGCCAGCAGCGCCCCGCACGCGGCCACCAGCGACTCGTCCCCCGGCTCGAAGCCGTAGCCGGAGAGGTTGGCCACCCGGAAGTGCCGCTGCAGCTCCTCGGCCGCCTGGCGGTGGTCGAAGAGCCAGTCCGGCCGGTACGTGCGCGTCACCTCGCCCGCGCCGGGGATCGGGAAGAGCTCCCAGGTGCGGGGGAGAAGGAGCTCGGCGGGCTGGAACACGCCCAGCGCGTCCGGCAGCTCTTCCCAGCCGACGCGGCGCACGGACATCTCGCCGGTGGTGAGGTCGCCCAGCGCGAGCCCGACCGTTCCCTCGCCCGCCGCGTCGCCGGCGATGGCGCCCAGGAAGTTGTTGCGGCGCGCGTCCAGCAGGCTGTCGCTGAAGACGGCGCCGGGCGTGACCATCTCGGTCACCTCGCGGCGGACCAGCCCCTTGGCGAGCGCGGGGTCTTCCACCTGGTCGCAGATGGCCACGCGGCGGCCGGCCGCCACCAGCCGGCGGAGGTAGGTTTCCAGCGCGTGCGCGGGGATGCCGGCGAGCGGGGCCTTGCTCCCGCCGTTGTTGCGCGAGGTGAGCGTCAGGTCGAGGAGCCTGGACCCTTCGACGGCGTCGTCGTTGAACAGCTCGTAGAAGTCGCCGACGCGGAAGAAGACGAGCGCGTCCGGGTGGCGCGCCTTGATCTCGCGCCACTGCAGCATCAGCGGGGTGTCTTCGGACGCCATCCTGAGCGGGAACGGGGAGGCGCGCCGGCCGTGCCGGCGACGGGGACCGCGATCGGTGAGGAAGTGGCCGGAATCTATGTGGCTGCGCGGGATACGGCAACCGCGCGGGCGAGGTAGATGTACGGAGGGAACGACAGGGGACAGGGGACAGGGGACAGGGACGGGGACAGGGACGGGGGGACAGCCGAGAACGGCTTAGATCAATCGGGTACGCAGGCGAGTGAGCATCTTGCTGATCTGCGTGATCAAGCTGAACGCGGATGCCGCAGCATGTTCGTTCAGGTAGCCCAGCCGGACTGCGAGCATCAGGAAGGTCTCCGTTTCCATCAGAGAGCCTTTTGCGATCGAGAGGAAATGGGCGTAATCCCGCGTGGTGGAGCGCGCGTCCCCCTCGGCGATGTTGGCCGGAACGGAGGCTGCCGCACGCGTAATCTGCGAGACGAGCCGGTATGTTTCGTCCCTGGGAAAGAGGTGCGAGAGACGATAGATCTCTACCGCGAGATCCATTGCCTTCTGCCAAACCGTAAGGTCCCGATGCGAGCTAACCCGTCGCGTCGAAGAGGTTTCCATTCCCCTGTCCCCTGTCCCCTGTCCCCTGTCCCCTGTCCCCTGTCCCCTGTCCCCTGTCCCCTG
>DASSME010000552.1:0-4270 GCA_035689035.1 Longimicrobium sp. | reverse complement strand
GCTGGCCCCCGTCATCGCCTGCGACGTCACCCTGGGCGCCCTGGAGGACGTGCCCTCCACGCAGATCCCCGGGTTCAACGAGCGGCTGATGGAGCTCCTGCCCTCCCTGCGCGAGCACCCGTGCTCCCGCGGCACGGAGGGCGGCTTCGCGGCGCGTCTGGAAGAGGGGACGCACCTGCCGCACGTGATGGAGCACGTCGCCCTGGAACTGCAGACGCTGGCCGGGAGCGACGTGTCGTTCGGGCGCGTGGTGGAGAGCGGCGATCCCGGCGTGTGGTGGCTGATCGTGGCGTACGAGGAGGAGGACGTGGGCCTCCAGTCCGTGCGCGAGGCCGGCCGCCTGGTGCGCGCCTGCATCGCCGGCGAGCCGTTCGACGTGGAGGCCGCCGTCGAGGACCTGCACGACCTGCTCGAGAACGTGCGGCTCGGCCCCTCCACCGCCGCGATCGTGGACGAGGCGGTGCGGCGCGGCATCCCCGTGCGGCGGCTCAACTCGTACTCGCTCGTCCAGCTCGGCCTGGGGAAGAACCTGCGCCGCATCCAGGCCGCGATGAGCGACTACACCAGCGCCATCGCGGTGGAGATCGCGCAGGACAAGGACGACACCCGCCGCGTCCTGGGCAACATCGGCCTGCCCGTGCCCCAGGGCGACACCGCCGCCACGCTCGAGGGCGCGCTCGAGGTGGCCCACGAGATCGGCTTCCCCGTCCTCCTCAAGCCGCTGGACGCCAGCCACGGGCGCGGCATCTCGGGCCGGCTGGACAGCGAGGACGCGATCCGCGCCGCCTGGCCCGTCACCCGCTCGTTCGGCCGGCGCGTGGTGGTGGAGCGCTTCGTCAGCGGCCGCGACCACCGCGTGCTGGTGGTGGACGGCCGCCTGGTCGCCGTGGCCGAGCGCGTCCCCGCCCACGTGGTGGGAGACGGCCGCGCCACCGTGCGCGAGCTGGTGGAGCAGGCCAACCGCGACCCCCGCCGCGGCCGGGGCCACACGCGCACCCTCACGCGTCTGCCGGACGACGGGCCGACGGAAGAGCACCTCAAGGCGCGCGGCCAGGGGTGGGACACCGTCCCCGCTCCGGGCGAGATCGTCCACCTCCGCTCCACGGCCAACCTCTCCACGGGGGGGACGTCCATCGACCGCACGGACGAGATCCACCCCGACAACGTGACCGCGTGCGAGATGGCGGCGGGGATCGTGGGGCTCGACATCGCCGGCATCGACGTCCTTTCGCCCGACATCTCCGTTCCCTTCCGCGAGAACGGGGCGGTGATCATCGAGGTGAACGCGGCGCCGGGCTTGCGCATGCACACGCACCCCAGCGAGGGCGCGGCGCGCAACGTGGGCGCCCCGATCATCGACATGCTGTACCCGCCCGGGCAGGCGTACACCATCCCGGTGATCGCGGTGACGGGGACCAACGGGAAGACCACCACCACGCGCCTGATCGCTCACCTCTTCCGGCAGACGGGGAAGACGGTGGGTTTCACCACCACCGACGGCGTGTACCTCCAGAACCGGCTGGTGATGGAGGGCGACATGACGGGGCCGTTCTCGGCCAACATCATCCTCTCCAACCCCACCGTGGACGTGGCGGTGCTCGAGACGGCGCGCGGCGGCATCCTGCGCGCCGGGCTGGGGTGGGACGAGTGCGACGTGGGCGTGGTGCTGAACGTGACCGCCGACCACCTGGGCCTGCGCGGCATCAACACCGTGGAGCAGCTGGCCGAGGTGAAGTCGGTGATCCCCGCGGTGGTCAAGCGCGAGGGCCACGCCGTGCTGAACGCCGACGACCGCCTGGTCTACGCCATGCGCGAGCGGACCACGGCCGACATCGTCTTCTTCTCCACGCTGCCGCCGGGCGAGAACGAGCGCTTCGAGGAGCACGTGGAGCGGGGCGGGATCGGCGCGCGCATCGAGGACGGCACCTTCGTGATCCGCCGCGGCCGGCTGCGCATCCCCATCGCCGGGGTGGCCGAGGTGCCGCTGATGATGGGCGGCGCCGCGCGCTTCCAGCAGCAGAACATCCTGGCGGCGATCGCCACCGCCTACGTGCAGGGGGTGCGCTACGACACCATCCGCGCCGGCCTCCTCTCCTTCTTCCCCTCGCCCAGCATGACGCCCGGGCGGCTGAACCTGCTGCGGGTGGGCGAGGCGCGCGTGCTGGTGGACTACGCGCACAACCCCGCCGCGGTGGGCGGGCTGATGGAGATGGTGGCCAACATCCCCGCGCGCCGCCGCATCGGCGTGATCGCCGTCCCCGGCGACCGCCGCGACGAGGACATCCGCGCCGTGGGCCAGGCGTGCGGCCCGCTGGACCTGGTGATCGTGAAGGAAGACCAAGACCTGCGCGGCCGCCGCCCGGGCGAGACCACCGCGATCCTGGTCGAGGGTCTGCGCGAGGCCGGCCTGCACGGCGACCAGATCGAGCAGGAGCGCGACGAGGAAGCGGCCGTGGCCCGTGCCGTGGCGCTGCTGGGCGAGGGTGACGTGGCCGTGGTGCTGGCCGACGACGTCCCCGGCGTGCTGGCGCAGCTCCGCCCGCGAACGACCAGCACCGGGCTCTGACTTCCGGCCGGCGCGGAACACCGGAAGACGAACGAAGGGCAGCGGGGATCTCTCCGCTGCCCTTCGTTCGTCTTCCGCACCCGAGACACGTTCCCGCGCAACCGGAGCGCCACGCTTGCATCGTCGCGCTTGACAGCCGTGTTCACGGCGGACACTTTCGTGCTCCCTCGATCCCGCCACCTCCACTCGCCCGGCCCGGTGACGACCCAGCACGGCATCCCTTCGCTTCCACCCCGGCGAACCGGCCTGCCCATCGTGGAGGTGTACGGCGACGAGTCGCTCAAGCGCGGGCACTACGACGTTCTGGGCGGCGTGTGGGTCCCCGCGCGCCACGCGGAGACGCTACGGGCCGCCATCGCCCAGGCGCGGACGCGCCACGACTGCGCCAACGAGATGAAGTGGAGCAAGTGCTCCGGTTCGTCCGTCCACCCGCTGTACACCGACGTGGTGGACCTGGTGACGGCGGCCATCAACGCGGGGCGGGCGAAGTACAAGTGCATCGTGATCGACCGCCGCCTGGTGGACAACGCCGCCTGGAACGACGGGGACCGCGAGCTCGGCTACTTCAAGGCGTGGTGGACGCTGCTGATGTCACGCATCCAGCCGGGGTGGCGCTACCGCGTGCGGCTGGACGCCCTGGACCTCCAGCGCAGCGGCCGCCTGCAGACGCTGCGCGACACGCTGAACGCCACCGCCACCCGCGACCGCGGCCTGGACTATCCCTGCTGCGAGAGCGTGGAGCCGCGCGATTCGAAGAAGGACGACCTGATCCAGGTGGTGGACCTGCTGACCGGCGCGGTGGGGTTCCACTACGCGGGCGGCCACCTGGCGCCCGGCGCCAGCCGCGGCAAGATCGAGCTGGCGGAGAGGATCTGCCAGAGGATGAGGAAGCCGAGCCTGTGCGTGGAGTCGAAGCGCACCGAAGCCGGCTTCAACGTATGGAAGTGGACTCCCCGGAGGCAAAAAGCACAACGGGCACCCTGACCCCTATCCGCGGTGCGGAGACCCGTAAGCTGGTTACGGAGTTCGGAAGTCAGCGGCGCCCGTTGGTTGAACCAACGCACCGGTGTTGCCGGTGCCAACGCAGCCTCGCGTTCTGTTCTTCGGAATTTATGCGGTCTTGCCCCGCGCGTCAAGGTCCGCCGCACCGCAGACCGCTGCGAGCGGTGTTCCGGCCCAAGCCCGGCGAGCCGCGTCAGTGCGCCAGCAGGCGTCCCGTCCAGTAGACCAGACCGTTGGCGTCCAGCAGCCCCACCGTGAGCGAAAGGCCGTCCACGCGCAGCCCGCGCGCGCCGGGGTACACGCTGGCGGGGTCCGAGAAGACGTATCGCACCCCCACGCGCAGCTTCTCCACCACGATCACCGCGCCCTCGGCGGTGCTCACCGGCGCGCCGAGCGGGCTGTCGTACGGGCGCAGCGCCTGGTAGCTCCCCTCCACGTCCAGCGCGCGGAAGGCGCGGAAGTGCAGGCCCGCGCCGTACGCCGCGTAGTACTGGTCGCGGTCGGCGTCGCGGGTGGGCGAGAAGTGCAGCGGCAGCACCGGGAACACGATCGCGGCGCCCTCGCCCAGGTAGTAGCTGGGCCGGTACCCCGCCTCGATCCCGCCGCCGGTGCCGAAGCCCACGTAGTACGGCAGCCCGTGCGACAGCAGCCGCCACCAGGTACCGCGCGTGTCCGGAACCGACGACGGGTCCTTTTCGAACC
>DASSME010000551.1:0-5262 GCA_035689035.1 Longimicrobium sp. | reverse complement strand
CGTGCAGTTCGGCTACCACGACTACCTGTTCCTGAACCTCACCGGCCGCAACGACTGGTCGTCCACGCTGCCGGCGGGGAACAACTCGTACTTCTACCCGTCGGTGTCGGGGAGCTTCATCTTCACCGACGCGCTGAACCTGTCGGGGAGCGTGCTGAGCAGCGGGAAGGTGCGCGCCGGGTGGACCCGCGTGGGTAACGACGCGCCGGCGTACTCGCTGATCACCACCTACCTGCCGCTGCAGCAGTTCGACGCGCACCCCACGTTCACGCTGTCGAACACGCTGAACAACGCCAACCTCAAGCCCGAGAGCACCACCAGCTGGGAGATCGGCACGGAGCTCGGCTTCTTCGACGGCCGCGCCAACCTGGACATGGCGTACTACAGCAAGACCACGCGCGACGAGATCCTGGCGGTGCCGGTGTCGCCCACCTCGGGCTACAGCCGCCAGTACCTGAACGCGGGCGCCATCGGCAACAAGGGGATCGAGGTGCAGGCCCGCCTGGTGCCGATCCAGAAGAGCAACTTCCAGTGGGACCTCACGCTCAACTTCGGTCACAACAAGAGCCGGGTGATCGACCTCAACGGCGACACCAAGTCGCTGATCCTGGGGAGCTACTGGGGCGTGAACGTGGAAGCGCGCAAGGGTGAGCCGTACGGCACCCTGTTCGGCACCGACTACCTGCGCGTGGACGACGAGAGCAGCCCGTACTTCGGCCAGCTGATCCTGGGCTCCGACGGTCTGCCGATCGCCGACCCGGTGCGCCGCGTGCTGGGCAACTACCAGCCCGACTGGGTGGGCGGCATCAACAACCACTTCCGCTTCCGGAACGTGGAGCTGTCGTTCCTGCTCGACACGCACCAGGGCGGCCAGCTGTACAGCACCAGCAACCTGTGGGGCGACTACACCGGCGTGTTCTCGAACACCCTGAAGGGCCGCGAGGTGGACTGGAACAACCCGGGGCTGGTGGTGCAGGGCGTCCAGGTGGACGAGCACGGCAACTACGTGCCGAACACCACCACCGTGCTCGCGCAGAACTACTTCGAGAACTCGTACTACATCAACGCCGCGCACGTGTACGACGCCAGCTTCTGGAAGCTGCGCGAGGTGTCGCTGGCGTACACGCTTCCGCAGACCACGGTGCGCCGCCTGGGGATCAGCGGGATGACGCTCTCGGCGATCGGCCGTAACCTGTGGCTGCACTCGAAGGCGCCGAACATCGACCCCGAGACCGCCTTCGACGCCAGCAACGTGCAGGGCATCGAGGGCGAGCAGCTTCCGACCCCGCGGAGCATCGGCTTCACGGTCTCGCTGACCCCCTGAGCGCCGAGGCACCCATGGAGACCAAGATGAAGAAAACCTTCCGGGCGGTGGCCCCGGCGCTGGTCCTGGCCCTGGTGGCCGGGGCCTGCGACGACGGGCTCACCGGCCTGAACGTGGACCCGAACAACCCGCCCTCGGTGCCGGCCAGCGTGCTGCTGCCGCAGGCCGAGGCGAGCGCGGTGACCCGGGCCCTGGGCTCGAACTACAACCTGACCATGCTCGGGCTGTGGTCGCAGAGCTTCGCCAAGATCCAGTACATCGACGAGGACTGGTACGAGCTGCGCTCCACCACCCTCGACGCGCACTGGCAGGGCTTCTACGCCGACGCGCTGATGGACATGCAGCGCATCATCGACCAGGGCGACAGCCTGAGCCGCCCCAACTACGTGGCGATCGGGAGCATCCTGCAGCAGTGGACGTTCCAGATCATCACCGACACCTGGGGCGACGTCCCGTACAGCGAGGCGCTGAAGGGCGCCACGGGCGCGCGTCCGAAGTACGACGCGCAGAAGGACATCTACTACGGGATGCTGGCCAAGCTCACGGCCGCCAGCAACATGATCGCGCCCGCCGGCACCTCCTTCGGTGACGAGGACGAGATCTACGGCGGCAACGTGACCAAGTGGCGCAAGTTCTCCAACTCGCTGCGGCTGCGCATGGCCATGCGCATCTCGAACGTGGACCCCACCAAGGCGCGCACGGAGTTCCTTGCGGCCCTGGCGGCCCCGGGCGGGGTGTTCACCAACAACGCCGACAACGCCGCGCTGCACTACACGGGCGCGGTGCCCAGCGACAACCCGATCTACGCGGTGTTCCACGAGGGCGGGCGCTACGACCAGGTGATCAGCCAGACCATGGTCGACTCGCTCGAGTCCGTGAACGACCCGCGCCTGTTCGTGTACGCCGACCCGGCTCCCAACGGCTGCGCCGGCGGGGGCGACTACTGCGGCTACCAGAACGGGACCGAGACGCCCGAGGACTTCGACGCGCTTTCGCCGATCGGGTCGGCGTTCCGCAACGATCCCACGGCGCCCTCGGTGATGATGAGCTACGCCGAGGTGCTGTTCCTGCGCGCCGAGGCCGCGGCCAAGGGGTGGACGGGCGAGAGCGCCGCCGCGCTGTACACGGCGGGGATCCGCGCCTCGATGGAGCAGTACGGCATCGCCACGGCGGACATCGACGCGTACCTGGCGCAGCCCAAGGTGGCGTACGCCGGTCTGGCGAGCATCTACTTCCAGAAGTGGATCTCGCTGTACGCCAACGGCCCCGAGCAGTACGCCTCGTGGCGCCGCGAGACGGTGGGCGGCGTGCACCACCCGTACCTGACGCCCGCCCCGGGCGCGCAGGTGCAGAAGATCCCGTTCCGCGTCTTCTATCCGGCCTCGGAGCAGTCGACCAACAACGAGAACTGGAGCGCCGCGGTGGCCGCCAACGGCGGCGGCACGCTGTACGACAAGCCGGTGTGGTGGAACACGGTCCAGCCGTGATCCACCCGGCCGCCTGACGTCCTCTCCGGAGGATCCAGGAACGAACGCCCCCGGCGGAGCCTGCTCCGCCGGGGGCGTTCGTTCGGTGCGGCGGTACCGCATCGTCTCGCGTGCCGGATCCGCGAACACAACCCTCCACCGGCATTACTCAAGAGCGTCACACGGAGGAACGGAGTGCGCCGAGGAAGGGAGTACCTCGTCGCGTCGGGTGTCTTCCTGCGTGACCTGAGGACGCAGTTCGGCCGGATCGGCATCACACGGCCACGGAGACACGAAAGGACACGGAGACACAGGAAACCAAGGCGGTTCCCCCGTGTTTCCATGTCCCCGGTGTCACGTCCGTGACATGACGGCGGTCAGACAGGCGGATGTCGCATCCTCATCATGCTGGATCGCGCGGCAGGCTGGTCTCACGCCGCCGCGTCACGCCCGGCGGTGGTGGCATATCGTTCTGCACGCCGGGTGAGGCGATTGCGCCCGCCTCGCCCGAGACCAGGATAGTACAACGCTCCGCGCTCTCCGCGTATCGAAGGAGTATGGCTGGACCGTGCGTCAGCCGTCGGTGCCGTCGCGCATGAAGACCAGGATCAGCCCGTTGCGGTCCGAGGCGTAGCCGATGTGCACGCCCATGGGGTACACCTCCACCCGCCGCACCTCGCTGGGGGCGATCTCGTCCAGCACGCAGGTGTTCACCGCCCGCGCGCCGTCCACGTAGATCGATGGCCCGGGCGAGGCCAGGATGCTCTGCCGCCCCCGCAGGTGCACCTCGGGGCAGCCGCGGTTGGAGGCCAGCACCTCGATGTTGGCCATGCGCCCCACCAGCGAGCGCAGCAGGCTTTCGCCCGCGGCCAGCTCGTCGCCGTCCAGCACCACCGCCGACTGGGTGCCGCCGCTCCCCGCCGACGGCTCCGGCGACGCCAGGCGGGTTTCGGAGGTGCCGGCGCTTCCGCAGGCGGCGAGGGCGAGCGGAGCCAGCGCGAGGTACAGGAGCCGGGGCAGCGGTTTCACGACGTCCTCCTTGTGGTGGCGGGCTCGGCCGGACGACCGGCCGGGACGCGGGCGGCGGGTGCGTGCGCGGAGGGGCGGGGAGCCAGGTGGGAGGCGTGCCCGCGCTTGCACCATGGTGCGCGTGTGTTTCACTGCATGCAACGGTCCCGTGCGCCTGATTCTGACACCCGTGCGCCGCCGCGGATGTTTCCCCGGGCGGCGCGCCGCACGGCAAAGACCGTGGGAGAGCGGTCACCTCCCTGGTCCGCCACGGCGCCGCGCGGCGTGCGTCGCGGTGGCGCCGGAGGCGCGCGGTGCGCCCCGCGGCCCGCACAAAGGGCTTGACACCTTTCGGACGCCCTTTACTTTCCCGCCGAACGGGGGCTTCTTGGGCGGCACCGTCCTTGCCGTCCGCGCCCGTGGGGGGGACCACCCATGAACTCGTCCACAGGAGACTTCGGATGCCGAACGTGATGGCTCACCCGGCGATCGGTGAGGAGCTCGCGCTCGAGGAAGCCTTCGTCGCTCGGTTCGAGGACGAAGAAGAGGATGCTTGGGACGCCGACCGCGAGGAAGGCTGGGAAGAAGAGGACGACCTCGAGGAAGAGGACGACTGGGACGACGAAGACGAGTGGGACGACGACGAGGACGAGTGGGACGAGGAGGAGGGCTGGGACGAGGACGAGGAAGCCGGCGACGACGACTTCTGATCCCCGCCCGCTCCGGCGGCCCACGAAGCCTATCCTACGGTGGTCCCCGGCCGGGGCCCCCGGCCCGTTTGTCTCCGTCCGCGCGGTGGACGGCCCCGCAAGGCGGCCCGCCCAGGGGTTGACGCGAGCCCCCGTCTGGGTTATCATTCGCTTCTTGCTCGCGAGAAAAATCGCGACCGATGTTTGACAATCAGGGTGTGGGATGTCCGTGCGGGTCTCGCCGGGGGCGTACCGTCTCCCGGACCGGCCGAAAGGCCGGGAACGAGATCTAGTCAACGGTATTCCGAACAAGCGTAACAACGTTTGTTCCGATCGAGCTAATCGAAATCTCTAATGGAGAGTTTGATCCTGGCTCAGGACGAACGCTGGCGGCGCGCTTAACACATGCAAGTCGTACGGGTATCGGGCTTCGGCCGGGTGCCAGTGGCGAACGGGTGCGTAACACGTGAGCAACCTGCCCATGCATGGGGGATAACCCGGGGAAACCCGGGCTAATACCGCATACGTTCTCCGGGCGGCATGGCCTGGAGAAGAAAGCCCCTGCAAGGGGGCGTGCGTGGAGGGGCTCGCGGCGTATCAGCTAGCTGGTGGGGTAACGGCTCACCAGGGCTATGACGCGTAGCCGATCTGAGAGGATGATCGGCCACATTGGGACTGAGATACGGCCCAGACTCCTACGGGAGGCAGCAGTGGGGAATCTTGCGCAATGGGCGAAAGCCTGACGCAGCGACGCCGCGTGCGGGAGGAAGCTCTT
>DASSME010000550.1:0-10193 GCA_035689035.1 Longimicrobium sp. | reverse complement strand
AGCACTCAGCACTCAGCACTCAGCACTCAGCACTCAGCACTCAGCACTCAGCACTCAGCACTCAGCACTCAGCACCGCCCTTCAGAACCAGTCGTTCTCCGCCGTCTGCGCCATCTGCCGGCGCAGCTCGTCGCGCTCGCGCAGGGCGGCCAGGTGGTAGCCGTTGATCACCGGGTCGTCGGGCGCGCTCTCCAGCGCGGCGCGGGTGGTGGCCACCATCCGCTCCAGCGCGGCCATCCGTGTCGCCGCGTCGGCGCCGGACTGCGGGTCGGCGATGTTGGCGTAGCGCTGCAGCGCCGCCAGGTACCCCGCCTCGGCCTCGGCCAGCTCGCGCGCGGCCGCGGCCTCGGCGGGCGACGGCGGGCGGCGGCGAGGCGCCGGCGCCGTCCCCGAGCCGCCGGTGGAGGTGAGCCGCGCGCCGGACATTCCCGTGACCGGCTCCACCACCATCGGCCCCTCCATCTCCACGTCCGGCCCGGCGACGGGCCGCGACGACGCGAAGCGCCCGCCATCGGCCCCCGGCCGCACCACCACGGGATCGCCGCGCATCGTCTCGGGCCGCGACGCCACCCGCCCGGGCGAGTGGCCGCGCAGGTACACCCCCGCCGCGCCGCCCAGCAGGAAGAGCGCGACACCCGCGGCGATGCGCAGCCATCCGCGCCCCGCGTACCGGGCGGCGGGCCTCACCGGCTCGTCGCGGATGAGCCCCTCGGCGCGCAGCGCGGTCTCGAGGCGGAACCAGGCCTCGGGGGCGGGATCCTGGTCGTCCAGCCCGGCGAGCGCATCGGTCTGCGCGCGCATCTCGTCCAGGTCGCGCCGGCAGACCAGGCAGCTGGCCACGTGCGCGGCCTCGTCGGGGCCGGGGGGCTCGTCCACCAGGCGGGCGAGCGCTTCCAGGGTCAGGTGTTGCACGTCTGTACCTCCTCGTCGCGGACGGCAGCGGGGCTCAGCAGCGCCCGCATCTTCGCCCGCGCCTTGAAGAGCTGGCTCTTGCAGGTGCCGGGGTTGATCCCCAGCATCTCGCCGATCTCTTCGTGGGTGTATCCTTCCACGTCGTGCAGGACCAGCACACGCCGCATCCCTTCGGGCAACCGCTCCATCGCCCGTTCCAGCTTCAGCCGCAGCAGCGGGTCGCCGCCGCCGGGGCGCACCGAGTGGCTGTCGTCGATCGCCGTCTCGCGTCCGGCCTTGCGCTCGCGGCTGCGGCGGCCGTGCAGGGCGCTGTTGATGGCCACGCGGTGCAGCCAGGTGGAGAACGCCGAGTCGCCGCGGAAGGTGGGAAGCGCGCGGATCACGCGCACCCACGCCTCCTGCGCCCAGTCCTCGGCCAGGGCGTCGTCACCGGCCAGACGCCGCACCACGGCGAACACGCGGGACGCGTGTCGCTGGTACAGCGCCCGTATGGCGCCGCCGTCGCCGCCTCGGGCGAGGGTTACGAGCTCGTGGTCCTCCATGCGGCTCCGCTAGCGGTGTCCTTCTGGCAGAATCGGATGCCGGATCGCGGGGGATGGTTGCCCGCGGGTTGGGACGGGGGGTGACTGCGGGAAGATGTCGACTCGTGGATCAAAGATGACCGGCGGCCGGGGGTACCGGTAGGCTCTCCCCGGTCCGCCCCCGCCGCCGTCGATGTCCGCGCAGGCGGACTGCGTGCCGTTGTAGCCGCGAGGCCGCGAGTTTACTCGCAAACTCCCGCCCAGACCCGCCCTCTCCGGGGAGATGTCACGAAGCTACTCCACCAGGTCGATCCGCATCTTCACCCCCGCCGGGCCCGCCGCGAAGCCGCTGAAGAACTCGCCGAAGCGCCGCTCCAGCGCTTCGGACACGCGGCTCGCCGCGTCCTCGCCCTCGGCGATGGCGAAGATTGAGGGGCCGGCGGAGCTCATCATGGCGTAGAGCGCGCCGGCCTCGCGGGCCACCTGCATCGCGCCGCGCACCACGTCTTTCCGCCAGAGCTCCTCCATCACCAGGTAGGTGCCGATCTCGTTCAGCTCCCAGCCGTGCGCAAGGAAGGCCCGCGCGTCGTTGCGCAGCAGCGCGGGCTTCATCCGCCGCTCCAGGAAGTCGATCACCCGCTCATGGTACTCGCGCTGGTAGCCGAAGCAGATGTTCACCAGGCTCTCGCGCTCGTCCAGGTCGCCGATGCCGTGCACCCCCTGCTGGCTGAAGGCGCGCACCCGCTCGCTCTTGAGCGCCTCGGTGTCGCCGCCGGCAGTCACCACCCACAGCCCGGCGGTGTCGGCGCTGCCGACGTAGCGCGCGAACTGGTCCACCCACACCAGCCCGCCGTACTGCAGGCACGCCTCGCCCACGCCGGTGTCCATCCCCCACAGGATGTGCCCCGCGCTGGCGTCGGAGTTCTCCACGAAGTTGGTGGTGAGCATCTCCCAGATCTCGGGGACGGAGAACGGGGTGCCGAAGAGCGCGTTCAGCGCGGAAAGGACGGCCGTGTTGAAGGTGACGTTCGACCCGAAGCCGCTGTGTATGTTGCGGATGCGGTTCCTCACCTCGACGCGCACCTGGTCGCCGTCGTACCCCACCATCTCGCCGAACAGCCGGGCCAGGTGCCGCGCCGTGGGCACCATCCCGGCGCCGGCGGGCTCGCCCACGCTCACCTCCACCTCGGCCGCCACGCCGCCGGTGCTGAACCCGAAGCCGCCCCCGCCGGCGACCTTCGGCTGCATCTGGAAGAAGTCGATCACGTTGAAATGCAGCCGCGCCGGCGCCCACACCCGCGCCGCGCGGTGGACGGGAGACGCCGGCCGGCGCCACGCGTCGCGGATCACCAGCTGCTCGCCGGGAAGGAAGTAGTCGGGCTGTGCCTGGGCCATGGCAGTCGGGGGAGCGGGTTCGAGGGGACGAACGCCGTGCTGGGTGCTGGGTGCTGGGTGCTGGGTGCTGAGTGCTGAGTGCTGAGGGTCGAGAGCGCAGCGATTCCTCCGCCGGCACCACGCACTCAGCACCGCGGGTTACATCCGGCCGCCCAGCAGGTGGGCGATCTTGTTGAACTCCTTCTCGCGCAGCTCGCCGGCGAGCGCGCCGCGGATGCGCTCCACCAGCGGGGCCGCCGTGCTCCGGCGCGCCGGGTCGTACTCCACCTCCACGATCGAAGGCTCGGGGAAGGGGGAGCCGTGCAGCTCGTCCACGTCCACCTTCATCCCGAAGTCGTTCACCCGCAGCCACCCGCGTACGCCCACCACGCCGGTGCGCTCGGCCGACTGCAGCCGCTTTCCGCGTGCATCGCTGCTCTTGCTGGGGGACAGCTCCCAGGTGTAGCGCGTCTTGTCGAAGCAGGCCACCTGCTCGTACCCATGCGCGCGGAAGCGCTCCAGCAGCCGGGGGATGTCGCCCGCCTCGTTGTGCTGGAAGGTCTGCACGAACCCGTCCACCAGCCGCCCGCCGGCCGCGTGCGCGCCCCACCCCACGGCGATGATCTCGTACGCGATCTCGCGCACCGGCTCCACGTGGTGCCGTAGCCGCACCGACACGCGCCGGCCGAAGAGCTCGCGGTCCCGCGTGTCGAAATAGCGGTCCACCACGTGCCGCACCCGCGGCTCCTGGGCGGTGGCCGCCGAGCACACCTGCGCCGCGCGCCGCACCGGCACCCGCGCGAACCAGCTCACCTCGGCCAGGCTCAGCCGCACGAACAGGCTGGGCATCCACGCGTCGGGCACCAGCAGCCCCTGCGGGATCGCGGTGCCGTTCACGCGCGCCGTCACCCGCTCGATCGGCGGGGCGCCGATCGGCGTGTCGGGGTCGTGCCCCGGGGGATGGCCGCGGTCGTAGTCGCTCATCTCAGGCTCAGGCGACGCTCGTTCTCCGTGGATTGTCTTGTCCAGATCGGTTCCGGGGGCGCGCCGGATGGCGTTACCGGGAGGGCCCCGTCGCATCCTTCATCGCGTCGTCCCATACGCGCAGCAGCAGCCCACCCTCGCCCGCGCCTTCCTCGCGCATGTGGTTCTGCACGTAGCGCACGCCCTGCACCACACGGTCGACGGGGATGTGGGTGTGGCCGTACACGTGCACCGCGGAGCCCAGCCGCCGCACCTGCGCGTCGATCTCCACGCTCCCGGCCACCAGCGGCAGCCCCTTGAAGAGCAGCGACTGCACGGACGGGAGCAGGTCGGTACGCGGCACGAAATGCGAGAACGAGACCACGGGTGCGTCGTAGCGCCGCAGGTGCGGCTCGTTCAGCGCCAGGAAGTGGCGGTCGACCCGCCCGGTCCCCGGGGGCCAGCGGCAGAAGTAGCGGTCGGCCCACGCCTCGAGCGTGCTCTCGTCGGCTTCTCCCCGCTCGTCGAACCCGGCGTCGTACCACGAGAAGAGCGGCACCACCCAGGCGCCGCCGGCGCGCGCGGGGGTGGTCAGCACGCCCACCGCGCGGCAGGCGTCGAGCACCGCCTGGAACTTCTCCAGCGAGTCGCGCGGGTCGTTGCGCACCCACAGCTCGTGGTTGCCGGGGACGAAGAAGACCAGGGCGAAGCGGTCGCGCAGCATCGCCAGCGTGTGGTGGACGACCGGGAGCGCGTCGGCCACGTCGCCCGCCACGATCAGCGCGTCGCCCCGGTGCTCGCGCGCGGGGATGCGCTCCAGCAGCCGCCGGTTCTCGCGGATGTCGGCGTGCAGGTCGCTGATGGCGTAGATCCGCATCCGCCCGTCGTTCTCCGCCCCAGCGCCGCCGCGGGAACGTCAGCGCGCGAACTGCGGCGGCACCGTAAGCCGCACGGTGGTGCCCGGCGTCACGTAGATGTTGAAGCTGGTGCCCTGCGCGTTGCTCCCCACCGGGTCCACCAGGAACTGCAGCTCGCGCCCCAGCCCCACGATGCTGTCGGGGATGCGGTAGGTGCGCGACGCGTGGGCGGTCACCGTCCCCAGGCGCGTGCGCTGGCCGCCCGAGAGCGCGTAGACGTTCACGTCGAGCCACGCCTGGTTGTCGATGTTCACCGACGTCTCCTCGTGCGGGCGCGGGGCGTCGTTGCCGTGGCCGGTGCAGGCGGCGGTGGCGAACAGGGTGGTTGCCAGCAGGGCGTACAGCTTCAGCGCGCGGAACATGAGTCGGGGCTCCTTCACGGGGATCGGTGCGCGTCAGGGCGTGACGACGGGCGTCTGCCACACGCGGAACAGGGCGATGGCCACCATGGCGGCCAGCAGCAGCGCGAACAGTGCCACCACGCCGTACAGGCATCCGCGCAGGCCGCAGCCGCCGCCGGGGTCCGCCGGCTCGGGCGGGAGCTTCACGATCCCGTCCGGAAGGTTGGGGTCGGTATAGCCCCGCGCCATGTGGAACCCGCTTTCGGGCAGTACGGTGTAGAACGTTCGATCTCGTGTTTCTCCTACGATGCAACGGCCGGCCGCGAAAGTCCACTCCCCGCCCGCCACATCCCATTCCGTCCAACCAGCCCGGGCGGATGAATCCGCGGCAACCACGGCCCGAAGTCCCGCCTTCGCGCACTCCCATGCGAAGATCCGCCGATCGGTCGAACCCCGCTCGGCGACGCAGTCCGTCAGCGGCCGAGCGCCGCGATCTCGTCGCTCTCCACCACGCGCACGCCGGAGAACCGCTCCCGGGCCAGCCGCACCATCGCGCGGGCGACGGCACGCGCGGGGATCGCGCGGTACTTGCGCAGCGGGCCGAACAGGAGCGGCGACAGCAGCGGCGCCGCCTTCTGCGCCAGCGCCTCGGCGGAGCGGCGCTCGTCGCGCTCGCCCAGGATCAGCGACGGGCGCAGCAGCGCCACGCCCTCGAACGGAAGCGCGGTCACGTCGCGCTCGGCCTCGCCCTTCACCCGGTTGTAGAAGACACGCGAGCCGGGGTCGGCCCCCAGCGCGGTGACCAGCAGGAAGCGCGTGGCCCCCTGCCGCCGCGCCAGCTCGGCCGCGCTCACGACGTAATCGTGGTCCACCCGCCGGAACGCCTCCTGCGAGCCGGCCTTCCGGATCGTGGTCCCCAGGCAGCAGAAGACGTCATCGGCCGCGAAGGCGTCCGCCGCCTCGCCCAGCCGGCCGAAGTCCGCCGCGACCTCGCGGAGCCTGGCGTCCGCGCGGCCGGAGGGGCGGCGCGCGACCACCGTCACCCCGCTCCACGCGCCGTCGCCCAGCAGCAACTCCAGGCAGTGGCCGCCCACCAGCCCCGTGGCGCCCAGCACCAGCGCCGTGCGCCCGCCGTCCGCGTCCGCCATGCTCCCCCCTGGATCAATCTGGTTGGCCGAAATTCAGGGGATTCGCCGCCGCGGCGCAAGAGCGCGGGGGCAGGGTGCCCCACCAAAACGAGCGGCGGGCCGGGATCGCTCCCGGCCCGCCGTCTGGTTGATGTCATGCAATCGCGGTCAGATGCGGATGCGGACGCCGATGTCGGCCTTCAGGTAGCTGACGTGGGCGTCTTCCGCGTCGGTCCCCTCGCCGATGGTGCTGTTGTACTTCACGTAGCTGATCCCCGGCGTGACCGACACCGGCCCGAAGCCGAACCCAAGGCCGCCGCCCACCTCGAAGCCGGTGCCCCAGTCGGTGTGGTCGGTCACGCCCGCGTCGCTCACGCGGGCCTGGTGCACCACCACGCCTGCCTTGATCCACGGGTCGATCGGGATCAGCGGAGTGGGGATGCCGATGCGCGCGCCCACGTCCAGCCCGGCGTCCGAAAGGTCCACGTCGTCCTCGTCGACCGAGAACTTGGCGTAGGTGCCGCCCACGTAGATGCCGACCAGGGGAATGGCGTGGTAGGTGATGCTGCCGCTGAACTCCACGCCCGGGTCCACGCCGTCGTTGAAGTCGCCGGTGGGCAGGGCCACGCCGGCCCGGCCCTCGAAGCTGAACGGCGTGATGTGCGGGATCTGCGCCGCGGCCGGCCCGGCGACCAGCGCGGCGGCCGCCGCTGCGAACAGGAGCTTCTTCATCAGTCTCTCGTCATGTGGGGAAGTTTGCGACTTCGCTCGCGAACGGCGTCACGATACGCGCCCCCGCCCGGCGGCGAAAGGCCGTCGTCACGGCACGGCGTGCTGACCGGATGAAGCGGCCCATTGGTTTCGCGGAGGTGCGACAGGCTGGTGCCGGCGTCCAGAGTCCTGCGGGGTGACGCGGCCCCGCTCCCAGCATCGCCGCGGACCGCGAGAAGGTCCTCGTGGCACGCGGATGCCCCGGGTGGGAGTCCGCGAAGGCGGCGCGAAGGCGGACTTCGGGCCGTGGTTGCCGCGCTTTCAACCGCCCGGCGGCTCCGGCCCCTGCCCGGTCCCAGCCCGGCCCCGGCCCCGGCCTCGGCCCCAGCCCCGCCCCGGCCCCGGCCTCGGCACCGCTCCGCTCCGCTCCGTGAACGAAGCCCCGGCGTCCGCGCGGACGCCGGGGCTTCGTGGATCATTCCGCGGAGAGGGCCGTCACTTGGCCGCGGCCAGCTCCTCGCGCTCCTTCTTCACGGACTCCACCAGCTTGGGCACCTCGTGCGCGGGCACTTCCTGGTAGCTGTGGAAGCGGCGCACGTGCGTGGCGCGGCCCTGGCTGAGCGAGCGCAGCGTGGTGCTGTACTTGTACAGCTCGGCCTGCGGCACCAGCGCCTTCACCTTCTGGCTGCGGCCCGCCTGCTCCATCCCCAGGATCTGCCCGCGCCGCTGGTTCAGGTCGCCGATCACGTCGCCCAGGAACTCGTCGGGGGTGAACACCTCCACCTCCATCACCGGCTCCAGGATCGCCGGCTGCGCCTTCTCGGCGGCGGCGTGGAAGGCCAGGATCCCCGCCATCTTGAACGCCTGCTCGCTGCTGTCCACCGAGTGGTAGCTGCCGAAGTACACCTCGGCCTCGAAATCCACCATCGGGAAGCCGGCCAGGAAGCCGCGCTGCGCCGCCTCCTGCACCCCCTTGTCCACCGCGGGGACGTACTTGCCGGGGATCACCCCGCCCACGATGGAGTCGGTGAACTTGTAGCCGCTCCCGCGCGGCAACGGCTTCAGCCGCACGTGCGCGTCGCCGAACTGGCCGCGGCCGCCGGTCTGCTTCTTGTGGCGCCCGTGCCCCTCGGCCGCCGCGCGGATCGTTTCGCGGTAGGGGATGCGCGGCGCCTTCACCACGACCTCGACCCCGTTCTTCCGCTTCAGCCGCTCGATCTGCACCTCCAGGTGCAGCTCGCCCAGCCCGCGCGCGATGGTCTGCCCCAGCTCGGGGTTGTACTCGGCAACGAAGCAGGGGTCTTCCTCGTGCAGCTTGTGCAGGCCGACCGAGAGCTTGTCCTCGTCGTTGCGGTTGGCGGCTTCCAGCGCCACTGCGATGTCGGGGTCGGGGAAGTCGACGCCGTTCAGCAGCAGCGGGTGGTTGGGCGCGGCCAGCGTGTCGTTGGTGTGCGTGTCGCGCAGCTTGGCCACCACGCCGATGTCGCCCGAGCGCAGCTCGTCCACCTCGAAGCGCTCCTTCCCCTGCGCGATGGAGAGGTGGGTGAGCTTCTCGGGCTTGTCGCGCGTGGTGTTCAGCACCTCGCCGCCGTTCTTGATGCTGCCGCCCAGGACGCGGAAGAAGGTGAGCTCGCCCACGTGCGGCTCGCTGGTGGTCTTGAACACCAGCGCGGCGAAGGGGTCGCTGTTCAGGTTGCGCAGCTCGATCACGTTGCCGGTGCGCCCCTGGGCCTCTTCGGCGGGGCGCTCCTGTGGGCTGGGCATCAGCTCCACGATGCGGGTGAGCAGCACGCGCGTCCCCCACTCCGCCGTCGGCACGCCGCACAGGAGGGGGTACAGGTCGCCGCGCAGCATGGCCTGCTTCAGCGCGTGGATCGCCTCCTCGCGGGTGATGGTGTCGCCCTCCAGGTAGTGCTCCAGCAGCGTGTCGTCGGTGCTGGCGATGGTCTCGATCAGCTCGTTGTAGTAGCGGTCGACGGTGGGGCGCAGGTCGTCGGGGATGTCGCGCTCGTCGTACTCGCCGGTGCTCACGTCCTCGTGGAAGAAGTACGCCTTGTCGGCGAACAGGTTGACGATCCCCTTGAAGTCCTCGCCCGCGCCGATCGGCACCTCCACGGGGATCACCTTGTTGGTGAGGTGCTCCTTCACGTCGGTGTAGACGCGCTCGAAGTCGGCGTTCTGGCGGTCCATCATGGTCACGAAGAACATGGCCGGCAGGTGCCGCTCCTGCACCAGCTCCCACACGCGGTCGGTTCCCACCTCCACCCCCGAAACGCCGCTCACGCACACCAGGGCGCCGTCGGCCACGCGGATGCCGGCCTTGGTCTCGCCCAGGAAGTCCAGGTAGCCGGGGGTGTCGATGAAGTTGATCTTGGCGTCGTCCCAGGTGGCGTAGGCCACGCTGGTGTTCATGCTGATGCCGTGCGAGACCTCTTCAGGAGTGAACATGGTCAGGGCGGTGCCGTCGGCGCTGGAGCCGTGGCGGCGGGTGGCGCCCGACATGTGGCAGCAGGCGTCGATCAGCGTGGTCTTCCCCGCTCCACCGTGGCCCACCACCACCACGTTGCGGATGCGGTCGGTTGTGAAACTGGGCGCTGACGCCATGTGCACCTCCTGGAAGGGGGGAGAAGGACGGAGGGCCCCCGCGAAGGGGGTCGTGCTCAACCTGCCCGCAACGCTTTCGCCACGTCAAGGCTTTCGGGGATGGAAGCGGCGCCTCGCGGAGCGCGCCCCACGCGCGCGCGCGGAAACGCCTGACGTGCCCGTACCTCGCTTGCGAAGGGCTCAGGCCTTTGCCCGATGCAAAAAACATACAGCGTGGTGCGCTCCACTTTCCTTTCGTGCGCACGATGGCCGCCGGGGTGGTGCGCGGCGCCACACCCAACCGCAACCGCGTGAACACGGAGCAGCGGAGAGCACGGAGGCCACGGAGGAACTGCGACGAAGTCCTCCGTAGTCTCCGTGATTTCCGTGCTCTCCGTGGCTCCGTGAACACCCACAGGGTCTCTCGTGGTGACAGGTGTTTGTTGGACGCGGCGGATCTTGTTGCACATCAGGAGGGTAGACGGAACGTGCAACGGACGCGGTGCGCCGCGGCCGTGCGCGAGGCGTGGAGACCATCGTTCAAGAAGGAGCACAGCAGGATGAAGAAGACGACGTTCGCACTGGCCGTGCTGGCGGCCCTGGCGGTGGCGCCGGCGCTCGGCGCGCAGAGCGGGTTCGCGCTCAAGGCCGGCTACGTGTTCAACCAGTCGAAGATCGACGACGCGCGCTCCAGCGGGTTCGAGAGCGTGCCCTCGCCCGACGGCTTCAGCGTGGGCGCCGAGT
>DASSME010000549.1:0-22548 GCA_035689035.1 Longimicrobium sp. | reverse complement strand
CGGCCGCAGGTCGCCCTCTTCCAGCGCCTTGTGGACGATGTAGCGCGCCGGGAGGAGCTTCATCAGGGGAAAGGCCAGCCCCACCAGGTTGGGCCGGAGCCAGACCAGGCGGGGGAGCGCCAGGGCGTCCACGAAGTTGGCGTTGATCACGGGTCCGCTCACGCGGCGACCTCCGGGTGCGGGGCGGGCTCGGTGGAGAACTCCCAGCTCGCGCGCAGGCCCAGCCGGCGAAGGCCGCCCCGCGCGTGTTCGATCCGTTCGGCGGCCCCGGCCCCGGGCTCGAAGAGGAAGCCGGCCACCGTGCCGCTGTGCGCCACCTGCACTCCCAAGGCGCCCGCCTCGCGGGCGAGCCCCAGGAGCTCGGGCATGTGCCGCTTGGGGCGGTGGCGCTGCATGAGCACGGTGCTGGCCGTGGCCACGCGCCCCAGCAGCGCGGGATCCTGCTCCTCCACCGCGCGGCGCAGCAGCCCCAGCACCGGGCGGTAGGCCTCGATCTCCCACGCCGAGTAGGGGACGGGCGGCAGGGCGAGCGTGGCCACCCCGCGCTGCCCCTCGGTGTTGAAGCCCAGCACCCGCACCGCGGGAAGCGGCCCGCCCAGGTCCAGCAGCACGCGGCCGCGGCGCTGCGCGAAGAGCACCGCCCGGCCGGGGCCGAACATCAGCGAGTCCGACGCGGTCTCGGCGGCCACGGCGAGCGTGGCGATCCACTCCGGCTCCAGCGCCCTGCCGAAGGCGTCGGCCACCGCGCGGATGGTGGCCAGCACGTCGGTGGTCGACGAGCCGCACCCCCACTGCACGGGAACGTTGCTCTCGATGCGCAGCGACCCGCCCCACCCGGTGCGGCCCAGCGCGTCGAGCGTGAGGCGCGCGGCGGCGCGCGAGCGCGAGCGGTCGCCCGGCTCCACCGTGAGCGGCCCCGCGGGGAGGGGGCGGAAGTGCGCGCGCGTGTGGAAGAGCGGGCACGGCAGGGTGACCAGCCCGTGCTCCACCGTGCCGTCGCCCGAATGGAACATCCCCTGCACGATCTCGCCGTGGTGGGCGTGGATCTCGCCGTGCCCCAGGCGGAAGCCGCCGGCGTGCGGCGCGGCGGGGCGGAGTGCTGGCTGCATGGCCCGGGTCAGGCGCTGCGCGGCGCCGGCGGCGCGGAGATCTCGTGGTCCACCACGCCCGCGCCGCACCACTCCAGCACCGCCATCGCGCTCCACAGCTTGTGCTGCGCCTGCACCCAGGCCAGGCTGCGCGGCCCGTCGAGCACCTCGTCCTCCACGTCCTCGCCGCGCACCGCGGGGAGGTCGTGCATGAACACCGTCGCCGGGCCCGACACGCGCTCCATCAGGGCGCGGGTGACGGCGAAGGGGCGGAACGACTCGCGCCACGCCGGGTCCGGCTTGCTCACCCCCATCTCCTGCCAGCGGCTGGTGTAGACCGCGTCCACCCCGCGCGGGAGCGCGGCCGGGTCGTGCGTCTCGTCCACCGCCGCGCCGTGCTCGGCCGCCAGGGCCCGCGCGGCGGCCAGCACCCGCCGGTCGAGCCCGTACCCCTCGGGCGTGGCCAGGGTGAGGCGCGCCCCGCGGACGCGGCCCAGGGCGAGCGCCAGCGAGGCGGCGGACTTGTTCCCCTCGCCGCAGTAGAGGACGTGCAGCCCTTCCAGCCGCCCGAAGTGCTCCAGCAGGGTGGCCAGGTCGGCCACCGCCTGCGTGGGGTGCTCGTCGGCCGAGAGCGCGTTGACCACCGACATCCCCGGGTACGCGGCGAAGGTCTTCATCTCCTCCACGCTCTCGTTGGTGCGCATCACCAGCACGTCCAGGTAGCCGGCCAGGGTGCGCGCGGTGTCCTCGAGCGTCTCGCCCGTGTTGGTCTGCAGGTCGGCGGGGCCGAAGGTGGCCACGGTGGCCCCCAGCCGCCCGGCGCCCACCACGAAGCTGGTGCGGGTGCGGGTGGAGGTCTTGCGGAAGTAGACGCCCACGGTGCGGCCGCGCAGCGTCTGCGGGGCGGTGGGCGCCTGCTTGATGCGCACCGCGCGCCGGGCGAGGTACGCCACCTCGTCGCCCGACAGGTCGAGGATGGAGAGGACGTGGCGCGGCCGCCGCTCGGGGTCGCGGACGGCGACGGCGGGGATCCGGAAGAGGCCGGGTGCGGGCTCGGCGTGCAGCGTCATCGTGTACGAGATGGTTTCCGTGATGGTGGTCCGGCGCATCCGCGCCCCTGCGTGGGCCCGCGCCGGGCGAGCGATGCCCGGCCGATGCGTTCCCTTCCCCGCCTTGCGTCCGCGTCGCCGCCCGGTCGATCGTCCCCGCCCTCGCGAAATTCGCGGCTTCCGCTCCGCGCGATCTTCCCCACGGCCTCCGCCGTTCCACTCCCCGCTCCGGGCGTGCAAGGGGGCGCCGCCGCCGGCCCGCGGGCGCCTGCCGCGCGCCGCGATCGGCGGTGCCCGGCGCCGCGCCCACGCTCACCGCGCCGTATCGGGCAAACCGCAGGGACGCGGCCGGGCGCGGGCGCGAATTGCGCGACGGGTGCGCCATGTCGGGGGTTCTGCGGAGCACAATCCGTCTGTTTACGGACTCACTTTCGGCAAAACCCGCGCGGGTGTCAACCCGCCAGATCCGGCGTGGATGTCAAGCGTACGGGGCGCCGGCGGCCGGCGGGGTGACCAGGCCGGATCCGCGCACGGACTTGCGCGTTCGAAACCTCAGGCGACCCCGGCGGGCTCGCCCGGCCGCCGGTGCGCTCCGCTCCGCTCCCCGGGCGCCACGCCCGGCTCCCCGGCCGCGGTTTCGCGGAGGAACTCGGCGATCTGCTCCACGCCGCGGCGGATCCGCTCCATGCTCTCGGAGCCGACCGAGAGCCGGATGAACTGGTCGCACGAATCGCCGTAGCCGATCCCCGGCACCGTGCTGACCCCGCGCTCGTCCACCAGCCGCGTGCAGAACTCTTCGGACCCCAGGCGGCTCCCCTGGATCGAGACGAACAGGTAGAAGGTCCCCTCGCCGGGGAGGTAGCGCAGCCCCGCCTCGTCCAGCATGCGCGCCACCTCGGCGCGCTTCTCCACCACCGCGCGGATCTGCGGCGCGGTGATGCGCAGCACCTCGTGGAAGTGCCGCGCCATGTACTGCTCGAGCACCGTGGCGGGGCAGGTGATCAGGTGCTGGTTCAGCTTCAGGATCTGGTAGAGCAGCTCCGCGTTGGTGATCACGTACCCGATCCGCCACCCCGACATCCCGTAGTTCTTCGACAGGGTGTTGCAGACGATCGTGTGCGCCTTCGCCGGGTCGTGCGCGGCGGCCGAGACGAAGTCGCCGGGGTCCAGCACGTAGTCGCTGTACGCCTCGTCCGAGACGATGAAGCAGTCGTGCGCTTCCGCGATGCGGTGCAGCTCCCGCCACTCGGCGTCGCTCACCAGCTTCCCCGTGGGGTTGTTGGGGTTGTTCACCACGATCGCGCGCGTGCGGCCGGTGATGAAGCGGCCGTAGTCGGCGATCTCCACGTCCCAGGGGATGCGGACGGGGCGGCCGTGGCAGAGCCGCACCTGCTCGGGGTAGCTGACCCACGCGGGCTCCTGGATCAGCACCTCGTCACCCGGCGCCAGGATCGCCATGAAGGCCATGGCGAGCGCGATCTTGGACCCGGCGGTCACCACGATCTCGGTGGCCGGGTCCACCGGCACGCCGTAGCGGCTGGCGTAGTACTCGGCCAGCAGCGCGCGCAGCTCGGGGATCCCGCGCGAGTGCGAGTAGTGGTACAGCGCCGGCATCGGGAGGTCGTCGAACCGGAAGAGCGGGATGTCGAAGTACGCCTCGCCGAAGGAGAGCGCGATCACGTCCTCGCCGCGGCTCCGCTTCTCGTAGACGCGGTTGTTGTACTTGATCGACATCGCTTCGATGATGTCCTGCACGTGGCTTGCTGCCTGCGGCATGCATCCTCCGGATCGGGGACGAATCGAGAGACGGCGCGGCGGACGGGAGCGCGTGGCTCGCATCGACGCCCGGCCGGAGCGGGTGCCGGCCCCCGCCGGGGGCCCCGACACCCGTCGCGCCGGCCTCGGAAGCGAGCCCGGCGCGACGTGAGATGCGGACGGCCCGCCCTCGCGCGGAGTGCGCGCGGCGGAAGCCGTGCGCCGGGTCAGCTCGCCGCGGTCTGCTGGCGCAGGCTCTTCGGCGTCATGTCGGTCCACACCTCCTTGACGTACGCCAGACACTCCTCCTTGGAGCCCGGCTTCCCCACGGCCGTCCACCCCAGCGGGATCTCCTTGTCCGCCAGCCAGAGCGAGTACTGCTCCTCGTGGTTGACCAGGACGATGTAGGTGCGGGTGTCTTCCTTCGCGTCCGTCGCCATGCGTCTGCCTGTCGTCGTTCAGGTGGTTCTGGAAAGGCCCGGCGCCCCTGGGCGCCGGGAGGTGGGCCATGCTGCGTCTTCGCGGAACCTGCCGGGGCGCCGGCGGGCCCCGCGCGGCCGGGCGCACGTTCACCCGGCTGACCGCCTCGCTGGGGGGCGATCGGACGGACCCGTCCGCATGCTGGCCGAAAATGCACGCCCCGGCGCGGCCCGCGCGGCCGGCCTCGCGGGCTTGGCGCACGGGTGGACAACGCTTGATCCAGCTGGACTTCTACGCCACATCGCGAAGGAAAAAACTAACCGTCCGCGGCCGAGAGACGCAACCCGCGAAGCGGAGAGCGGAGCCCAGCACGTGGCCGCTGTGGATCGGCTTCCCTCCGCCGGCGGACGGCGGCTGCACGCCGTGCGAACCCGGCCGGAGCTCGCCTACGGCACGGGCGCGGCGGCCTCGTCGCCGGCGTGCAGGCGCATGCCCAGCGCGAACTCGCGCAGCACCCGGTCCAGCCGCCGCTCCGCCTCGGGCTGCAGGCAGGGAGCGCCGTCGGCGGCGCGCCCCAGCTCGTCGCCCACCACCACGTGGCCGCGCGCCACGTGGGCGGCGCCCAGGCACACCAGCACGGGGCGCAGCGCATAGTCGATCGCCAGGACGTGCGCCGTCGACCCTCCCACGGCCAGCGGCAGCACCGCCTTTCCGCTCAGCCCGGCGCGCGGGAGCAGGTCCAGGAACGCCTTGAGCAGCCCCGAGTAGGCCGCGTGGTGGATCGGCGTGGCCACCACCACGCCGTCGGCCAGCGCCACCGCGTCCAGCGCCGCGCGCACCGCGCCCCCCTCGCGCGGGCCGAGCAGCACCTCGGCCGGTGGCAGCGCGCGCAGGTCGATCAGCTGCACCTCGAGCTCGCAGGCGGCCAGCCGCTCGCCGGCCGCCTCGGCCAGCCCCCAGGTGCGCGATCCGGCCACGGGGCTCCCCGAGAGCACCACCACGCGCGCCGCTCCGTCGCGGGCCCCCGGCGAGCTCCCTCGCATCACCGCCTCAGCGCGCCAGGGCGGGGACGGCCACCCGCTGCCCGGCGGCGGGGAGGCCGGTGCGCCCGTGCAGGTGCTTCAGGTACTCGAAGTTGGTGGGGAGCTCGCGGCAGAGCCGCTCCTGGTCGGCGCGGATCGCGGCGAAGACCGCCTCGGCCTCGGTCACGGCGTGCGGCCGGTAGGCGATCCGCGTCTGCGGCTGGTCGGGAAGGAAGTTCATCCCCGCGTAGACGCAGTAGTAGCTCCCGTTGGTCCAGAACTGGTGGAACTCGTTGTCGAAGCGGCCGTAGTAGTCGCTCTCGGTGGCCAGCGGCGGGTTCACCGGGAGCCCGCTCTTGTAGAGGGCGACCTTCTCGCGGATGCGGTCGCTCAGCTCCAGGTCGTGCTTGTTCGCCAGCCAGAACGCCGAATCGTCGCGGTTGCTGTTGAAGTAGTGCGACTGCACGAAGTCCTTGCAGTCGTCGAACATGAACTCGATCTCGCGGTTGAACGAGTCGATCAGCCCCTGGTCCATCGGCAGCGCCGGGAAGTGCTTCGCCAGCTGGTAGATCGCCGCGGTGATGAAGTAGATCCCCGTGGACTCGAGCGGCTCCAGGAAGCACGACGAGAGGCCGATGGAGACGCAGTTCTTCACCCACGCCCGGCGGTTGCGCCCGGTGCGGAAGCGGATCTTGTTGAGCTCGGTCTTCTCCGGGTCCAGCCCCCAGAGCGCGCAGAAGTCACGCGCCGCCTCGTCCTGGGTGGCGAAGCTGCTGGAGTAGACGTAGCCGGTGCCGAAGCGGCCGAGCATGGGGATCTTCCACGTCCACCCGCTTTGCATGGCGATCGCCGAGGTGTACGGCTCGATCCCGAAGCGCTCGTCGTCGTGCACCACGGGGTGCGCCACCGCGCTGTCGCACAGCAGCTGGCCGCTCATGTCGATGAACGGCTCGCCCAGCGCCTGGTTGATCAGCAGGCCGCGAAAACCCGTGCAGTCCACGTAGAGGTCGGCCTCCATCCGCCGGCCGTCCTTGGTGGCCACGGCGGCGATCTCGCCCCGTTCGTTCAGCTCCACGTTGCTGACCTCGTCCAGCACGCGCACCACCCCGCGCGCCGTGGCCCAGCGGAAGAGGAAGTCGGCCACCAGCACGGCGTCGAAGTGCCAGGCGTGGGGGATGGCGGTGCGGCCGTCGAGGTACTTGGGCGCCCGCCGCGCGTCCATCACCGGCACCTGCGGAAAGCAGGCGTAGTCGAACGGCTGCCCCTTCCCCCCGGTCAGGTGGTACCAGTACTGGGGAAGGTGCACCCCGTCGACGTAGGGGAGGATGCCGAACGGGTGGTAGAAGTGGGTCTCCCCCTCGCCCGGGCCCGGCTTGCGCCAGTTGACGAACTTCACGGCCGTCTTGAACGCGCCGTTCACCTCGCGCATCCACTCGTCCTCGGGGATCCCCAGGAAGTCGAAGAACACGCCCTGGAGGTTGGGCACCGTCGCCTCGCCCACCCCGATCTTGGGGATGGCCGGCGCCTCCAGCACCGTGATCCGGACGCTCTCGCCGAAAGCGCGCACCAGGTACGCGGCCGTCATCCACCCCGCCGTGCCCCCACCCACGATGAGCACGTCCTGCAGCGGAACACCATTCATTGGGGTACGTTCTCCGGGTCGTTGTAGTGGGTCGTGGAACGCAGGCAGCGGGGGCGCGCGGCGACGAAGCCCGGCAGGCACTGGCACGTCATGGCGCGACGCCGTCCCGAACGCGCCGGAGCGCGGATACCGTTTCCCGTTTCGACCGAATCACGCTCGTGCCGGGGCGTGGTCGAGCTTCCGGGGCGCCGGCCGGCGCCCCGGAAGCTCAGCGCTTCACGCGACGGGGCTCGGCTCCAGGATCTCCAGGTGGCCTTCGCCCTCCATCGAGCGCAGGTCCAGGTCGGCCACGCAGCGGACCGGAACGCCGTCCAGGTTCAGCTCGCCCTCCAGGTGGACCGATCCTTCCCCCGCCTCCCAGTTCGCCTCGGAGAGGACGGAGCGCGCGGGGTCGAGGCGGAACCCCAGCTCGGTGCCGCCGCGCGTCTCGGTGAACAGCACGTGCACGTATTCGCGCTCGATCGCGGCGCGCAGCTCGGCCCTGGCGTCGTCTCGCTTGGGCCGATAGGTGATCTTATGGGAACCCTGGGACAGCCGGTGTGGAAGCTCGCTCATGCGTCAGCTCGTAGGGTGGGTGGAACACGTTCGCGGCTGCTCGCCCCGCGCGCGCCGCGGCGGTGGCGAAAGGCAGTCGTCCGGGAATGCGATGGTGCCGGAGAATCGTTTGACGTCCAAGATCAGGGCTCGCGGCAGGTGCGTCAAGCGCGCTCCATACCTTTTCGAACGCAACGTGACCTCACGGTCCACGGGTTGCGCGCAACCGCGCGGGCACCTCGGCCGCGCCGAGCCCGGCCGCGCGGACGGCGGCGCGGGCCGTGCGCGTGAACGTCACGCCCGCCGCGTGCCACCCTCGCGCGACGGGAGGAGCGAGGGGCCGGACCAGGCGCTCTTCCCGGTCTCGGTGCGCTGCTTGGCCTTGTCGCGGACCTCCTCGCTGCGCCGGAGCAGGTACTCCCAGATCAGCACGATCAGCCGCTCGGAGCGCGTGACGATCTTGGCCTGCGCCGTGTAGCCGCGCCGGAGCCGCTCCACCCCCACCTCGGCCAGGTCCTGGCGGTTCAGGCGGACCATCACCGGGAACATGCGGTTTCCGGCGTCGGTGGCGCCGGGGGTGGGCTCGGCCCCCACGGTCAGCACCTTGCCGCGGATCTCGGGGGCGTTCACCCGGCCGAAGGCCTTCAGCTCGACCTGCACGTCGTCGCCCACGCGGATGCGCGAGACGTCGCGCTCGGCCACCAGCAGCGCCGCGCGCCAGTCGTCGTCCTCCGAGACCTCGAGCAGGGTCTCGCCCTCCTGCAGGACCTTGCCGGGAAGCCGCTCGAGCCCGTCGGTCAGCACGATCCCCGCCGCGGGGGCGTGCAGCGTGAGGTGCGAGAGCCGCTGCTGCAGGGTGGCGACCTGGAAGTCGATCTCGGCCAGCTGCTGCTGCTGGCGGCTCTGGTCGATCGACTGCAGCCCCAGCTTGTCGGTGTCGACGCGCGCGCTGCGCGCGGCGGCCTCGGCGGCCATCAGGCTCGCCAGCCCCTCGTCGATGGCGATGTGCGTGCCCACCCGGTACGTCCGCCGCACCTCGTCGATGTCGGGGTTGAAGCCGTACTCCACCAGGCGCTGGCGCAGCGCGGCGCGCGCGCGCACCAGCTCGGCGTCGGCCTGGGCGCGCTTCTCGGCCTGCGAGCGCACCTCCAGCGGCGCCGAGGTCCGCGCCAGCTGCATCTCGAGCTCCAGCGCCCGCCGGCGCGCCCTGAGCTGCTCCAGGCTGGAGGCGAGCTGCAGCGTGTCGAGGTGGGCGATCGCCTGGCCGGCGCGCACGGTGTCGCCCATGCGCACCAGCACGTCGCGCACGACGCCCGTCTCCTCGCCGCGCACCGCCCAGACCTGCGTGGGCTGCAGCACCCCCGCCCCGTCGACGGTCACCTTCAGCCGGATCAGCGACGCCGCGACCGTGCCCGCGGCCAGCAGCAGGGTGAAGATGGTGAGCGTGAGGCTGACCGCGCGGGAGACCCACCGGCCGCCGACCACGTCGGGGCTCGCCACCTCGGGAAGGAGGAGCTTGTGCGCCGAGGCGGCCGGAGGCGTCGTGCTCGTCGGCGGCTCGGGGCCGCGGCTGGTCATCACGGCCGGGGCCCCACGGGCTGGAGCCGGCCCGGGTCGCGCGCGCCCGCGTTCACCATGTCGACGTACGTGTCACAGCTCTCGATCAGCGACTGGTGCGAGCCCAGCCCCACGATCCTCCCCTTGCGCAGCACGCAGATCTTGTCGGCGGCCGACACCGTCACCACCCGGTGGGTCACGAAGAGGGTGGTGCGGTCCGAGCGGCGGTCGAAGAGGTCGCGCAGGATCTCGCCCTCGGTCTGCTGGTCGATGTTGGAGGTGGCCTCGTCCATGAGCAGGATCGGGGTGTCGCGGATGAGCGCGCGCGCCAGCGAAAGCCGCTGGCGCTGGCCGCCGGAGAGGCTCGCGCCCCATTCGGCCACCGGCGTCTCGTACCCCCGGGGGAGCTGCGACAGGAGCTCGTCGAGGCGGCAGAGGGCGACCATGTCGTCCACCACCATCCGGCTGGGGCTGGCCGCCCCGAAGGTCAGGTTCTCCCAGATGGTTCCGCGGAACAGGCTGGTCTCCTGCCACACCACGGCGATCTGGCGGCGCACGTCGGCGAGCGAGATCTCGGGGCTGGTGATCCCGTCGAAGAGGAGGTGCCCCTCGACCGGGTCCTCCAGGCGGCAGATCAGGCGCAGCAGCGAGCTCTTCCCCGCCCCGCTCTGCCCCACCACGGCGGTGAGCTCACCCGGCTCCAGCACCAGGCTGATGTCCTTCAGCACCGGCTCGTCGGCGTTGTAGCCGAACCCCACGTCGCGCAGCTCCACCCGCCCGCGCAGCCGTTGCCGTACCGGGACCGCCTCGTGGTAGGCGGTGTTGGGGTCCTGCTCGGCCGGTTCGTCGAGGTATTCGAACATGCGGGCCAGCGCCACCCCCGACTGCTGCATGGTGGCGAACATCCGGCTGATGCGCGTGAGCGGCTGGGTGAAGAAGGCCACGTAGGCCATGAACGCGATGTAGGTGCCGAGCGTCATCCGCTGCTCCAGGATCAGCGTCCACCCGTACCAGGTGAGCACGGCGGTGCCGACCGACCCCACCGCGGCGGTGGCCAGGTTGAACCCCTCGCCCACGATCCCGGCGTGGAGCTCGTGCCCGAGCGCCACGTCGACCTGCTGGCGGGCGCGGCCGAAGTTCAGGTGCTCGGTGGCGAGCACCTTGAGGGTGCGGATGTGGCTGAAGACCTCCACCTGGTAGCCGCGCAGCTCGGCGTACGCCTCGGCCATGCGCTTGAAGTAGGTGCGCATGATCCGCGCGGAGAGGAGCGAGATCCCGAACTCCAGCGGGGCGAAGGCCAGGGCGACCAGGGCCAGCCGCCATTCGAGGAGGAAGAGGAAGGGGGGGACCAGGACGATGTAGACGCCCTGCACGAACAGCGTGCCGAACCCCTGGGAAAGGCTCTGCAGCGCCAGGCGCACGTCGCCGAAGCGGCTCATCACCTCGCCCACCTGGCGCTGCTCGAAGAAGCGCGCGCGCAGGTGCTGCAGGTGGTTGAAGAAGAGGAGCGTGGCCGCGTTGGTCAGGCGCGCGCTCACGTGGAGCTGGAAGTAGTTGCGGATCGCCTCCATGGTGGCGGCGGTGACGGCGAGCGTGAGCAGCCCCCCCACCAGCACGTCCAGCAGGATCACGTCGCGCGCGGGATAGACCTCGTCGATCAGGAGCTTGGAGAGGTAGGGCGGCGCCATGCCGACCATGCCGATCACCAGGCCGAGCAGGATGCTCCGGATCAGGCTTCCCCAGTAGGGCCGCAGCAGCACCAGCAGACGCCGGTACTGGTTGAACGCGTCACGAAGCGGGGGTACATCATCGAGAAATCGACGCATCGGGTTCAGGCCCGGGTGATATGCGATACGCACCCGCCGCGGCCGCGCCGAAAGGCCGCGGCCGGCTGCGAAGTCGTGCGCCTGCGAGCGTAAAGGGAGCCCGGCTGCGGCACTGCGTACGGCCGGCAGCGAGGGGAAGTTCCCACGGCGCCTGCACGATCGCCCCGGGCCCGTTACGGAAACAACGACCGGAGAACGCGCAGGCGGTGGCCGGTGAGGGGCGGCAGACGCCCATGACGACCTGGAAACTTACGTCCACCCGACGGGAGAGAGCAATACGGGACCGGAACTATGACGGCCCCCGCGGCCGCGGACTGGACATTTTCGTTCCCCTGGACCGAAGCGGTCCGCGGCGGCCCCGTCCACTCCCGCACCGCCGGGCTCTTCCCGTGGCGCCACCCGCTCGCCGGGCAAGGCCGCGCCGGTCTTCTTCCCTTCCGGCCGGTGTCCAGCGCGAAATCTTGCCTTTCCTCCGTCCACTTGCGAGGGCCCATTTTCTCCGGGCACCACCTTCGATACATTTTTCTCGTCCTTTTCCTGCGTTGTGGCAGAAAAGAGCTTCCCACGCACGCTCGAGGAGGGGTGGCGCGACGGTGCGCCGCCCTCGAACCGGCCCTTCACCCAGGCGCGACCGCATGCCCCACGTCCCCGTAGCCGACCACCTCGCCGGGATCCGCGGGTTGGTGGCCTTCCGGCCCGAGACCGGACGCCCGCTCTACCAGCTCGCCGAGGCGCTCCTGGTGGGCGACTCGCCGCTCACCCGCGGCGAGCGCGAGACGATCGCCGCCTTCGTTTCGCGGCGCAACGAATGCCGCTTCTGCACCGAGAGCCACGCCGCCGCGGCGCGCCACCTGCTGGGCGAGGAGCGCGGCGTGGTCGACGCGGTGCTCGCCGACCCCGAGACGGCGCCGGTGAGCGGAAAGATGAAGGCGCTGCTGCGCATCGCGGCCAGGGTGCAGCAGGGCGGGCGGAGCGTCGCCGACCAGGACGTGGCGGCCGCGCGCGCCGAGGGCGCCAGCGACCGCGACATCCACGACACGGTGCTGATCGCGGCCGCCTTCTCGATGTTCAACCGCTACGTGGACGGCCTGGCCGCCCTCACCCCCACCGACCCCGCCCTCTACGCCGAGATGGGGCGGCGGATGGCCGAGGACGGCTACGCTCCGCGGGTGGACGCCATCGTGGCCGGGCGATGAGCGCGGGAGGCGCGCGCCGGCCGGGCGCCACCCACCCCGCCGCACCTTTCCCGGGAAGCATGAAGAGCCTGCGCGGGGAGGTGCTGGGGATCATGGGTGGGCTGGGGCCGCTCGCGTCGGCCGAGTTCGTCCGCACGGTGTACCGGTGCGCCACGTGGGAGCGCGAGCAGGACGCGCCGCGGGTGGTGCTGGACTCGAACCCGGCGTTCCCCGACCGCACCTCGGCGTTCGTCGCGGGAGAAGAGGACGCGGTGCTCCCGCTGCTGGTGGGGGTGCTGGAGGGCCTGGTGGGGCTCGGGGCTACGCGGCTGCTGATCTGCTGCATGACGGCGCACCACCTCCTTCCCCGGCTTCCCGCGGAGCTGCGCCGGAAGATCGTCTCGGTGCCCGAGGTGATCGTCGCCCAGCTGCGGCGCGCCAGCGGACGCTACCTGGTGCTGTGCAGCAGCGGCACGCGGCACGTGTCGCTGTTCGAGCGCGAGCCGGGGTGGGGCGAGGTGGCGGACCGGGCCATCTTCCCCGACGCCGCCGACCAGGAGCGGATCCACCGCGACCTGATCTACCAGCTCAAGCGGAAGGCCGACCCGGCCGCGCTGGCCCCGGTGGTCGCGTCGCTGCGGGCCAGGTACGGGGCGGCCGGGATCGTGGTCGGGTGCTCGGAGATCCACATCCTCGCGAACCATCTCCATGCGGGCGTGGAGCACCCGGAATGCATCGACCCCTTCCTGGCCATCGCGTCGAGCCTCACGCGCGCGGAGCCCGCGAAGAGGCCGCGGAACGTGCTCGGCGTAGGCGGCGAGCGCTGAGCGCGGCCCCGCGGATCACGGGGCGGCCGGCTTGAATGGACAGGTCGAAGCGTCGCGCCATCCATCTTCCGGACGACGGACCAGGAAACTACGGCTTCTGTTTCTTCGGTACGGTTACGGGGATGGAGTCCGGTACCGCTGAACAAGCTCTCCCGGAGGAAAGGAGGGACCGAAACTTTGTTGCTGTGTCCGTCCCTCCGTTCTTCCGTGAGACCCCACCAGCAGAGCCGGTACGGCCACTGAACGTTCGACGAAGCCCGCGTCGGCCTGCGGGCGCTCGCCGGGTGAGCGAGCGGGTCGGGCCGCCGCATGCCGGGCGGAACTCCACGCCCGGCGCGCCCCGCCTCGGGATAACGCCGCGGTGCGCCGCGCCTTCGCGGCGCACCGCCCCGGCCGATGACCGGCTACGCCCTCACGGCCTGCTGCGTCGTACTCGCCCGTCAGGGGACCACTTCGTACACCGTTCCGCCGGAGAGCAGGTAGAAGCGGCCGCTGGCGTGGATGACCCGCCCGGGCACCAGCGGCGACACGTACCGGATCGGTCCGGCCAAGGGCACCAGGTAGCGCCGGGTGTTGGTGTAGATCATGAGCGAGCCGTCGGGCGCCAGCAGGCTCATGTGTCCGATCTCGCCACTCGGCGGGAACACGGGCTGCCCCGCGTGGATCACGAACCCGCCCGAACCCACCGACCCGGGGTCCACGCAGGCGACCCACCCGCCGCTGGCCTGGTAGGTCGTACCCGGGTCGGGGTAGTAGTAGACGTAGTTCCAGGATGAGAGCCGCCCGTAATAGGTGCCCGTCACCTCGGAGACCCGGTACAGCTTCCAGCGCTCGACCGACCAGACGAGCACGTGCACCCCGTCGGTGCGCGGCATGGTCCAGGTCGATTCGCTGTAGGGTCCGGGCCGGAGCACGACGGTCCCCTGGCTCGCCGGCCCTCCCACCACGGTGATCGAGCCGTAGCCGTACACGGTGCTCCCGTTCTCGGCGACGTCGAACCCGTCCACCCGCCCGAACGCCGCCAGCGTCTGGCTGGTCCCGGCGGCCAGGTCGCGCCGGAACAGCGAGGTGCCGTCCGTCCACACCGCCCATGACCCCTTCACCGCGGCGCCGCGGCGAGTTCCCGACGGTGCCAGCGCGATCGGCCCCAGGCTTTCGGTGCGGCCGCCTCTCCATTCGTACAGCGTCCCCGAAAAGCCGGCCGTGCGCACGGCCACCAGCGCCCCGGCGGGGTACAGGTAGCCTTCGTCCGGGGTGCCCGCCGCCGCCAGGATCCGCACGTCGGTCCCGTGGTCGCGCAGCCACACGGTGTTCCCCGCGGCCGCATCGAACCAGAGGACGCGCCCGTCGGCGGCGTCCAGCACCTGCCCCGGAACGCGCGCCACCTCCTTCAGCCGCGTTGCCGACACGTGGAACGTGGTCCAGGGCCCGGTGGGCGCCCGGGCAGTCGCGGTGAACTCCTCGCCGTCGGACGGCAGGGTCCACCACGCCTCGGCCTCGCCCGCGGCGTTGGTGAACGATACGCTGGGCTGCACCGTACCGTCCGAAACCGACCACGTGATCGCCGTGCCCGGGATCGGCGAGCCGTCGCTCTGCCGCAGCCGGACGCGCAGGGGCTTCTCCAGCGTGGCGCCGAAGCGTCCACTCTGGCCGTCTCCCGTGACGGGGACCAGCAGCTGGACGCAGCAGCTGTCGAACATTCCCCAGCCGGTGAAGCGCACACGCAGGGCAGTGCCCGCGGCCGCTTCGGCCTTCTGCTCCGGGCCCACCTCGGGGCCCAGCGTCCAGACGGACCGGGCGACGCCCTGGGCGTCGGTCGCCGATTGCGCCGGCGACAGGGCGCCGGCGTCCGCGGTCCACTCCACCACGGCCTCCGCCGGGTTGCCGTACCGGTCGGTCACCTGCACGGCCAGCGGGGTGGGAAGGGGCTTGCCGGCGACACCCCGCCGGTAAGTGTCCCCGTAGGGCGCGATGCTGGCGGCGGGCCCCGGCCTGGCCGTGGCCGAAAAGACCACCTCGGCCGCGTACGCCGCGGCCGAATCCGAGATGCGGACGGCCACGCGCTGGCTGTCGGCGCTGCGGGAGCCGAGCGTCCAACGGGCTTCCGCGGTGCCCCCGCTGCCGGTTCTTCCGCTTCCGTCCACGCTCCCCTCGCCGGCGGTGACCTGGAAGGCCACCGCCCACCCGGCCACGGGGTTGCCGTGGGCGTCGGTGAGCGAAACCACCAGCGGCGTTGGGAGCATCTCACCCGCCGTTCCGGTCTGGGCGTTGCCGCCCACCACGCGGAGCACCGGAACCGCGAGCCGCGTCACGGGCATGGTCGGGTGCTCGCCGCACGCCACGAAGGCCGCCGCCCCCGCGAGCAGCGCCGCGATGCGCTGGGTCATCGACATTCTGCACCTCCTCCTGGTTCCGCCGCCGCGGGCGTTCCCTGGCCCGCCGTGCCGCGCGGCGCGCGCGCGCCGCCGGCGCAGGGCGCCGGGGTGCCCGGTGCCGCCGCCCGGAGGGTGGAGCCCGGGGGCGCCCCCAGCGCGGGGTAGGGGTCGGGAAGAACCGTGACGGGAAGCGACGCGATCAACGAATCGCCGTCGAGGGTGAAGGCCTTCACGCGGAACTCGTGGAGCCCGGGCGCGATCCCGGTGGTGTTCAGCACGATTCCGTACGATGCGGAGAAGTACGGGGACCGCCAGGGCGACACGAGCGCCACCTCGCGTCCCGCCAGCGTGGCCGTGACCCGCATCACCGTGGTTCTGCCGGTCGCGTTGGCGCCCACGGTGCACCCCGTGTACTCGCGAAGCTGGGGCACGCAGCCGGCGTAGAGCTGTCCGCCGTAGCCGGGAGAAATGATCTGGACGCCCGTGGCCGTCGCGGCGATGGAGGTGCTCAGCCCGCCCGCCGAGGCGCGCAGCCTGGTGCCCCCCAGCGAGGTCCCCAGCGTCCACCGGGTCACCGCCACGCCCGAGGAGTCGCTCACGCTGGTGGCGGGCTCCACCCAGCCCCCGCCGTAGTAGATCGACCAGTCGACGCGTATCCCGGGGACCGGGTTGCCCCAGTTGTCGAGCACCGTCACGGCCACGGGCGCGGCGAGCGGCTGGCCGGCCGGACCGTACGAATCGCTCCGCGGCCCCTGCAGCGAGGCCGGGGGCCCGGGGGCCACGCCCGCCGTGAACAGCGCGCGCGCCCCCGCCACGTCGTAGCCCGGGCGCGGGTTCGAGGCGTCGGCGGTGACGGTGGCGCTCCGGAGGCGCGTGCCCAGCACCCACCCGGCCGTGGCCTCGCCCGCGGCGTCGGTGACCACCGTGACCGGGAGCACGGTTCCCGCCCCCGCCCCGGCGGCCCACGCCACCGCCGCGCCGGGCACCGGGCGCCCGTCGGCGAGGGTGAGCCGCACACGCAGGAGCTCGGGAAGGCGGGTGCCGACGGTCCCCCGCTGGGCGTTCCCGCCCACCGGCGCCAGCACCACGCCGGGACCCAGCCCGGCCATGGCGGTGAACTCGGCGCGTGAGCCGGCCGCCGCTGCCTCGGCCGCCTGCGCGGGGTCCAGGCCCGGCCCCAGCGTCCAGGTGGCGCGGGCGGTGCCGGTCGCGTCAGTGGCCGAGCGCGCGGGCGACACGCTCCCGCCGCCCGCGGTAACGGTCCACGCCACCTCCACACCGGGCACCGGGTTCCCCCAGTGGTCCACCACGCGCGCTTCCAGCGGGGCGGCCAGCGGGTTGCCCACGGTCCCCTTCCGTTCCGCCTGCACCGCCACCAGCCGCTCGGGCGCGCCGGGGTTGGCCGTGGCGCGGAAGTCGGCGCCCATCCACGGCTCGCCGTGCGTGGCCGCCAGGCGGACGGCCACCTGCTGGCCGGCGGTCGTGCCGGTACCCAGCGTCCATACGGCCGACGCGGTCCCGTCCGCGCTGGTCTCGCCGTCCTCCACGCGCAGCGAGCCTCCGCCCGAGACGATGGAGAACGACAGCGCGCGATGGGGCACGGGGCGACCGAAGCGGTCGGTGAGCCGAACCACCAGCGGCTGCGGCAGCGTGGCGCCCACGGTCGCCGCCTGGCCGTCGCCCGCGAGGGCCGACAGGGCATCGGGAGGGCCGGGGGCGTTCGGCTGGCTCGGTGTGTCGTGGCAGGCGGCCGCGAGCGCGGCCAGGAGAAGAGCGGCGGGAGCGTGGCGAAGCATGGGGCACCTCCGGCAAGCGTTCCAGCGGCGAGCCATGCCCATCAATCTGCGCCATGGGAGCGGCCGCGGGCGTGGGGAAGGCGCCGCGATCGGGTCGTCCATGCTTGGTCAGTCCAGCTCCCCACCCGCGCGGAACGTTTGCCGGGATCGGCCCTACGCCTTCGACGAAGCCCCGGGCCACCGGAGCGCGCGCCCCGGCGTCGCCCCTCGTGGGCGGGCGGGCTCAGTGGCCGGCGAGGACGTGCGTTCGGGCCTCGGCCTCGCGCGCCAGCCGGCCGCACATCAGGTCACAGAGGTGGAAGACGTCGTCGTCCGCCAGCCGGTAGAAGACGTAGAGCCCTTCCTTGCGCCGGGCGACGAAGCCGAGCCCGGAGAGGAGCTGCAGGTGCTTGGAGACGTTGGCCTGCCCGAGCCCGGTTGCCTCCATGATCTCCGACACGGCCATCTCCCGTTCGCGCAGCGCGTTCAGGATGCGGAGACGGGCAGGCTCGGCCAGCGCCTTGAACCGTTCTGCCACGAGATCGAGGAGCTCGGGCGTCATCGGGGAAATCGCCATCGGGGGATCGGATCGCCTCCTGGGTGGATCGAGGCTGGCGCGGCGCGGGAGACGGCTCGCGCGCCGCGGCCCACGGCTACGCCGCGGCGAGGGCGGGCGGGGCGGCGCCCTCGCCACGCTCCACCGGGTTGCCGTCCGCCACCCACTCCCGGTAGCCGCCGGTCAGGTTCAGGACGTCCCGGATCCCCAGGGCCTGCAGCACGCTGGCCGCGATCGCCGAGCGCGCGCCGCCCTGGCAATGCACCACCAGCGGCCGGCCGCGGGGGATCTCCTCGAACCGGTCGGCGAGATACCCGACCGGGACGTTCTCCACGCCGGGAAGGTGCCCGGCCTCCCATTCTGCCCGCCCCCGCACGTCCAGCACCGTCACGGTCCCCATGCGCATCCGCCCGGCCAGCTCGCGGCTGGTGATCTGCGCGATGGAGCCCGTCTCGCGCCCGGTTGCCCGCCACGCCTCCAGCGCGCGGGCGGTGAACCAGCCGGCCACGCGGTCCAGCCCGACCATCGAAAGCTCGCGCACGGCGCGGTCCACCGACTCGGCCGCGGGCTCGGGGACGATCAGGTACACGTCGCGGTCGTACGGGAGGAGCCACCCCGCCCAGGTGTTGAACGAGCGGTTCAGCGGGACGTTCACGGTCCCGGGGACGTGGGCCACCGCGTATTCGCCGGCGCTGCGCAGGTCCACCACCGTGGCGCCCCTCTCCACCACGGCGGCCAGCCGGTCCTTCTCCAGGTGCGGCGGGCGGGGGAAGCCGCCCAGGACGCGCGGGCCCTCCCGGTTGATCCGCTTCATCCGGGCGAAGTACTTCGGCGGCTCGGGCTGGCCGGCCAGCACCGCGCGCACGAACGCCTCCTCGTCGGTCTCGGCGAGGCCCCAGTTGACGAGCTTCTCGTAGCCGAGGGTGGACTGCGGCACCGCCCCCAGCGCCTTGCCGCACGCGCTTCCCGCCCCGTGCCCGGGCCAGATCTGCACGTAATCCGGGAGCCGCTCCTTGAAGCGCTGCAGCGAGCGGAAGAGGAGGCGGGCGCTCCGCTCCATGGTTCCCCGGTAGCCGGCCGCGCGCTCCAGCAGGTCGGGACGCCCCACGTCGCCCACGAACACGAAATCGCCGGTGAACACGCCCATCGGCCGCTCGGTGGCCGCCGTGTCGGTCACCGCGAAGGAGAGGTGCTCGGGCGTGTGCCCCGGCGTATGCAGCACGTCGATGCGCACGTGGCCGACCTTGAACCAGTCGCCATCCTTCAGCATCACCGCGCCGTCGCCCGCGGCGAAGGCGTACGTCCACTCCGGGCCGCCCTCGTCGGAAAGGTGGAGCCGGGCGCCGGTGCGGGACGCGAGCTCGCGCGCGCCGGAGACGAAGTCGGCGTGGATGTGTGTCTCGGTCACGTGGGTGATCCGCAGCCCCTCGGCCTCGGCGGCGTCGAGGTACGCCTCCACGTCGCGGTTGGGGTCCACCACCAGCGCCTCGCCGGTGGCGGCGCACCCCACCATCCAGCTCGCCTGGGCGAGCGCCTCGTCGTAGAATCGCTGGAGAATCATCGTTCCCTTCCGGTTCGTTCGAGATTGGACTCGCCCACCCGCATCCGCCGAACGCCGCCCACCTTTCCCCGCGCCGGAGCGGATCCGCGAGCGGCCGCGGCGGGGCCGGGGAGGAGGACGCCGCGGTTCTGGTAGAGGACGAAGCTTCCCATCACCAGCAGGAGCACGGCGAAGGCACGGCGCAGCGCGTGCTGCGGAACGCGGCGGCTGAGCCGCGTCCCCAGCAGGATCCCCGCGACGGCGACGGCCGCGAAGAGCGCCAGGAAGCCCCAGGCCACGGTCACCCGCCCCCAGTAGCCGGCGAACCCCGCCGCCGAGTTCATGGCGATCACCAGCAGGCTGGTCCCCACCGCCTGCTTCATCGGCACCCTCCCCAGCAGCACCAGCGCGGGCACGATCAGGAACCCGCCGCCCACGCCCACCAGCCCGGTGAGCAGCCCCACGCCCAGCCCCTCGGCCGCGATCAGCCACAGCGGCATCGCGCGGACGGGCCCCCCGGCGGCGTCATCCCTGGGCGCCTTGCTCGGGCGGAACATGAACCAGGCGGCCAGGAGCATCACGCCCGCGAACAGGGTGAGCTGCGCGCCGCCGCTCACGAAGGCGGCGAGCCGCGCCCCCAGGTACGCGCCGGCCATCGCGACCGCGCCGAAGACGGCGGCCACGCGCAGGTTCACGTTCCCGGCGCGCCAGTGGCCCACCGCGCCGAAGAGCGAGGTGGCGCCCACCACGAGAAGGCTGCCGGCGATCGCCTCCTTGGCCTCGAACCCCAGGAGGTAGACGAAGACCGGTACGGTGAGGATCGAGCCGCCGCCCCCCAGCAGCCCGAGCGAAAGCCCGATCAGCGCCGCGCAGACGCCCGCCAGCAGCATCATCATCGCCCTGTCCTCAGCTCGGGCACGAGGGAGCCGCGCGCGTCGCGGCGGCGCTCGCGCGTCCGAAGCCGGCCGGGGGGGCGCCGGTCTTGAGCGCGCGCACCATCGCGTCCACGTCGCAGTGGGCGGGGCGGTTGTACGGCAGCTTCGCCAGCAGCATCCCCATCGCACAGGTGTCCGTCACCCCGGCGAACACCAGCCCGCTTCCCACGAAGGCCGGGAGGATGGCGAAGAGCGGGCTCACCAGCAGCGCCAGGAAGCCGCCGGCGGCCGCCAGCGCGCCGGCGGCGATGCGCACCTGCCGCTCCAGCGAGATCCGCGTGGCGCCGCGCCGCACCGGCCGCCCCGCCGACACCCAGCCGTTGACGCCGCCGTCCAGCACGTGCAGCTGCGGGAGCCCGGCGGCCTTCAGCGCCTCTTCGGCGCGGCGGGCCCGCGCGCCCGACTGGCAGACCAGCACCACCGGCTCGTCCACGTGCGCCTGGATGTCGGCCGCGTGCTCGCCCAGCGTGTCGAGCGGCACGTTGTACGCGCCGGCGATGTGCACCGCCTCGTACTCGCCCGGCGTGCGCACGTCCAGCACGCGCACCTCCGGCCGCTCGCGCAGCAGCGCCTCGAGTTCGCCGGGGGTCACCACCGGGGGGATCACCTTCGCATCCATCCGTCTTCTCCTGCATCTCGGTGAATCGAATGCGTTATATATAACTATATAGTTGTATAGTTGGAAGTGTCTCGCGTTCCCCATCCGTTGCTCAACGTAGGCGGCACCGGGTCGCGCGCGAGTCGGCAAACGCAGCACGGAGGCGTCGGGCGCTTCTCGTCGGCTCCCCCGGGCCCTACCCGCGAATCCGCGAACGCACTCGCCAGATCTCTTTCCCAAAGTCTGGTGAGTGAAAAACGCGGAAGTGTCAACGCGTGCCGTGCCGTGAAACACTTGTTCTATATGTCTGATCCGCGCTTGACGGCTTGTGCCGGGGGGCTTATCCATCATCCGCCGGGTGTTTCCTCCCCTCGCACCCGGCTCCTCCCCCGACAAAAACGAGCGAATGAGCGTCGCGAACGAGTCCGTGCCGGTCCACGCGAACCCGCCGCAGCACGACGGGCGCGTGCGAGCCGGGCGCCTGGACGGCCATGCCGCCGCGCCGGTGGTCGTGTATCCGGCCGGGCCGGGGCTGCGGCTGGCTGACTGGGCCTCCGCGAACCGCCCCTGGCTGGAGGCCACGCTGCACCAGGCCGGCGCCATCCTCTTCCGCGGCTTCGGCATGGACGACGTGGACGAGTTCCAGCGCTTCATGCTCTCGGCGTCGGGCGAGCTCCTGCCCTACACCTACCGCTCCTCGCCACGCACGCAGGTGAAGGGAAACGTCTACACCTCCACCGAGTACCCGGCCGACCAGCACATCCCCTTCCACACGGAGATGTCGTACACCACCACCTGGCCGATGCGGATCGGCTTCCTTTCGCTGGTGGTGGCGGAGACCGGGGGCGAGACGCCGATCGCCGACAGCCGCCGCGTGTACGAGCGCATCCCGGCCGAGATCCGCGACCGCTTCGAGCGGCTGGGGGTGATGTACGTTCGCAACTACACGCCGTGGATGGACCTTCCCTGGCAGAACGTCTTCCAGACCGACTCGCGCGAGCAGGTGGACGCGTTCTGCCGCGAGACGGGGATCGAGGCCGAGTGGGTGGAGGACGACCACCTGCGCACCCGCCAGGTGTGCCAGGGCGTGGCCACCCACCCCGTGACCGGCGAGAAGGTGTGGATGAACCAGGCGCACCTCTTCCACGTCACCAGCCAGGACCCGGAGACGGTGGAGGTGCTGCTGGAGGAGTTCGGCGAGGAGAACGTGCCACGCAACACGTACTACGGCGACGGCTCGCCGATCGCCCCCGAGGCGTTCGAGGCCATCCGCCGGGCGTACGACGCCGAGGCGCTGGTCTTCCCCTGGGAGAAGGGCGACGTGCTGCTGCTGGACAACATGCTGATGGCCCACGCGCGCTCCCCCTTCACCGGCCCGCGCAAGGTGGTGGTGGGGATGGCGCAGCCGCACGGCGCCGGCGAGCCCGCGCGCGCCTGAGCCGGCGCCGGCCGCGAACGGCCGGCTTCCGCGAATCGATCGTTGAACCGGGTTCGCGAAGGAACCGAGAAGAACGGAGGAAACGGAGAACTTCATCGCGGTTCTCCGTTTCCTCCGTTCTTCTCCGCTTTCCGTGTGACCGATCAGCAGAACCGATGGCAGCACTGGAACCGGCTTGTAGGATCGACTGCGCATTCGAGCCGGTCCCCGTGGCTCGTCATCCTGAGTCACCCACCGCGCTGCGCGCGACCACGAAGGACTAAACGACCACCGGCTAAAGCCGGTGGGTTATGGTTGCGACTGAAAGTCGCTGGGTCCGGCTGAAGCCGGCTGAAATGTCCGGGGGCTGGAAGCCCCCTGAAGCCTGGGACTGAAACTCCCTTCCCTAGTCCGCATCCACCGTGAATTGCTCCCCCGGGTCGTCTTCGGCGTGCCC
>DASSME010000548.1:0-4064 GCA_035689035.1 Longimicrobium sp. | reverse complement strand
ATGGGCGATGGGCGATGGGCGATGGGCGATGGGCGATGGGCGATGGGCGATGGGCGATGGGCGATGGGCGATGGGCGATGGGCGATGGGCGATGGGCGATGGGCGATGGGCGGTGGGCGAGGCGGTGGCGAGGCGGTGGCGAGGCGGTGGCGAGCGGCGGTGGCGAGACCGTGGGCGCAGCGATGGGCGGGAAGTCTCCGCCGGTCCGCGGGCGCGTGGCGCTCGTTGAGGAATTCGACAGATCACCTGAGCACCAGAGATGGAAATGACGAACGACGCGTACACGCCGAAGCCGGAGCACCACTTCACCTTCGGGCTGTGGACGGTGGGGAACGTGGGGCGCGATCCCTTCGGCGAGCCCGTCCGCCCACCACTGCCGGTGACGAAGATCGTCCACAAGCTGGGCGAGCTGGGCGCGTACGGCGTGAACCTTCACGACGACGACCTGGTGCCGCGTGAGGCGAACGCCGCGGAGCGCGACCGCATCGTGCGCGAGTTCAAGGCGGCGCTGGACGAGAGCGGCGTCAAAGTGCCGATGGCGACGACCAACCTCTTCTCCGACCCCGCCTTCCGCGACGGCGCCTTTACCAGCAACGACCCGCGCGTGCGCGCCTACGCGCTCTCCAAGGCGATGCGGTCGATGGACCTGGGCGCGGAGCTGGGGGCGAAGACCTACGTGTTCTGGGGCGGGCGCGAAGGGACGGAGACGAACGCCGCCCGCGACGCGCGCGACGCGATGAAGTGGTTCCGCGAGGCGCTCAACTTCCTCTCCGAGTACTCGATCTCGCAGGACTACGGCTACAGGTTCGCGCTGGAGCCGAAGCCGAACGAGCCGCGCGGCGACATCTACCTGCCGACGATCGGGCACGCGCTGGCGTTCATCCACACGCTCGATCACCCCGAGATGGTGGGGCTGAACCCCGAGGTGGCGCACGACACCATGGCCGGGCTCGACTTCACCCACGGCGTGGCGCAGGCGCTGGACGCCGGCAAGCTCTTCCACATCGACCTGAACGACCAGAAGCCCGGCCGCTACGACCAGGACTTCCGCTTCGGCGCCGTCGATCCCAAGCAGGCCTTCTTCCTGGTGAAGCTGCTGGAAGACGCCCGGTGGGACGGGATGCGCCACTTCGACGCGCACGCCTACCGCACCGAGGACGAGCAGGGCGTGTGGGACTTCGCCGCCGGCTGCATGCGCACCTACCTGATCCTGAAGGAGAAGGCCGCGCGCTGGAACGCCGACCCCGAGATCCAGCAGATCGTGGGCGAATACAGGACGCGCGGCGACGGCCCGCCGGTCAGGTTCAGCCCCGAGGCGGCGAACGAGCTGAAGGGACGGCAGTTCGACCTCCCGGCGATCCGCGGCAAGGGGTTCGGCTACGAGCGGCTGGACCAGCTCACCATGGAGATCCTGCTGGGGGTGCGCTGACCATGGCCGACGCGTTCCTGGGTGTGGACGTGGGGACCAGCGGGGTCAAGGCGATCCTGATGGACGCCGCGGGCGAGATCGTCGCATCCGCCACCACGGCGCTCACCCTCGCCACGCCGCGCCCGGGGTGGGCCGAGCAGGACCCCGAGGCCTGGTGGCGCGCGTCGGTCGCCTCCATCCGCCAGGTGGTGGGCGCGGCGCCCGGGGTGCGCGTCGGCGGAGTCGGCATCGGCGGGCAGATGCACTCGTCCGTCTTCCTGGATTCCGCAGGCGAGGTGATCCGCCCCGCGCTGCTCTGGTGCGACGGGCGGACCACGGCCGAATGCGCGGAGATCACCCGGCGCGTGGGCGGCGAGGACCGGCTGCGCGACCTGGCGGCGAACCCGGCGGTGGAAGGCTTCACCCTGCCGAAGGTGCTCTGGCTGCGGAACCACGAGCCCGCCGCCTTCGGCCGGTTGGCCACGGTGCTGCTGGCCAAGGACTACGTGCGCTTCCGGCTGACCGGCGCGCTCGCCACGGAGCCCTCGGACGCATCGGCCACGCTGATGTACGACACCGCGCGCCTGCGCTGGAGCGACGAGATCATGCGGGCGATGGAGCTGCCGATGTCGCTCCTCCCCCCGGTCGGCGGCTCGCACGAGGTGTTGGGCCGCGTCACGGCGGACGCGGCGGGGCAGACGGGGCTGGCGGCGGGGACGCCGGTCGTCGGTGGGGGGGCGGACAACGCGTGCGGCGCGGCGGGGGTGGGCGTGGCGGCGCCGGGCGAGGCCGTGGCGAGCTGGGGGACGAGCGGGACGGTGCTCGCGCCGATGGCCCGGCCGCACGTGGATCCCGGGATGCGCGCCCACACCTTCTGCCACGTGGTGCCGGACACCTGGTACCTGATGGGCGTCGTCCTCTCCGCCGGGGGCGCGTTCGCGTGGCACCGCGAGCAGCTGGCGCGCGAGCTGGCGAGTGCGCCCGATGCGAATGCCCGGCTGGACGAGGAGGCGAGCGCCATCGTCCCCGGCGCGGAGGGGCTGACCTTCCTCCCCTACCTGCAGGGCGAGCGCACGCCGCACCGCGACGCGTCGGCGCGGGGCGCGTTCATCGGGCTCACCCGGGCGCACACCCGGGCGCACCTGACGCGCGCCGTGCAGGAGGGCGTGTGCATGGCGATGCGCGACTCGGTGTCGATCCTCCAGGAGATGGGCGTGGCGCCGGCCGAGCTGCTGCTGACCGGCGGCGGCGCGAAGAGCGCCTTCCTCCGCCGCCTGCAGTCCGAAGTCTACGGCCTGCCGGTGAAGACGGTGAACCGCGAGGAAGGCCCCGCGTACGGCGCCGCCCTCCTGGCCGCCGTCGGCGCCGGCGCGTTCGCCACGCTGGTGGACGCGGCGAAGGCGACGCTGACGCGCACCGACCCCGAGCGTCCGTCGCCCGAAGCGCACGCGGCCTACGACGCGCCGTACCGCCGCTTCCGCGCGCTGTACCCCGCGCTGAAGCCGGTGCTGTCGGCGGATTGGTGACCAGTCGTCGTACGAAATGAAGAAACAGGGCGAGGAGGGTGCCGGTGCGGTGAAACGGTCCGCGCGTTCCTCCACCGTTCCTGGAACGGGCGTCGAGGGGCGGAATGATGTGGGTGTGGGATGCAGTTCTCCGCTGCTCCGTTGCCCTCCGCTGCTCCGTGTGACCCTCGAGACACGATCCGCCTCACCAGCGCTCGTATACGGCAGGACGGCAGAGGCGGCGTACGACGTCGTCGGGCTGTGCACCAACCGTTGTGCGAACGGCGACCCGCCGTCATCCTGAACGGCGTCGTGGCTGGCCCACGCGAATCACAGGGAGGTGAGCAGTGCAGGATGCGTTGGCGCCCGTCACCAAGCAGAGCCTGGCCGACCGGCTGGCGCAGCAGATCCGGCAGCTGATCCGGAGCGCCGGCTACAAGGTGGGCGACCGGCTGCCCACCATCATGGACATGGCGCACCAGTTCAAGGTGGGCCACCCCACCGTGCGCGAGGCGCTGCGCAAGCTCGAGACGGTGGGGATCGTGGAGATCCGCCACGGCTCGGGCGTCTACGTGACCCGCTCCGAGGACGTGCTGGTGCTGGCCAGCCCGGGCTACGCCGGCGCCGTGACCAAGAAGCTGCTGCTGGACCTGATCCAGGCGCGGATCCCCATCGAGGTGCACTCCATCTCGCTGGCCGCCCGCAACGCCACCGACGAGCACATCGAGCAGATGCGCAGCCAGCTGCAGAGCGCCGGCCGCAGCTTCGACGACGACGCGCTGCTCAGCAGCATCAACATGGCCTTCCACCGGCAGATCGCGCTGGCGTCGGGGAACACCGTGCTGGCGCAGCTGCTGAACGTGCTGCAGGAGCTGTTCACCACCGAGCAGCGCCTGATCCTGGGCATCTTCGGCAGCCGCGAGCGCGACCACCAGGAGCACCTGGCCCTGTTGGACGCCCTGGAGAAGCGCGACGAAGAGCTCGCCGTGAACCGCATGCGCACCCACCTCGAAGGCGTGGAGCAGGCGCTGCTGCGCTGGGACCCGGAGAAGCACCCGGTGGCGTAGGAGTGCTGAGTGCTGAGTGCTGAGTGCTGAGTGCTGAGTGCTGAGTGCTGAGTGCTGAGTGCTGAGTGCTGAGTGCTGAGTGCT
>DASSME010000547.1:0-2959 GCA_035689035.1 Longimicrobium sp. | reverse complement strand
GGAGAGGGGTGAAGGGTGAGGGGTGGGGTGGGGACCGCAAGTCCGGTTGGGGGGCCGGACGAACGGAGTCGGTTCGGGAAGGGGTTGGAGAGTGGGTGAGTGGGGGATTAATGGGGTGGGTGAATGAGGTGAGGGCCGGGGCTGTCTGGTTGGGGGGCCGGGCGAACCGGAGTCGGTAAGGGAGTGGGTGAATGGGTGAGTGGCGAAAGCGGCGGACCGGTTCTCCGGGCCGCCGCTTTCGCTTGCCCGTGCATCGCGGTAACTCTCCTCCGTTCATCCGTTCCTCCCCACCGCAGAGCTGACGAAAGATTCCATGCCGGACCTCGAAGAAGCCATCCGCATCGCCGTGGAGGCGCACCGCGGGCAGAAGGACCGCGCCGGCGCGCCCTACATCCTGCACCCGTTGCGCATGCTCTTCCGCGTGCAGACCGACGCCGAGCGCATGGCCGCCGTGCTGCACGACGTGGTGGAAGACACCGCCTGGACGCTCGACGACCTGCGCGCCCGCGGCTTCCCCGCCGAGGTGGTGGACGCGGTCGACCACCTCACCCGCCGCCCGGGCGAGAGCTACGAGCAGTTCGTCGGCCGCGCCGCCACGCACCCGGTAGCCCGCCGTGTCAAGCTCGCCGACCTCGAAGACAACCTGGACGTCCGCCGCATCGGCGCCGTCACCGGGGCCGACGCCGAGCGCCTGAACCGCTACCTGGCCGCCTGGCGCCGCCTCACGGCGGGGGAATGAACGTCGGGAACGAGTGCGTGAGTGCGTGAGTGCGTGAGTGCGTTTTTCCCACGGCCGGCCCGGATGTCTCGCAGTCAAAGCGCACTCACGCACCCGTTCCAACGCACTTACGCACCTGTCGACGATTCATCCGGGCGAGCCGAAATCCGAGCACACACAGAAACCTCGTTCGCACGCAAATCCTTTCACAAACATTTGCCGTCGTAAACCGGCGTGGTTTTTGCAACTTTATTGCTTGTTAACCCCGACGCCACCCGGAAAGCCCACCCATGCAGCGCACGCTCCTGCGCCTGATGATCATCGCCCTGACCGTGTTTCTCCCCGGCTGCCTGGTCGTAACCTGCGGACCCTGAACGACTTGGATTAACCGATCCGTTCCGCGCGTCACGGCGTCACGCGGCGTGGAACCCGGACGGAGACGGACGAGCGGCGGCGCACCCCCTTTTTGCGGGATGCGCCGCCGCGTGCATTCTGCGCCAGTGGCGCGACGATACGAGCTAAAGATCGTCGGTGCGTTCGAGTCGGTATCGAGGCTTCGTCATCCTGCGGTGGATTGGACGCTGAATGCATAGTCCATTTCCCACAACTGGTAGAAGAAAAGCCTGGTTCAGCGCACCTGCACGATGGCGTTGGCGCGCAGGTCCCATCTCACGGTTTCGCCGCCGTGCAGCGCGATCGGCGGCGAGGTGATGGCCGCGCCGAGCTGGCGGACGGCGGTGAAGCGGTAGCTCCCCGCGATGTCGGCCGCGGTGAGCCGCAGGGTGCCGGGGCGCGCCGGCAGCAGCGACCCCAGCAGCTTGCGCGACCCCGTCTCGGAAAAGGCGTAGACGGTGAACGAGGTGGGGAGCGGCACGTTGTTCTCCACCTCGATCAGCACCGTCTCGGTGCGCGCGCCGCGGCCCGCCGTGCGGCAGCCCTGCGGCGGGAGCGCGGCGGCCAGCAGCACCAGCAGCAGCGTGCGAGCGCGGCGCATCGTCGGTTCCTCGGGGGCATGGTGGGAGGTGAGGATCGTGAGCGAGTGTCCGACCTTCTCGTGACCGGCGAAGAAGAGCGGAGGCGCCCCGAGCGCGGCCCTCCGCCGCTCGTTCCTCGCCGCCGCCTCCGTGTGCCGCCGGCGGGGCTCGCGGCGGGCGGGGTCAGCCCTCCGCGGGCGAGGGGTCGGTTTCGTCCGCGGCCGGCTCCTGCGGGAAGAGCAGCGCCTCGAGGGTCTCCAGCAGTTCCTCGCGGCCGGTGCCCTTGAGCGACGAGAACGCGATCGCCTGGTCGGGGTCGACGCCGAGCTTCTTCACCGCCTTCGCGAACTCCTTCTCGCCCTCGATCTTCCCCAGCTTGTCGGCCTTGGTGAGCGCGAACAGGGTGGGGATGCCGAGCTCGGCCAGGTAGTCCACGCTCTTCAGGTCGTCGGGCGTGGGCCCGGTGCGCAGGTCGATCAGCTGCACCACCCCCGAAAGCTCGCGGCTGGCGGAGAGGAAGCCGCCGATCAGCGGCTGCCACCGGTCCCGCAGCTCCTTGGGCACCTTCGCGTAGCCGTAGCCGGGCAGGTCGACCAGCACGAAGTCGGCCGGCTCGGCGCGGACGAGGTAGAAGTTGATCTCCTGCGTCTTCCCCGGCTGCGCGCTCACCCGGGCGATGGCGGTGCGCGTGCGCCCCAGCAGCCGGTTGATGAGCGACGATTTCCCGACGTTGGAGCGGCCCGAGAACGCCACCTGCGGCATCCCCGCCACCGTGGCGGGCTGCGCCTGGCCCACCTGCCCGATGGCGCCGGCGAACTCCACGGACTTGATCCTCAAGATAGGCTGCGCGGGCACGGGGAACGAAGCACCTGGAACGCGGGAGAGGTTGGCACACCCGCGCGGGCGGCGCAAGCTCCCGGGTGGGGAAAAGCGAAGCGGGGCGCCCCGGTCAGGGCGCCCCGCCGGCGCTCGCCTCGCCGGGGCCGCGTTCCAGCAGCGCGCGGACCCAGTCGGGAAGCGGACCCTGGTCGCTGTAGGCGCGCGCCAGCAGCTGCAGCAGCCGGCTGAAGGTGTCGGCGCGCCGCGCCTCGTCCAGCAGTCCGCCCACCAGGAACTCCAGCGCGTTGCGGGCGGTGGTCTCGTCCTGCTCCAGCAGACCGTGCGTGTTGCGCAGGTACCACTCGCGCAGCTGCCGCATGGTGCTGGCGCGCAGCTCCGTCTCCCTGCCCAGCACGAAGCCGTTCAGCCAGCTCGCCGCCATCCCCAT
>DASSME010000546.1:0-2854 GCA_035689035.1 Longimicrobium sp. | reverse complement strand
TGGTCGGTGTCGCCGGTGGTCGCGGTGCCGGAGCGGCAGGACCATGGGGAGCAGCCGTCCGGGTCGCCGTTCCACTCCTCCGGCGGGGCGGGGGCCAGATGGAGGTGGCGTCGTTTTTTTGGGCGGGCTGGGGCGTCGATGGGGGCTTGGTCCAGCGGTAGCAGGGAGGGGTGCAGGAACGCCGTGCCCCGCAGCGGGACGCCGTTGGCGTTGGCGCGGGCTGATCCGGCCCGGATGGCGCGGTCGAATTCCACGGCTTGTTCCCACTGCTGGGGATGGTGGTCGCGCAGGTTTCGCCATCCGGCGTTGCTGGTGAAGGGGCAGCCGACGCACGCGCTGCGGCTGACGGCGGCGAATCCGTGCCGGGCCAGGTAGTCCTCGCAGTCTGTCCGGGTCAGCCCGAGTTGCAGCAGCGGGAAGGTGTTGCGGGCGTAGGAGACGCCGCTGTCTTTGGCGCGGGTGAACTCGTCGGTGGACATGCCCACCCACTGGTGCAGGTAGCGTCCGCGCCGCACCCGGCCGACCCTTCCGTCTTCGGACACCTGGGCTCCCAGGCGGCGTCGGGCTTCGGCGAGCAGGATTTTCACCTTGTACGTGGATGTGCACTGCCGGCGCAGCATCCCATTGGTTCCGTTTCGGTTTCTCACGAACAGCGGCATCGTGGAGAACCGTGCGGTGGGGTCGAGGGTGTCGGTGCGGATGTTGCCGGCGGACAGCCGCACGATGGGAATTCCGGCGGGAGTCGCGACCTCGCGCTCCAGGCGGTCCAAGGCAGCGTAGGTTTCAGGCCGCTCCCAGCCCGGGTCGGCGAAGGCGGCGTAGTCCACCTTGGGTAGCAGTCCGTGTGCCGACATCAGCAGCAGCGCTGAGCTCTGCACACCGGCGCCCAGCGAGAGCGCTTGGAGGACCGGTTCGTCTGGCTGATGGTGGGTGACGGTGGAGGCGGTGGCCAAGCAGGGGCTCCTTCGAAGGATTTCAGGCGGTGCAAGGTGGGGGTGCGCATTGGCTCTGGCCAGGCGTTTACGGCGTCCGCGGGCCAGAGCGGAGGGCGCTCGCAGCGCTGGTGGGCGACTGCAGTCGCGACCGCCGTTGCCGGCCAGCGGCGGGGGTGACCGCCGCCAGCGGCCCAGGCAAGCTCGAAAAGCTCTCTCGCCGGTCAGAGCTCGTGCTGAAGGTGCGATCAGGGGTCGTAGGACACGGAGCCGGGGCCGCGGCGGCTGGCCAGGTGCCGTGCGTGCGGATGGCAGAGCCGCAGTCCCGCGGACTGCGTGGTGAGCCCGGTGGCGGTCGCTGGTAGCGGGCAGGGCGCGTAGCGGCTGGAGCCGGGCCAGGCTCGGCGGCAGCTTCGGCACCACAGCCCGCCCGGGTCGATGACGAGAGCCACTTCGCATCGGGGGCACAGGGCGGGATGCCCGGTGCACTGGTCGGCTGCGGCCGGAGGGCTCACGCAGCGGCCAGCGGTTGCGGGGTGTGCCGGAAGGGGCCGTGGAGGACGGGCAGGTCGGCCGCTTGAGCGGAAGCGGTGTTCGCTTCGGTGGCTCGCTGGAAGATCAGGACGTCTTCGTGGACGATGACCGATTGCGGTTGGCCGGCCTCTCGCTCGCGGCGGATGTTGGCCAGTTGGAAGAAGCTGGGGCGGGGTACCAGTTCGCTGTCGCGGACACCGGCGATGAGTGCGACGCACCGCTCTATGGGAGTGAGTCCGGCGCGTATTCCGGCGGTGATGACTTCGCTGGGGAGGTCGACGAGTTCACCGTTTTCACGCCATGGCCGTGCGGTGACGGCGACGATTCCACCGGGCCGCAGGAGTTGGCGGCAGCCGGACAAGATGGCGGCGAATCCGTCGATGAGTTCGTCGTATGCGGCGTGCGCTAGGTTCGCTTTGTCGCTTGAATAGGTGTGGTCGTACTTCTGTACGCCGCGCTTGCCGGATTCGGTGGTGGAGCGGATGTGTCCGTGCAGGCTTGCCCCGTAGGGGGGTGAGGTGATCACCAAGGCTGCGTTCCCCAGATATTCGCGCGGTGCCACCTCGGGCAGGTGCCTGGCATCTGCGCGGATGATGTGCGCGGTCCCGGTCGCGCCTTGGGTGCGGGCGAGTTGGATGTTCTGGGCGGCGAATTCGGCCCAGCGTTTCTCGTATTCCACTCCCAGCGCGTGGCGGCCCAGATGCAGGGATTCCACGAGAGTGGTGCCGATCCCGCACATCGGATCGACGACGAGGTCACCGGGATCGGTGTAGGCCGTGATTGCGTGGCGGGCGATCGCGGGCAGCATCTTCGCGGGGTGGGCCACGGACGCGGGAACGTAGCGTCCGGTGCGCTGGGAACGGGAGTTGTGCTGCGCGGTCGTCCAGACCGAGACGGGGATCTCGCGGGGATACCCGGGTGTATTTTGTTTCGCGCCGGCGGCGAAAGCGTGAGTTTCAGGCAAGGGCTTCGGTCTTTCCGGGGAGGGTGAAGATGAGCAGGTCGCGATGCACGCGGACGTGGACGGGAATGGCGGCGTTACGACTGGTGCTCACTGCGTACCACCCCGGTCCGGGGGATGAAGTGGAAATCTGTTCTCCGTGAACCGGTGACTCGACGACCACGAGGTGCTGGAGGTAGGAGAAACCCTCTCGGCGCGCCGAGCGGATGACGCACCCTGTAAGGTCGACGAAATCCGGCCCCGGTTGCGGCGCTTGCGGTACGACGGCGAGGATCCCGTATTTTCCGAGTGCGATCCGTGCTTGCGTCGCCACAAACGAAAAAACATCCGAAGAAGAGTCGGCAGTGAGCACGTCGGAAGATTCGCCGAACTTCCCTTGAACGTCGTCCGCAGAGTTGATGACAGCGATGATCAGACCGGCACGAGT
>DASSME010000545.1:0-5017 GCA_035689035.1 Longimicrobium sp. | reverse complement strand
GCGAGGTGCTGATCGGGATGGCGCACCGCGGGCGGCTGAACGTGCTCACCCACGTGCTGGGCAAGCCGTACGCGAAGATGCTGACCGGCTTCCAGAGCGCCCAGCTGGTCCCCGGCAACGACGACGCGCAGAACCCCGACGAGCCCTCGGGCGACGTGAAGTACCACATGGGGTGGGACGAGGAGAAGGAGGTGGACGGCCGCACCGTGCGCGTCACCCTTTCGCCCAACCCCAGCCACCTGGAGTTCGTCAACCCGGTGGTGATCGGGATGACGCGCGCCTCGCAGGACGACACCACCCACCCCGGCGCGCCCGCCCTCGACGTCGACGCGGCGATCGCGGTGCTGATCCACGGCGACGCGGCGTTCCCGGGGCAGGGCACCGTGGCCGAGACGCTCAACATGAGCGGGCTGCGCGGCTACACCGTGGGCGGCACGCTGCACCTGATCGCCAACAACCAGGTGGGCTTCACCACCGACCCCGAGGACGACCGCTCCACGCGCTGGGCCAGCGACCTGGCCAAGGGCTTCGAGATCCCGATCGTGCACGTGAACGCCGACGACCCCGAGGCGTGCCTGGCCGCCATGCGCCTGGGCTTCGCCTACCGCCAGGAGTTCCGCAAGGACTTCCTGGTCGACCTGGTCGGCTACCGGCGCTGGGGGCACAACGAGGGCGACGAGCCGCTCTTCACCCAGCCGGTGATGTACGAGGCGATCCGCAACCACCCCACCGCGCGCGAGCGGTACGCCCGGCAGCTGGCCGCCGAGGGCGTGGTGACGGCCGACGAGGCCGAGGCGATGGTGAAGGAGGTGGCCGCCGAGCTTTCCGCCGCGCTCGGGTCGCTGGGCGAAGACGCCGGGCACCACGACGAAGACGACGACGAGCGGGAGAGCGGGGGCGCGGGCGACCCGCAGCACACCGGCGTGGACGCCGGCCTGCTGCGCGAGCTGAACGCGGCGCTCACCACCTTCCCCGAGGGGTTCACCCCCAACGCGCGGCTCGACAAGAACGTGCTGCAGAAGCGGCGCGAGGCGCTGGACGCCACGGCCCCGGCCATCGACTGGGGGCAGGCCGAGGCGCTGGCCTTCGCGTCGGTGCTGGCCGAGGGAGTGCCGGTGCGGCTGACCGGGCAGGACGCGGAGCGCGGCACCTTCAGCCACCGCCACGCCGTGCTCAGCGACGCCCGGACGGGGAAGAAGCACAACACCTTCCAGGCGCTGCCGCAGGCCAGGGCCAGCTTCGAGATCTACAACTCGCCGCTCTCCGAGATGGCGGTGGTGGGCTTCGAGTACGGCTACTCGGTGCGCGACCCGCAGGCGCTGGTGCTCTGGGAGGCGCAGTTCGGCGACTTCGCCAACGGCGCGCAGGTGATGGTGGACCAGTACCTGGCCGCCAGCTACCAGAAGTGGGGGGTGACCTCGGGGCTCACGCTCCTCCTCCCCCACGGCTACGAGGGCCAGGGCCCGGAGCACAGCAGCGCCCGGCTGGAGCGCTACCTGCAGCTCTGCGCGCAGGACAACCTGCGCGTCGTCTATCCCACCACCAGCGCGCAGTTCTTCCACCTGCTGCGCCGCCAGGCCGCGCTGCTCGGCGCCGACCCGCGCCCGCTGGTGGTGATGAGCCCCAAGAGCCTGCTGCGCCACCCGCACGCCGCGTCCACGCTGCGGCAGCTCGCCGAGGGCCGCTTCAACCCCGTGCTCGCCGACCAGCCCTTCGGCGGCAGCGCCGACGAGGTGACGCGCGTGCTGCTGTGCAGCGGCAAGGTGTTCGTGGACCTGGTGGGCACCGGCGACGAGCAGCGCGCCGAGCGGCTCTCCATCGAGGGGGTGGACCGGGTGGCCGTGCTGCGGGTGGAGGAGCTGTACCCCTTCCCCGCGGGCGAGCTGCGCGAGGTGCTGGCGCGGTACCCCAACGCGCGCGAGGTGGTGTGGGTGCAGGAGGAGCCGCGCAACATGGGCGCGTGGACCTTCATGGAGCCGCGCCTGCGCCAGCTGCTGGCCGAGATGCCGCTGCGCTACGAGGGCCGCCCCGAGCGCGCCAGCCCCGCCGAGGGCTACGCGCACCGCCACGCCGCCGAGCAGATGCGCATCGTGCGCGCGGCGCTGTCGGGCTCGCCGGCGCTGGAGGTTGCGGGGAGATAGGGAACAGGGAACAGGGGACAGGGAACAGCCTGCAACGGCGGTTCTTCGTCCCCAGGACCTGTGCCGGGCGCGGCGCGGCGGGTCCCGCGTCCGCGCCCCGGCGCCTCCGGAGGACCGGCACAAGCGGAAGGTTGCAGGCCGCACTGGCGCCGCTCCAGTCACCCTCTCCCGGTACGGGGGAGGGTCGCGCTCTAAGGCGCGGGGAGGGGGCCGCGGGGCTCGCAGAATTCGCGAGTGCCGCTCCCGCGCGGAGTTGCCGTGGCAGTTGTTCGTTCGTGTTGAGCTGACGAGGACCGGGATGCATCCGGGCGCACGCCGTTCGCCCGCTGTCCCCCGTCCCCTATCCCCTGTACCCTGGGTTCGAGAAGATGCCGGTCGAGATCCGCGTTCCCCCGCTGGGCGAGTCGGTCGTCGAGGCCACCGTCGGCCGCTGGAGCAAGAAGGAAGGCGACCCCGTCCGCAAGGACGAGGTGCTGGTGGAGCTGGAGACCGACAAGATCACCGTGGAGGTCGCCGCCCCCGCCGACGGCACGCTGGGGAGCGTGAAGAAGCAGGAGGGCGACACCGTGGGCGTCAACGAGCTGCTGGCCGAGCTGGAGGCCGGCGCCGCCGCCCCCGCCGCCGCGCAGGAGGGCCGCGCCGCCACCGTCCGCTACGAGGAAAAGGCCGGCGCCGCCGACGCGTCGTCCACCCCCGCGCCCGCCGCCGCCACGGCCACCGCCGACGCGCCGACCAGCCCCGCCGCGCGCGCGATCGCGGCCGAGCACGGGCTGGACATCGCCACGGTGCAGGGGTCGGGGCCCAACGGGCGCGTCACCAAGGAAGACGTGCTGAAGCGGATCGAGGACGGCCGCGCAGCCGCCGGCGCCCCGCAGCGCCAGCCCGAAGCCGCGCCCGCCGCCGCGCCGGCCCAGGCCCAGTCCGCGGCCGCGAAGACCGCGACGCCCGCGCCCGCCGCCGCGCCAGCCGGTGACCGCGCCGAGACGCGGCAGCGGATGTCGCGCCGGCGGCAGACGATCGCGAAGCGGCTGCTCGAGGCGCAGCACGGCACGGCGAGCCTCACCACCTTCAACGAGATCGACCTGCACGCGGTGATGGAGCTGCGCAAGCGGCGGCAGGACGACTTCGTGAAGAAGCACGGCATCAAGCTCGGCTTCATGTCGTTCTTCACCAAGGCGGTGATCGGCGCGCTGAAGGCGTTCCCGCGGCTGAACGCCGAGATCCAGGGCGACGAGATCGTCCTCAAGCACTACTACGACATCGGCATCGCCGTGGGCGCCGAGGAGGGGCTGGTCGTCCCCGTCGTCCGCAACGCCGACCGCAGGACGTTCGCGGAGCTGGAGAAGGACATCGCCGACCTGGGCAAGCGCGCCCGCGACGGGAAGCTGGCGCTGGAAGAGCTGCAGGGCGGCACCTTCACCATCACCAACGGCGGCACCTTCGGCTCGATGCTCTCCACGCCGATCCTCAACCCCCCGCAGGTGGGGATCCTGGGGATGCACAACATCGTGGAGCGCCCGGTGGTGGTGGACGGGCAGATCGCCATCCGCCCGATCATGTTCGTCGCGCTCACCTACGACCACCGCATCGTGGACGGCAGCGAGGCCGTGCGCTTCCTGGTCACGGTGAAGCAGCTGCTCGAGGACCCGATCAACATGCTGATCGAGGGGTGAGATGGAGCAGTGGGACGAGGTGGAGGAAGCCCGGGAGCGGGCGTTCTGGCTCGCCGCGAAGGAGACGGCGATCAGAAAAATTGGGGTCAACTCCGCCGACGACGTCTACGCGCAGCTGCTGAACGGATCTACGAACGAGGCGACGGAGTAGTCTGATGCAACTTGCGGAAGTGCGGGAGTGCGGTTTGCACCCCCGCACTTCTGCGCACCGGGAATGGCAACGCGACAAAGTCGATGACGAACCCGAATTTCGACGAGACACCAGCCGGTGGTCTCCGCGCCGCGCCGGTCACGCGCATTCCCTCGACCGTACAGCTCCCCTCGGTTCGGGGCGAGGGTGAGCCGCCCATGCCGCGGCGCACGTCGAAGTGGAATCCACCGACGCTCGATGTCGCGAGCGAACGTGTGATCGTACGCGGGCCGATCCGGGCGCTGGCTGGGCTGCTGGCCGGAGTGTTCATGCTGATGGCCATGTTCGCGCCGGAAGCTTCGCTCTACGTCCGGACGGTGTTCTTCCTGGGGGGCGCGGTGTTTGGAGGAATTGCGCTCTATCCTGGCGGGAAGCTCAATCGATTGCTTCCGCAGCGGGTGCGTGCGGACCTGTGGCTTCCGGCGTCCGTCCACGACGACCGCTGAAGCGCCCTCTGGCAGCTTGTCACAACTCGAGGTGAGGATTGGACATAGATGGCTGACGAGAAGACGTTCGACCTGGTGGTGCTGGGGGCGGGGCCCGGCGGGTACGTGGCGGCGATCCGCGCGGCGCAGCTGGGGTTCAAGACCGCGTGCATCGAGAAGGAGCCGGCGCTGGGCGGCACCTGCCTGCGCATCGGCTGCATCCCCAGCAAGGCGCTGCTGGACAGCTCGGAGCTGTTCGAGCAGATCCGCCACAAGGCGAAGGACCACGGCATCCAGGTCGCCGAGCCGCAGATCGACGTCGGCGCGCTGCACAAGCGCAAGGACGGTGTGGTGAAGGGGCTCACCGACGGCGTGGCGTACCTGTTCAAGAAGAACAAGATCGAGTGGATCCGGGGCTTCGGCCGGCTGACGTCGCCCGAGTCGATCGAGGTGACGGCGGAAGGCGGCGAGACCACCACGGTCCGCGCGAAGAACATCGTACTGGCGCCGGGCTCGGTGCCGGTGGAGCTGCCGTTCCTCAAGTTCGACCACGAGCGCATCATCGACTCCACCGGCGCGCTCTCGATT
>DASSME010000544.1:0-5454 GCA_035689035.1 Longimicrobium sp. | reverse complement strand
ACCTCTTCCCCGCTCGGGAAGGTGGCGACCCGGACCCGTCGCGGGGTTGGCGGATCACGCTTCCCGCGGCGCAGCTCCAGGTCATGCCCGTGCCGGGGACGCACCTGTCCATGATGCAGGTGCAGAACGCGGCCACCCTGGGCGCGGCGCTGTCGCGCGCGGTCGGCCGCGCGCGGGAGGAGGCGGCGCCGCTCTCCGCCGCGGGCCATTCGCCGTGGTGACGCCCCGGGGCGGCCCGGCGCCGCTCCCCTCTTCCGCGTGCCGGGGGTGGGGAGCGGCGTCACCCGCTTCATCGAGCAGGGTGACGCCCGGGTGGGTCCCCTGAACCGGGTGGTGGACTCCCGCCACGCACGGCGATCGGGTGCGTCCCGCGCCGCGCGTGGTTATCTTTCCGCCACCGCAATCTGGCCGTAAACGGAAGCACCGCCGCTTTCCGGCGGGCGCGCGGCACGCCACGGGACCGCCAAGACCGGTGATCCCGTTCTCCGCCGCACCGACTGAACCTTCGCAGGCCCGTAGGGGCCCCCGACGCCCGACCAGGACACGAATGCCGCCCAAAGCCCTGCCGCCTGCACATCTCGCCGAGGCCCCACCGCTGAGGGAAGCCTTCCAGCAGTTCATGCGGATGCTGCGGCTCGTCCGCCGGTACTGGGGGGCGCTCTTCAAGGGGATGGTGCTGGGAGTGGTGCTGGGGCTGCTGGCGCTGGCGGTGCCGTACCTCTCCAAGCTGCTGATCGACCAGGTGTATACCACGCGCAACCTGTCGCTCATGCACCTGCTGGTGCTGGGCATCCTGGGGGTGAGCGTGGCCTCGGCGGTCATGACGGGGATCCGCGTCTATTTCACCACCTACACCACCCTGCACCTGGCCAACGCCGCCTCCCTCCTCTTCTTCAACCACCTCCAGCACCTGCGCACGCGCTTCTTCGACCAGCACCGCGTGGGCGAGCTCAACAACCGCTTCATCGACGTGCGCCTCGCGTTCAACACCGTCACCAAGGTGTTCGAGACGGTGCTGTCGAGCACGGTCAACCTGCTGCTGGTGCCGCCTTTCCTGTTCCTGCTGCAGTGGAAGCTGGCCCTGGTCGCGCTGTCCACCATCCCGCTCACCGTGGCCATCACCCTGGGCAGCGCGCGGGTGCTGCGCAGGTACTGGAAGAAGAGCGCGCAGGCGTACGCGGAGCTCGACGCGATCCAGCTGGAGGTGCTCAGCCACATCCGCACCCTCAAGTCGATGGCGATGGAGCACCAGATGTACGCCCGGGCCAGCCGCGCCATCCAGGCCGCCCTGCAGATGCAGCTGAAGGCGGGCGGCTACACGCAGGTGTTCACGGCCGGCAACGCCATCGTGGGCGGCCTGGGCACGGCGGTGTACACCTGGTACGCCTGGATGCTCATCACCCGCGGCGAGATGACGCTGGGCGACTACGTCGCGTTCGCCGCCTACGTAGGGTACCTGACCAGCCCGCTCACGCAGATCACCGCGCTGTTCACCGACTTCCAGCGGACCGCGGTGAACCTGGGGCGCATGTTCGATTACCTGGACCAGACCCCCGAGCAGGACCCCACCCTGGCGTATGCGCCGCCGCCGCCCATCGCCACCGTGGTGCGGGGCGAGATCAGCATGCGCGGCGTGTGCTTCGGCTACTCGGCCGAGCGCGAGGTGCTGCACGACGTGAGCGTCTGCTTCCCGGCCGGCGCCATCACCGTCATCGTGGGCCCCAGCGGGGCGGGGAAGAGCTCGCTCCTGCGCCTGGTCCTGCGCATGGAGGAGCCCGACGCGGGCGAGGTGTGCGTGGACGGCGCGCCGATCTCCTCCCTCTCCATCCCCGACCTGCGCCGGCAGATGGCGGTGGTGTGGCAGGAGTTCAGCCTGGTGCAGGGCACCATCTGGGACAACCTGACGCTCGGCGCCAACGAGCCCTCGCGGGCGCGCGTCGACGACGCCGTGCGGCTCTGCCGGCTGCAGTCGCTCATCGAAGAGCTCCCCGACGGCTACGACACGCACGTGGGCGAGTGGGGCGCCACCCTGTCGGGCGGGCAGCGCCAGCGCATCGCGCTGGTGCGCGCGCTGGTGCGCGACGCGCCGGTGCTGCTGCTCGACGAGGCCATGGCCAACGTCGACATGCAGACCGAGACGCAGATCCTGCACGACCTGCTCGCGCGCCGGGAGGGGAAGACGGTGATCTTCGTGACGCACCGCGTGAGCACCGCGGCGCTGGCCGACCACGTGGTGGTGGTGGTGGCCGGGCGCGTGGTGGCCGCGGGGACGCACGCGGAGCTGATGCGCGACAGCGAGTCGTACCGCAAGCTCCAGGGCGGCGGCATGGAAGCCCCGCGCCGCCCGCAAGCCGTCCCGGCGACCTGACCCTTTCCACGGGTCTGAGATACGTCACCCGGAGCAGCGGAGAAGAACGGGGCAGCGGAGAACCGCGCGCGAATCCGCTGCAGTTCTCCGCTGCTCCGTTGCACTCCGTTGCTCCCGTGTGACGCCTTTGGCGGTGCAGGTGCAACCAGTGTATTCGCGGATTCCGTATGAGGCGTGTGGTTGCGCACCCGGCGGGCAGCGACGGTCCCCGCGGACGAGCGGTCAGATCTCCAGGATGGTGCCTTCGTAGGCACCGCGAGCGCCGTTGACGACGCCCTCGCCGGCGCCCTGGGGAAGCATGCGCAGGAAGCCGCCGCCGTACCGCCACCCGGTGCAGAACAGCCCCCAGACGACGGTGTGGGGAACGGGGGCGGCGCCGGGCCGGGGCGGGTAGAAGTACGGCCGGGACTCCACCCGCTCCTGCACGATCCAGGTCCCCTCCTCCACCGCCTTGCTCACCCGCGCCTCCCAGGCGTCCGGAGCCAGGTAGCGCCCCACGTACACGTCCTTGCCGCCGGCGCCCAGGCCGGGCTTGAGAACCAGGTCGTCGCGGTGATCCAGCAGAAAGTCGGGGAACCGCACCTCGGCCCCGCGCCAGGTGGTGGTGCGGGGTGAGACCAGGCGCGTCCAGGGGATGTGGTCGCGGATCAGCTCGCGTTCTTCCTCCTTCCACGCCTCCAGCCCCTCGTTCTCCGAAAGCAGGGCGAGGTTGCGCTTGTCGTGCCACATCCGCGTGAGCCCGCCGTTGTAGACGCGTATCCCGCCCGCCAGCTGCGCCCGCAGCACCGGCATGGGGGGGCCCTTGCTGTCGAACGCGTAATAGACGTGCACCCGCCGCTCGCCGATGGACACCTCCGCTTCCCGGAACGTCAGCTCCTCCAAGGGCGCGGCGGTCAGCCACAGCTGGCCGGTCACGCCGCGGCCCGTACGGCGGAGGAGCTCCGCGTACACTTCAGCGACGTGGCGCCGCGCACCCTCGGTGGGCACCCCGTCCAGGGCGATCACCAGGTTCAGCTCGCCGCCCGCCTGGATCACGCCGCTGTCCAGGGCGTCGTCGATCATGTGCTCGCAGAAGGTGGTCAGCACGTCACGGCCACCCGGGCTGATGCCTTCGCGCGCACAGAAGTCCGTGATGACGGGTTGCCGCAGGTAGCGCTCGATCCAGAACCCGTGTTCCCAGCCGCCCAGGTTGCCGGCCATGTTCAGCTCGCAGCACATCAGCCCGCCGGGCGTGTCGATGAAGTCGCAGCGGGCCACGGTGCTGTTCATGTAGTTGCGCACCGAGAACGCGGCCGCCAGCACGATGGGATCGTAGTTGTAGAAGGTGGCCATGGCCCCCAGGTCTCCGCCGAAGACCACGGCGGGGATCGCCTTGATGAGCTTGCACACGCCCACCGTTGCCCGCTCCATCTCGCCCACCTGCCGCCGGTCGACCAGCGTGGGCCAGGTGATGTCGCAGCGGAACATCCAGTCCGGCGGCCTGTTCTTGAACCCCTCCAGCTGCGCCGCCTGGTCGGGGTGATCCAGCAGGTGCTCCAGAAAGCGCTCGGCGGCGGGGGAAAGCCGGCGGTGCGCGGCCCGGGTGTCGGGCGGGATCTGCGGGGCGGATGTGGCCACGGGCGGGGGGCGGGAGGGGGGGATGGAGAAGCGCGCGCGTTTGAGCACCGCGCGCAGAGGTCCGCGCAATCGATCTTTACCGATACCGCCGCCGGGCAAGCCCAGGGACGGCGAAGGCCAGTCCGGCGGCGTGAAACTGTAGCGGATTGAAGCAGGAGGGGGTCGGGCAGACCGGAGAACAACTCCCGGCATGATAGGAGCTGTGCCGGGGTTCAGGCAAGAGTTTTCCTTGATGGTGCGTCCCGGCGGGCATCGTGGCGGCGGCGTGGCCGGGGCTCTGGACCGGGACCTCCCTCAGTCCCCGGCATATCCGTAGTCGACCAGGACGTCGCCGAACTCGCGCTCGAACGCCCTCAGGTGGTGCTCCTTGAAGACGTCGCGCCAGGAGTCCACCCTCCCCTGGTTGAAAGTGGCCGTGCCTCCAAACAGGCCCCTGGCGAGCTTCTCGGCCGGGACGTCGACGGCCAGGAACGTCGCCCAGCGTTCGATGGCCGCCGCCTGGCTCAGCCTGCTGCCCCCGCCCTCTTCCCCGACGAGGTCTTCGAAACGCAGCTTGAGGACGTTCGGGTGGTACAGCAGCCACCTGTTCTGCTTGTAGGCATCGCGGAACGGAAAGGTCGAATCGGAGATCGCGAACGACAGCATCCGGTCCATGCTCCCCAGGTTCTGGAGGATCGGCCGATACACCCGCATCCAGGGGTGTTTGGTCATGAACTCGCTCTCGGCGAGGAACCGGATCATCGAAACGATCTGCGCCCTGGGATCTCGATAGCAGTACACGACGGACGGCACGCCCGTCCGTCCCCATCCCGCCAGGAAGCGCCAGCCTGCATCCCACGAGAACTGGTGGGTGGAGACCACGAGCCTGGGGACGAACAGGGTCGTGTCGCTCAACTTCCGTATCTCCTTCCAGGCCGCCTGCACCGCGGGCTCCGCGTTTTCGCCGGTCAGCGTCAGCCCTTTCGTGTCCCCGATCTGGATCTTGGCGTGGTCCCTCAGCAGATCGAGAATGACGCCGGGCTTCAAGTACCAGAATTCCTCGACGATGGCGGCGACGGGTGGGCTCTGAAGGAGGTCCCGGGCCAGTTGCTCCCGGGGGATTCTGTAGTCGGAGGGGTCGACTTCGCCCCAGCCCACGTTCAGATATCCAGCCCGTGCATACAGCTTGAGGACCATGTGGGTGCCGGCCTTCGGTACGCTCACGAGAAGAGAGCCCGAGCAGGCGGGCTGGGCGTCGGCGGCTTCGGTCATGAACACATCTCCGTGTTGCGGGAACGACGCGGGTGCGCGTGTCCCCTCGCGCGTCATGGGTGGGCATGCTTTCCCGCGGCGACCTGCGGCGAACCGTGCGGCCGCCTGCGGAGAAACGCTTCGGAGGTCAGGGAGTGTTCCGTCCTTCACGCGGAATTTACCGGCGTCAAAGGAGACTATGTATGGGTATGACTGGGCGGTTCCTCCTTCTGTTCTCT
>DASSME010000543.1:0-2379 GCA_035689035.1 Longimicrobium sp. | reverse complement strand
GAGGATTGTAAATGCGGATATGAAAGCTCTCAATTGCGTGAGGCAGCAGTTCAGCCGGATCTGGTGATGAGATCCCTGCTATTCGCTCTCGATTCCTCAACGGGTTTCGAGTGACCGCATGAAAAACGGCCGCGGGGCGGGGGTGGACACGCCTCACCCCGCCCCGCGGCCGGGACACGCTCCAGCGAAGACGAGCTACGGCTTCGCGGTGCCGGCCACCAGCGCCTCGAGCCGCTGCAGCCGCGCCTCGAGCTGCTGGTTCTGCGCGCGCAGCTCGGTGTTCTCGCCGCGCAGCGACTGGATCTCGCTCTCCTGCCGCTGGGTGCGCGCGGCGAGCGCCTGGATGGAGGCCAGGTTCACGCCGTCGAAGTCGCTCATGTTGATGGTGTGGTCGTCGGCGGTGAAGCCGAAGGCGCGGTGCCAGTCCTGCGCCATGGGGCCGATGTGGAAGGTGCTGCGGTCCGCCTCGTCGCGGTAGCGCCAGGTGCTCACCGGGAGCCGCACCACGCGGGCCAGGATGTCTTCACCGTCCACGCCCAGGAAGCCTTCCTTGCGGTTGCGGTCCGAGATCACCGCCCAGCTGCTGCCGCCGGCGGCGACCTGCACGCCGGTGGTCATGGTGGCGTTGGTGAACAGCCGGATCCCGCCGGCCGAGCGCACCGTGAACTGGTTGTTGGCGCTGGCCTGCGTACTGTCGGTGGTGGAGCCGTCGGAGAACACGATCGCCCCCGCGTGGCCGTTGGTGCTGGCGCGCTGCCCGATCGCCACCGAGTAGTCGGCGTCGGCGGTCACGCGGTAGCCCAGGGCCACCGCGCCCGTGCCGTCGGCGTTGGCGGTGTAGCCCAGCCCGATGCTGTAGCTGCCCAGCGCCGTGCTCTGGTATCCCATGGCGAAGGACGCCAGCCCCAGCGCGGTGGTGTTGTAGCCGCCCGCCCAGGTGTAGTAGCCGGTGTTGGGGTCGTCCCACTGGGTTCCCGCGCTGCCGATGGAGCCGGCGCGGAAGGCCGCCTTGTTCGGGTGCCACATCAGCCGCTCGCCCGCCCCGGTGAACGGGATGATGCCGATCCCCAGCACGCCCTTGGCCACGAAGCCGCTGGCGCTGTCCACCCGGAAGCGGTCGCCCAGCGGCGACCCCGAGCGCAGGCGCAGCAGGATGTCGGACTGCGCCCCGGCGGGCGCCGCGAGGGTGAGGGCGGCGGTGAGCACCGCCAGCGCGGTGGTGCAACGATGGGCGATCCGGTACATGGGGTGTTCTCCGTGGTGAAGTGAGGGACGAACGGCGGGACCGCCCGGGCGTGGCAACGCCCGTGCCCACCGGGTGGAAAGGTAGACGGGCTCGCGAAGCACTCGGCATTGCCGCGCCGTCGTGCCCGCGGCACCACCAAAGGCCGCGGGGCGGGTGAGGACGTGCCTCTCCCGCCCCGCGGCCGCGATTCCCCGCATCGAACGCCGTGCCTACGGTGTCCGCGCGCCGGCCACCAGCGCCTCCAGGCGCTGCAGCCTCTGCTCCAGGCTGGCGTTCTGCGCCCGCAACTGGTCGTTCTCGGCCTGCAGCCGCGTGGTGCGGGCCTCCAGCGCCTGGATGGCGGCCAGGTTCACGCCGTCGAAGTCGCTCATGTTGATGGTGTGGTCGTCGGCGGTGAAGCCGAAGGCCCGGTGCCAGTCCTGCGCCATGGGGCCGATGTGGAAGGTGGAGCGATCCTCCTCGTCCCGGTAGCGCCAGGTGGAGACCGGGAGGCCGCGGATCCGCGCCAGGATGTCTTCACCGTTCACGTTCAGGAAGTCACCCTTGCGGTTGCGGTCCGAGATCACCGCCCAGCTGCTGCCGCCCGCCGCCACCTGCACGCCGGTGGTCATGGTGGCGTTGGTGAACAGCCGCACGCCGCCGGCCGAGCGCACCGTGAACTGGTTGTTGGCGCTGGCCTGCGTGCTGTCGGTGGTGGAGCCGTCGGAGAACACGATGGCGCCCGCGTGGCCGTTGGTGCTGGCGCGCTGCCCGATCGCCACCGAGTAGTCGGCGTCGGCGGTCACGCGGTAGCCGATGGCCACGGCGCCGGTGCCGTCGGCGTTGGCGGTGTAGCCCAGCGCGTTGCTGTAGCTGCCCAGCGCCGTGCTCTGGTACCCCATCGCGAACGAGCTCAGCCCCAGCGCGGTGGTGTTGTAGCCGCCGGCCCAGGTGTAGAAGCCCGTGTTGGCCAGGTCCCACTGGGTGCCGGCGCTGCCGATGGAGCCCGCGCGGAAGGCCGCGTGATACGGGTCCCACGTCAGCCGCTCGCCGGCGCCGGTGTAGGGGAGGACGCCGACGCCGAGCACCCCCTTGGCCACGAAGGCGCTGGAGCTGTCCACGCGGAAGCGGTCGCCCAGCGGCGACCCCGAGCG
>DASSME010000542.1:0-16626 GCA_035689035.1 Longimicrobium sp. | reverse complement strand
CCGCTGCACAAGGCGTCGCGGCAGATCTCGGTGTACCTCGAGGCCCACACCCGCGCGCTGGGGGTGAGCCCGGCCGAGGGTCACCTGGTCACCTACCTGGACCGCTACGGCCCGGTGCAGGTGGGCGAGCTGGTGCGGGTGTTCGGGATGAAGCAGTCCACGCTCACCAGCATGCTCGACCGGCTGGAGCGCGCCGGCCTCGTCTTCCGCGAGGTGAACCCCGACGACCGCCGTTCCTTCCTGGTGAACGTCCACGAAGACGGCGCCGAGCTCGCCGAGAAGCTGAACCACGTGCTCACCGCCTTCGAAGCCGAAATCCGCGCGCGCCTCTCCGACGCGGAGCTGGCCGGCTTCCGCGCCGTGATGGCGGCGGTGGAGGAGGTCACGCGCGTCCAGCTGCGGGAACGGTGACGCGGACCGCCGCCGCGGCTGGAGCCGCTCGATCCATGCGTTTGCGGCAACGGCGTCTAAGTTGAAGATCGGGAACGGGTTGTGCGTCTGCCACGCCGCCCCGTCGCAGTTGCGCGGAGGGATCACGCAACCACCGGATCGAGGGGTGGAACCATGGCCGGGCCCATCATGCCGCCGTTCCGCGGGTGCCGCGGACTTGCCCTGACCGCCACGCTGGCGGTGTTCCTGTACGGATGCGACCGGGCGACGGGTCCCACCGACCCCTCGGCGCCCACCGGGTCGCCTCGGATGGAGGAAGGCGCGGCGCCCACCGTGGTCCAGGCGGTGAAGCCGGTGCTGCACGACGCCGCGGTGCGCTACCGCGACGCCGGCCACCACCCGGCCCGCGGCCGCTCGGGGACGGCGGAGCTCACCCTGCTGGCGCTGGCCGGGAGCGACGGGACCACCGAGGTGCGCGTGAGCACCGCCGACGTCTCGGATCCGTGGACGCCCGCGCCCGGCACCGTCGGCCGGGTGCTGGCGAAGGGGTATGCGCCCGGCGGGCAGCTGCGGTTCGCCACCAGCCGTGAGGGAGCCGCCGGCGGCGCGGCGTCGTTCACCGTCCCCACGCTCCCGCGCGGCTCGGTGGTCGAGGCGCAGGCCGCGGTGCAGGGGGTCGACGCGAGCCGCACCGACGTGGTGACGGTGGCCGACTCGGTGTGGCGCCGCCCCAACCTGCGCGTGGCCGGGCTCACCGCGCCCACGCGGGCCGAGAACGGCGCGCCCACCAACCTCTTCGCCACCGTCCAGGAGAGCAACCGCGACCTGGGGAACTGGGCGGTGTGCACCCTGTACGTGGACGGCGCCCGGGTGGACTGGGCCGACCGCGTGTGGGTGGATGCCGGCGACGCGGTGGCCTGCGCCTTCACCTACCGCTTCCAATTCGACGGCGACCACCAGGTGCGGGTGCGGGTGGACGCCGCCCCCGGCGCCCCGCGCGACGACGACCCGCGCGACAACGAGGCCGGCGCCACCGTCCACGTCTTCTCGCCCACGCGGCTGGGGTTCGGGGTGTGGGCCTTCGACGTCGAGCAGAGCGACTCCACGGTGCAGACCGCGCGGTGGGAGGGCGACGGCCAGGTGCAGGAGACGCGGACCACCACCGCCAACCACCTGCGCAGCGAGAACGTCTTCGTGAACGCGTGGACCCCGCAGCTGCTGCGCAGCCCGCAGATCCGGGTGGACGTGACCGAGCGCAGCGGCGGCCAGACCGTGTACGACCGGCAGTACCTGATCGCGATGGACGCCGTGGACGGCGGGAGCTGCGGCTACTTCGAGGCCGACCGGCCGGGGGCGCACATCTACATCTGCTCGGCCAGCTGGGTCACCGGCACCTGGCTCTTCTACGACCGCAACGCGTACCGCACCACCTACCACTCGCGGTCGTTCATGAGCGTGTGGGACGGGCTGACGGGCGAGCGGACGGTGTACGAGCAGGGGTACGACCAGGAAGACGGCCCGGGCGCCACCCCCTTCTCGGGCGACGACTTCGCCCTGCGCCTGCGGATGTACGACGGGAGCGAGGTGTTCGCCCTGGACGCGGCGATGACGCTGGAGCGGCAGGTGTACGACCTGGGCTCGCCCGAGCAGTGCGGGGACTCGGACGGCTGGCACACCTGCACCACCACGTGGGGGAGCATGGTCTTCCGGATGGGGTCGCACCAGAGCGAGTGACGCGGCGCCGCCGCGCCGGGAACGGCCCGTTCGGCGGGCCGGGACACGAGGCGCCGCACCACTCTCCATCGACGAGCCCCCGTGGACGTTCATCCGCGGGGGCTCCTCGCGTCCGGGCTTCTCGACCGACCGCCCCGCGTCCTCCCCACATCCATCCGCGGCGCGTGGGGCGATCTCCCTACCTTCGCGCGGCTTCCCTCCCCACAACGAATACAGCCCGCTGCCGACAACCGGGCGGCGGGCCAAATCGCATATTCACATGAGAAAAGGAGAGAGCCCCGATGGTGACCCAGACGTCCGAACACGCGATCCGCGCCCTGCTCTACCTGGCGCAGCGCCCCGACGGCGAGACGGTGCCGGCCGAACGCATCGCGCAGGCGCTGGGGGCGCCGGCCAACTACCTGGCCAAGACGCTGAACGCGCTGGCCAAGCATGGCCTGGTGAGCAGCACGCGCGGCCCGGCCGGCGGCTTCCGGCTGCGGGTGCCCGCGGGGCAGGTGACGCTCGCCGAGGTGGTGGAGACCTTCGACGACGTGCGCCCACGGCAGATGTGCCTGCTGGGCGACCGCCCCTGCGACGGGCTCCACCCCTGCCGGGCGCACGAAGCCTGGAGCCGCGTCTGCGCGGCCATGCACGCCCCGCTGGGCACCACCACGCTGGCCGACCTGCTGGTCCCGGCCGGCGAACACGAGATCGAATTCAGCGCCGCGGCCGCCGCCGCCGGCGACGTCCGGGCGGCGCTGGCCGCCTGACCCACGCACGAGGGAACGACCATGAGCACGCTGCTCGAACAGGAACCCGTCCCCACCCGCCGCGCCCGCACCCCGCGCCGTGACGACACCACGCCGCCCCGCAACGTGCCCTGGCTGCTGCTGGTGCTGCTGGCGGCCGTGGCCGTGGTGAGCGCCATCGGCTGGGGCGCGCGCAGGCGCCCCGCGGCCGGCGAGCAGGCGTTCGGGGCCCCGATCCCCACCCGCGAAGCCGTTCCGGTCCGCGGCCAGGAGGTGGCCGAGCTCACCGCGCCGCCGATGGTTCCGAAGCCGATCACCCGGACGTACGCCACCACGGTGATCGTGAACCTCGAGGTGGTGGAGAAGACGATGCGCCTGGCCGACGGCGTGGACTACACCTTCTGGACCTTCGGCGGGAGCGTGCCGGGCCGCTTCATCCGGGTGCGCGAGGGCGACCAGGTGGAGTTCCACCTGAAGAACCACCCGCACAGCAGCGTGCCGCACAACATCGACCTGCACGCGGTGACCGGCCCCGGCGGCGGCGCCGAGGCCAGCATGGTGGTCCCCGGGCACGAGTCCGTCTTCCGCTTCACCGCGCTGAACCCCGGGCTGTACGTCTACCACTGCGCCTTCGCGCCCGCCTCGCTGCACGTGGCCAACGGGATGTACGGGATGATCCTGGTGCAGCCGAAGGAAGGGATGACCCCCGTGGACCGCGAGTTCTACGTGATGCAGGGCGACTTCTACACGAAGGGCGCGCACGGCGAGGCCGGGCTGCAGCCGTTCGACCTGCAGAAGGCGATCGACGAGCGCCCCGAGTACGTGGTGTTCAACGGCAGCGTGGGCTCGCTGACCGGCGACCACGCGCTGAAGGTGAAGACCGGTGAGACGGTGCGCCTGTTCGTGGGCAACGGCGGGCCGAACCTGACCAGCTCGTTCCACGTGATCGGCGAGGTGTTCGACAACGTGTACGCCGAGGGAAGCACGGTGGCGCAGCACAACGTGCAGACCACCAGCATCCCCGCCGGCGGCAGCGCCATCGTGGAGTTCCGCACCGAGACGCCGGGGAAGCTGGTGCTGGTGGACCACGCCCTCTTCCGCGCCTTCAGCAAGGGCGCCGTCGGCCTGATGCAGGTGGAGGGCGACCCGCTGCACGGCGCCTTCGCCGGGAAGGTCTCGGAGGGGCCGTACACGCCGAAGTAAAAGAGTGCTGGGTGCTGGGTGCTAGGTGCTGAGTGACTGCGCGAAAGCGCGAGTCTTCCACTCGGCACCAGCACCGGGCACTCGCACCTGGCCCGACGCAGTTCGCACTCAGCACCCAGCACCCAGCACCCAGCACCCAGCACCCAGCACCCAGCACTCCGAACTCCGATGCGCACCTCCACTCTCCTCCTGGCCCTCGCCCTCTGCCTGCCGCGGCCCGCGGCGGCGGCGGGCGCGCAGCCGCCGGAGATGGCGCGCATCCCGGGCGGCAGCTACACGCCGCTCTTCGCCAACGGCAGCCGCACGGTCACCGTCCGCACCTTCGCGCTGGACCGCCACGCCGTCACCCGCGCGGACTACCTGGCCTTCGTCAGCGCCCGTCCGCAGTGGCGCAGGAGCCAGGTGCGCCACGCCTTCGCGGACGCCGGCTACCTGGGCGCGTGGGCGGGCGACCTGTCCGTGGGAAGCTCCGCCGACGCGCGGAAGCCGGCGACGCAGGTGAGCTGGTTCGCGGCGCGGGCGTACTGCGCCTGGCGCGGCAAGCGGCTCCCCACGACGGACGAGTGGGAGTACGCCGCCCGCGCCAGCGAGACCGCCCGCGACGCCTCGCGCGACCCCGCCTTCGTCCAGCGCCTGCTGGCGATGTACACCTCGCCGGCGGGGCGGGGCAGGGCGGTGGAGTCCACCTTCCGCAACGCGTACGGCGTGTGGGACCTGCACGGGCTGGTGTGGGAGTGGACCGGCGACTTCAACAGCCTGCTGGTGTCCGACGACTCGCGCGCCACCGGCGGCCGCGACCACCAGCTCTTCTGCGCGGCGGGGGTGATCGGCGCCACCGACCCCAACAACTATCCCGCCTTCCTGCGCTACGGCTACCGCGCCGCGCTGGAGGGCCGCACCGTCGGCGAGGGCCTCGGCTTCCGCTGCGCGCAGGACATCTGAACATGAGCACGCTTCTACGCCGTTCCGGCATCGCTCTTCTCGCCTCGCTGGCCGCCTGCGGCCGCGGGCCCGCCGCCTCGCCCCGCGCCGCGGCCACCCGGGGCCACCCGTCCGACTTCTCGGTCTACGACGTGGAGGCGCCGTGGACGGACCAGGCCGGGGCGAGCCGGCCGCTGTCGTCGCTCGCGGGGAAGGTGCGCGTGGTCGCGATGACGTACACCAGCTGCCCGCACACCTGCCCGATGATCGTGGGCGAGTTCAAGCGCCTGGAGGCGGAGATGACCCCGGACGAGGCCAGCCGCGTGGGCTTCGTCCTCTTCTCGCTGGACCCGGCGCGCGACACGCCCGCGCGGCTCACCGAGTACGCCCGCATGGCGCGTCTGTCGCCCGGCCGCTGGACGCTGCTCACCTCGACCGACGAGCAGGTGCGCGAGCTGGCGGCGCTCCTCGGGATCCGCTACCGCCGCGAGGGCACGGGCGAGATCTCGCACTCCAACACCTGGCTCGTCCTGGACGCGCGGGGCCGCGTGATCTACCGCCGCGACGGGCTGGAGGGCGGCACCGCCGAGCCGCTGGCCCAGATCCGCGCCGCGCTGCCGCCGGCGGCCCGGTCCGCCGACTGACCCGCATCCGCCGAACCTTACGGGCGGGGTGAAGCCGATCCCGCCTTCAATCGAATGGAAGGAAGGACCCGATGAACGCCCGCTCCAGGCTTCGCCCCGCGCTCGCCGCCCTCGTGCTGGTCGGTGGCGGCTGCGCCACCGCCGCCGCGCCGTCCGGCTCGCCGCGCCCGGCGCCGCCGATCGCCACCAGCCGGCTGGGGATCGCCAAGAGCGTGGGCACCGTGCCCACCGGGATGGTGCAGCTCGAGGGCGGATACAGCCGCGCCCGGCTGGACCAGCGTACCCGCCACGCCTTCGGCGAGACGATGGTGCGCATCGGGCTGGGTCCCCGCACCGAGGCGCGCGGCGGCCTGTCCAGCTACATGCGCACGGTGACGCCGGCGGCCACCACCGAGGGGATAGGCGATGCGTCGCTGAGCCTGAAGCACCGCCTGCGCGACCCCGGCGGCTGGGTCCCGGCCGTCGCGCTGGTCGCCGGGAGCACGCTGCCGACCGGGGCGAAGGGAGTCGGGGCCGGCGCCTTCCAGCCCGAGGCCGGCGCGTCGCTGGAATGGAAGCTCCCGGCCGGCCTCCGCGCCATCGGCATGGCCACCTGGCGCGACGCCGTCGCCGCCGGCGACCGCTACGGGCTGACGACCCTCGTCGCCGCCGGGCGGACGACGATCGGCAAGGCGGGCGCGGCGCAGGTCGAATACGCGCGGACGAACTCCACCCGCGCCGGCGCCGTGGGCGTGGACCAGCTGCGGGCAACGGGCGCCGTCCGGCTCACCCCCACGCTGCAATTGGACGGCTGGGCGGGCGTGGCCAGCAGCGCCGGCAAGCACGAGTACCTGGCCGGCATCGGCTTCGCGCGCCGCTGGTAGATTCGACCATGGGTGGACGGACGGGCGGGCTCCCGGCGCGAGGGAGCCCGCCCGTTTCACGTTGGATCAGGATCGAAACGGCGGACCTCTCAGCGTTCGGGAAGGCCGTGCGTTCCCCGCCGCTCGTCATCCTGCGTCACCCACCGCGGTGCGCGCGACCACGGCGGATGAAAGGAAGCCGGTCATCGGTGTCGATGCCGCGCGGCGAGCGGATCAGCCTCGCGCAGTTTGCGAGGCTGGCTGTGGTTGTAGGCCGCGGCTTCAGCCGCCAGGCAGGAGCCCCAAACCATCTCAGGCCGCGTACGGCACAGCGCCGGCCGTGAGGCACTTTCTTTTCGGTCACCCACTGCGCTGCGCCCCGACCACGAAGGAAGAAACGACGGGCTCTCACAGAGTACACGGAGTTCACAGAAACAACCGCGGTTCCTCTGTGGACTCCGTGCACTCCGCGGGAGCCGACGCCGTTCGGCGGATGGTGGCGGCGGCAGATTCCGCGCGGCCGGGACGTTCTCCATCGGACCCGCTGTTGCCGCCACTGGGGAGCGCGTAAGATGATGCAAACGTTTCCTCCGCCGTCTTCCGTGCCGGACCCCACCCTCCGCACCCGCGCCACCGTGAACACACGCAGAATCACGCGCATCCTGCTGCCGCTGGCCGCCCTGGCCGTGCTCCCCGCGCTGGCCGGGGCGCGCAGGCCGTCCGCCGCGGCACACCCGCCGGCCGCGCAGGCGGACACCGCCCCGCCCGCGCCCTTCGCGCTCAGCGACCCCGACGGGCAGGACCTGGTGCTGGAGCGGCTGGACGTGCGCACCGCCGTGCACGGGATGCTGGCGCTCACCGAGGTGGAGATGCGCTTCCGCAACCCGCGGCAGCGCCGGATGGAGGGCCGCTTCAGCGCCGTCCTCCCCGAGGGCGCCACGGTCAGCCGCTTCGCCAAGGAGCTGGACGGCCACCTGGTGGAAGGCGAGGTGGTGGAGCGGCAGCGCGCGCACCGCGTCTACGACGAGATCCTGCACGAGATGCGCGACCCCGCCATGCTCGACCAGGAGGCCGGCAACCGCTTCTCGGCGAAGGTGTTCCCGATCGACCCCGGCGCCACCGTGCGCCTGGTGCTGGGCTACAGCCAGGTGCTGCGGCAGACCGGCGGCGAGCGCAGCTACACGCTCCCGCTGCGCGGGATGCCGCGCGTGGGCGTCTTCACCTTCCATGGAAGCTTCCGCGCGCTCCCCGGAGAAAGCCGCCGCGAGGCCACCTTCGTCCAGACCGCCGGCCCCGGCCGCGTGCGAGAGGCGGGGCAGGCGTGGACGATCGACCGCAGCGACGAGTCGTTCGTGCCGCGCGAAGACCTGCAGGTGGCGTGGCGCGCCGACGCCGCGGCGCCCGCCGCCCGCATCCTCTCCGCCGGCGGGTTCTACGTGGCCGCCTTCCGCCCCGCCGTACCGCCGGTGATCCGCGCGGCCGGGCCGGGAAGCTGGGTCTTCTACCTCGACACGTCCGCCTCGGGCGCGGACGGGGCGGAGCACCGCGTCCGCGCGATCGAGCGGCTGCTGGCCGCGCTCCCGGCCGGCGACGCGGTGGAGGTGCGTGCCTTCGACCACCGCGTGCAGCGCCTGGCCTCGGGGAGCGCGGCGCAGGTGGCGCGGCAGGTCGGCGCGCTGCTGCGGGCCCGGCGCTACCTGGGCGGCACCGACCTGGGCGCCGTGCTGCGCGACGCGGCCGCCGCCGCGCGCGCCCACCCCGCCGCGGCGATCGTGGTGCAGACGGACGGCGTGGGCACGCTCGGCACGGTGGATCCCGCGCTCCTGCGCGCCGCGGCGGACTCGATCCCCGCGCGGGCCACGGTGCACGCGCTGGTGCTGGGCGCGCGGCAGGACGAGGCCACGCTGCGCACGATCACCGGCGGCCGCGGGCGCATCGTCACCATCCCCTTCACCGACTCGCTCGAGGTGCGCGCCGCGGCCGCCGCGCGCCGCCTGGCCCTGCCGCCCGGCGCCACCTTCACCGCGGCGGACCCCGGCGCGGAGTGGGTCTACGCCACCGGGGCGGACGACGTGCAGCCGGGTGACGAGGTGCTGGTGATGGCCAGGCTGAAGCCCGGCGCGCGCCCCTCGCCGCGGCTGGCCGGGCGCGGCGGCGTGCTGCCGGCCGGCGCCGCCGAGCCGCTCGAGGCGGGGAGCTTCGGGCCGCTGCTGGAGCGCGAGGCGTACCGCGCCTACCTGCGCGACCTGGCCGACCGCGCGTCGAGGACCACGGACGACTCCACCCGCGCCGCGCTGGCCGACGAGGAAGTGCGGATCTCGGTGGAGCACCGCGTCCTTTCGCCGCGGACGACGCTGCTGGTGCTGGAGAGCGAGCGTGACTACGCCCGCTTCGGGCTGGACCGCCGCGCCCTGGCCGGCATCCTGACGGTGGGCGAAAACGGCATCACCCTGGCCGGCCGCGACACGGCGGCGCTGCGCGTCTCCCAGGCCGCCGTGGCCAAGGCCGACTCCGCGGCCGGGCAGGCATCCACGGCGCCCGGCGCGGCGGCGGACAGCACCCGCGTGCTCGCCCGCCGCGCGCTGAACCTGCAATCCGTCGTCGCTTCCGGCGCCGGGGTGCAGGCCCGCGACCGCGACGGCGAGGATGAAGCGGGCGACGCGGATGAAGCGGACGACGAGGAGGACGGCGCGTCTTCCGACGCGCCGCCCCCGCCCCCGGCGGCGGTGATTCCCCCGCCGCCGCCCCCACCGGCCGAGATGGAGCCGCCGGCGCCGGTCCTCGCCACGCCTCGGCCCACGCGCCCCGCCGAGCCCCGGACCGAGTCACGGGTCGAGCCACGGGTCGCCGGCGTCTCGGCCGGCAACCGCCCCGGCGGAGCGTCGCCGGCCTCGCCCCCGGCCGCCCTGAAGGCCCCCGCGTGGACGCGGCCGTCCGCGCCGACGCGCGGGCGGGTGGACAGCCTGCGCGCGGAGCTGGCCGCCACCCCGCGCGACCGCGAGGTGCGCAACCAGCTGGCCGACGCGCTCTGGGCGCGGCGCGAGTGGGCCGCGCTGCGCGAGCTGGCGCTGGAGTGGCAGCCGTACGACCCCGAGAACCCGCACGTCTACGAGGCGCTGGGCGAGGCCGACGTGAACCTGGGCCGCCGCGACGAGGCCGAGCGCGCGCTGGGCTCGCTGGTCGAGGTCGCGGACGGCAAGCCCGAGCTGCTGCAGCGCGCGGGGCTCCTGCTCCTGCGCGTGAACGCCGCGCGGCTGGCCGAGACGCCGCTCCGCCGCGCGCTGGAGCAGCGCCCCGACCGGGTGAACGGGTACCGCCACCTGGCGCTGATGCTGTGGCAGGACGGCCGCGAGCAGGAAGCCGCGCGCGTGCTCGAAGACGCCACCCGCCGCGCCTTCCCCGGCTGGTACGGCGACGCGCAGCGCGTGGTGCACGAGGAGCTGGGCTACGTGCTGCGCGCGTGGATCGCGAAGGAGCCCGCCCGCCGCGCCCAGGTCCGCGGCGAGGCGGCCGAGTTCGGCGTGGACCTGGATCGCCGCGACGCCCTGCGCGTGACCCTCGCCTGGGACGCGGACGGCAACGACGTCGACCTGCACGTGGTCGACCCCGCCGGCGAGGAGTGCTACTACGCGCACGACCGCACCGCGCTGGGGCTGCACCTGTACGGCGACATCACCCAGGGCTTCGGGCCCGAGGTGATCCGCACCGACCGCGTGGTCAGCGGCACCTACCACGTCGGCGTCACCTACTTCAGCGCGGGGGCGATGGGGGTGAGCCGCGGCGTGGTGGTGGTGATGCGCCCCGGCGCCACGGCCGACCGACCGGCGGTGCAGATCCTCCCCTTCCGCCTGGTGGAAGGCAACGCATCCGAGGTGCGCCACCTGCTCAGCATCGAGGTGCCGCCGCGCTGATGGCTTCCCGCGGGTCGGGGTGGGGAGGGGCCCCGGAGAGCGATCTCCGGGGCCCGTCTTTTGCGCGGAACGTCGGGATACGGAATGGGTGCTCGCGCCTCCTCTGCTCCACGATTCGTGTCGGGTGTGGAAACGTGTGGCGTTGCTTGACCTCGTGGGGGGCGGTTCCGTAGCGTGTCAATCACCATCCGAGTACCCGATGGGAGCGGGCCTGGATCGCCTCGGCCCGCTGTGGGCGAATCCTTCTCACCAGGAGGTGTCCCATGCGGAAGCGGATCCTGCTGCCTGCCGGCGCGGTGCTGCTCACGGCCATGCTCGGCACGGCGGCGCCCCGTCACGAGCCGCCGGCGTGCGTGGTGGCCGCGCGGTGGGTGCGCGCGCACCACGACCGGCTCCCCACCACGCTGGCCGAGTACGCGCGGTACGACCAGGTCCACCGCCGCGCCATCTACGACGCGCTGCCGCCCGCCACCCGCCAGGCGATGTGGCGCCAGCACCTGGACGGCTACCTTCGCCCCGGCTCGCCGCTCACCGAGCCGCAGAAGGCCGCCGTGCGCGACGCGATGACCTACCTTCCGGTGCTCACCGTCAACAACCCCGACCGGGCGGTGGCGCGTGGCCTTCGCGACCGGCTGTCCACGCAGTTCGACCGCGCGCTGCTGCGGCGGGTGTTCTTCAAGCTGGGCCCCGCGCCCGCCGCGCCCGCCGACGCGGGCAAGCGCCCGCTCTGCGACTGCGACACCGACGGCGACTGCTCGTCCGGCACGGTGTGCAAGCCGCTGCTCTGCTCGTTCACCACGGGGTGCGGCATCTTCGGCTCCGACACCTGCACCGGCGTCTGCCGGCTGCCGTGAGCAAGGGTTCCCGGCGGGCCGGCCTTCGGCCCGCCCGGCCGTCTGCTTCGCGTCCGTCGGGATGATGGAAGGCGGGCCGGGAACGCGCCCGGCCCGCGCGGACGGTCCTTCCTCAAGGAGGTGTCCCATGCGCAAGCGGATACTGGCGCCCTTCGCGGCCGTGCTGCTCACCGCCACGCTGGGGAGCGCGGCCCCGGCCGGCGACCCGCCCGAGTGCGTGGTGGCCGCGCGTTGGGTGCGCGCGCACCGCGGCGAGCTCCCCACCACGCTGGGGCAGTTCTCGCGCTACTCGCTGGCGTACCGCCGCGCCATCTACGACGTGCTGCCGCCCGCCACGCGCCGGGCCCTGTGGCACGAGCAGCTGGAAGGGTTCCTCGCCCCCGGCCAGCCGTTCAGCGATACGCAGCGCGCGGCGATCCGCGACGCGATCGCCCGGTTCCCCGCGCTGATCGGGCCCGGGCGCGACCGTGCGGCCGCCGCGCGCCTGCGCGACCACCTGCGGACGCTCTTCGACCAGCCCACCTACAAGCGGGTGTTCGTGGTGCTGGGGCCCACGCCCGCGCAGGAGCCGGCGGGCGCCGCCGCCAAGCGCCCGCTCTGCGACTGCGCCTCGCAGGACGACTGCCCCGGTACCTCGTGCGCCTTCATCCTCTGCTCCTCGCAAACGGGGTGCGGCCTGGGCGGTGAAGACACCTGCACCGGCGTCTGCCGGATCTGGTAGACACCGGCGCGGCGAACACGCTCCCGGCGCGTCCGCCGGCAGCGGACTGCGGGGCTCCGTAAAGACCGAAGCTCCCGGCGGGGAACCCTCGCCGGGAGCTTTGGTCGTGGTACCGGGCTCAGTCAGATGGTGAACGGGCGCTGCAACTCGAACGCGGCGCTCACCACGCCCTCGGTTCGGCGGTCGGGGCGCTGGAGCTCGTTCTGGGTGACCACGATGGAGTAGATTTCTTCGTGGAACTTCACGTACGAATCCCTGAATGCCCCGTTGTTCCAGACTCTCCTGAGAGCGGCGGTGAACCGGCCGTTCCGGGGTCCGTCGTCCGCCGTCTCATTGTCTTCGCAGGCGGAAAGGAGAAGGACGCTCGCGTTGACCGTCGCCGCGCGCCCCAGCGGGTGATCGAGCTGGACCTGGTCGTAACACGCCCTGTTCCGCAGGTACACGCGACGCGCGACGTGCGGCAGGAGCGCGCGGACCGCGGGGAGGTCGTTCTCCCGTACGAACAGGCGCCGCGCGCGCTGCGTCAGGGAAAGCACGCTGCCGCTGTAGCAGCTGTCCGAAAGGACCAGCACGCGCACCCCTTCATCGAACAGCGCCAGGAGCTCGTGGAGCTCGTCGTCGATCAGCTGGCAATCGTACAGCAGCCACGTCTGGTCGTTCTCGCGGCTCTCGTCGTGGTTGGTGTCGGGCACCGTTCCGCCGTGGCCCGAGAAGGTGAGCAGGAAGAAATCTCCCCGGTGGAGCTGGCCCGCCGCGCGCTTGATGGCCGTGGTCACCGCGTCGCGCGTGGCCCTCTCGTTCCACAGCGGCCAGTGCGTGGCGAACCCCTCCGACAGGGCGATCAACGCCATGTCGAGCGCGTCGAGCACGCAGCCCTGCAGCACGTCGATCTTGCCGTAGTGGCGCGGATCGACCCGGTTCACCCCGATGTTCAGCGATATTCCCCGGGCCAAGGCGGTAACGTTGGATCCCGTTGTGGATGGATTCCGGCTCGATCCGCGAGGGCCCGGGCTCAGGGAGAAGGAACGACCCCCGCGACCATGCAGGTGTACGGGCTCCCTCCCCTGCTCGCGATCTTCTTGCACGGGGTGGCCACGGTGCACCCGGAGTCGCCCACCAGCGTGGGCACCTCGTTGCTCACCGGCCCGCCGAACAGGTCGTAGAAGCCCTCGAAGTGGGGCGGGTGTTCCCCGGGTTCGATCTTCTCCGGGTCGCCCTCGTCCGGCGGCAGGTCGTCGGACGGGACGTGCCACACGGTCAGGGCGATGGACGGTTTGTCCGCGCCGCCGGGCTGCACCGGGAAGAGCGAGGGCAAGGCCAGGTCTCGCTTCCCGTGCAGGCCCTTCAGCACGATGTCGAGCTTGGGGCCGGTCAGGTCGGGGATCGTCCATTCGGCCCGGTGCGCGATCGGGCGGGGGGTGGCTCCGCCGTTCCAGTTCCAGCAGACGCCGGGTGAAACCCCGGTCATCTCGCCCGCGGTCAGGCGCGCGCCGCCCACGATCTTCTTCTTGGTGTCGTCCTTCAGGTGATCGGGATCCACGGGCTTCTTCGTGACGGGGAAGATGTCGACGATCTCCTCGCACAGCGCCGGTTTCGCCGACGAAATCCCGGACCCGTCTCCCAGCACCAGCCTGAGCTCGCGCATCCCCACGCTCACGGGGACGCCGAGCCGTGCCTTCGGCGGGTTCACCTGGTCCCCATTCAGGTGCGCGGCGTCGAACTGCAGGACGGCGACGTGGCGATGCAGCTTGTTCGAAAGCTTGGGGAGGACGACGTGCATCTCCTTCGCCATCTTGTCGGGCATGAACAGGCACATCCCGGTGAAGGTGATCCGCAGGTCGAACTTCACGGCCGCGAAGCGTGTGGACGGAGCCTCGGCCGAGGTGGCTGGCGCGCGGCCGAAGAGCCCGGCCAATGCGCCGGGAATGCAGCCGAGCGGGGAGGGATCGGTGTCTGGGCTCACGGCGGGGTTCCGGCTGATGGTGGTGGAGGGGACCGGGATGGAAACCGATGAGATGAATACCGGATTTCTTTCTCGAAGAATGGTGCGGCTCCGGCATGCGCGGACACAAGGGTTTTCTAAGGGCGGGCTCTCACGGAGTTCACGGAGTCCACGGAGTAACTGCCGTTGTTCTCGGTTGACTCCGTGAACGCTGTGAGAGCCACGCTGTGATGAATCGGGGGGATCGCATGGACGATCCGGTGCCGCCACGCCGCGTCCGGCGTCGGTCCGTGGCGGGCGTGCTTCATCGCCCACCTTGACCGGGCGGCGCGCGGCAGGCATCGTCCCGCTCGCCTGCGTCTCCCCAACCCGCCTTACGCCGACCTCCATGGCCCAGCCCGCCGCCGCGTCCGCGCGCACGCCGATCTACAAGTCGCTCTACTTCCAGGTGCTGTGCGCCATCGCCGCGGGGGTGCTGCTGGGGGTGCTGGCGCCCGGCCTGGGCGCGCAGATGAAGCCGCTGGGCGACGCCTTCGTCAGGCTGGTGAAGATGATGATCGCGCCGATCATCTTCTGCACCGTGGTCACCGGGATCGCGGGGATGCAGAACATGAAGCAGGTGGGGCGCGCCGGCGGCTTCGCCCTCCTCTACTTCGAGGTCGTCTCGTCGCTCGCGCTGATCGTGGGGCTGCTGGTGGTCAACCTGGCCCGCCCGGGCGGCGGGATGCACGTGGACCCGCGCAGCCTGGACGCGGCCGCGGTGGCGAACTACACGAAGCCGGGGCAGATGCAGGGCACGACGGACTTCCTGCTGCACGTGATCCCCAACAGCGTGGTGGGCGCCTTCGCCGAGGGCGAGATCCTGCAGGTGCTGCTGGTGGCCGTGCTCTTCGGCTTCGCGCTGCACCGGCTGGGCGAGCGCGGGCGGGCGATCTACCACGGCATCGACCGCGTCTCGGGCGTGCTGTTCGTGATGGTGGGGATGATCATGCGCGTGGCCCCGGTCGGCGCCTTCGGGGCGATGGCGTTCACCATCGGCAAGTTCGGGGTGGGCACGCTGCTGTCGCTGGCGGGGCTGATGGGCGCCTTCTACGCCACCTGCCTGATCTTCGTCTTTGTGGTCCTGGGGGTGATCGCGCGGGTGCACGGCTTCAGCATCTTCCAGTTCGTGCGCTACATCAAGGAAGAGCTGCTGATCGTGCTGGGGACCTCGAGCAGCGAGGCGGTGCTGCCGCGGATGATGGCCAAGCTCGAGAACCTGGGCGCCGGCAAGAGCGTGGTGGGGCTGGTGATCCCCACCGGGTACTCGTTCAACCTGGACGGCACCGCCATCTACCTGACCATGGCCGCCGTCTTCATCGCGCAGGCCACCGACACGCCGCTCACCCTGGGCCACCAGCTCACCCTGCTGGCGGTGCTGCTGCTGACCTCCAAGGGCGCGGCCGGGGTGACGGGGAGCGGCTTCATCGTGCTGGCGGCCACGCTCAGCGCGGTGGGGAGCGTGCCGGTGGCCGGGCTGGCGCTGATCCTGGGGATCGACCGCTTCATGAGCGAGGCGCGCGCGCTCACCAACACGGTGGGGAACGGGGTGGCCACGCTGGTGGTGGCGCGCTGGTGCGGCGAGCTCGACACCGCGCGCATGCGGCGCCACCTGGGCGCCGAGACGCGCGCGGAGGGCGACCGCCCCGAGGTGCTGGTTGCGGAGACGGAGGGGGACGGCTAGCATTTGCAGACGATTTGCGCCGCGACCCTGATCGCGGCGAGCTTCCGTTCCTCGCACGCAGGAGAGACGCCGATGCGCAAGGTGACGCTGGATACCGACACGCTGCGGGTGGAGACGTTCGAGACCAGCCGCCCCGAGCGGCCGGCGCGTGGCACGGTGCACGGCCAGTGGAGCCAGCCGGGCACCTGCGACGCGGTGGTGGGCACCTGCCAGTACGGCGGCACCTGCGGCGCCGGCTGCGGCACCAAGGGCTGCACCAGCACGCTGTGCGTCTGACCCGAACCGTTGCACACGAAGATCCCGGACGGCGGGTCACACGGAGCAGCCGAGGAGAACGGAGCAGCGGAGAACCGCCTTGTGTTTTGCCGTTCTCCGCTGCTCCGGTGATCTCCGCTCCTCCGTGTGACTCGCGGTCCGGGATCTCGACGCCCGCCACCGACATCGGGGCGGAGCGGAACCCTGGAATTTTCTCCGTGTAGCAGTTGGCGCGGAGAGGGTTGACAGGGCGGGGGGGCTCGTGTAGAATTTGGACTCAGCGAGCACGAGACCAGAGTTGCGCAGAGGACCCTGGGACGCCAAGTGCCCCGGGTCCCTTTCGTTTTTCCGGTCCCGTGTTCGCGGCCCACACGCGGGGGGCATCGAGCCCGCGCAGTACAGGCGATCGGTGGTACGGAAGCTCCGCTACCTCACCGGGAGTCGGGTCAACACACCAAGGAGCAGGGGATGCGTACCACCGGTACCGTCAAGTGGTTCAACGACACCAAGGGCTTCGGCTTCATCACGCCCGAGGACGGCAGCAAGGATTGCTTCGTCCACCACAGCGCCATCCAGACGCAGGGCTTCCGCTCGCTGGCCGAGGGTGAGCGCGTGGAGTTCGACATCGTCCAGGGCGCCAAGGGCCCCGCGGCCGAGAACGTCACCCGCCTGGGCTGAGCCCCGGCCGGCGTCTCGCCCGGCGAGCGTCACTGAACCAACGAGCGGGGGCCGCCTTCCAGCCGGAAGGCGGCCCC
>DASSME010000541.1:0-3263 GCA_035689035.1 Longimicrobium sp. | reverse complement strand
CCGGCGCCAGCGGCGACGCGCCCACGCTGGTGAACTGGTACGACCCCGCCACCGGCGTGCTCGACAGCACCGCCACCGCCACCGACACCACGCGCTACACCTACGACGCGATCGGCCGGGTGCTGACGGTGAGCGACCCCGAGCACCACCTGACCACGATCACCTACGCCGACACCTCGCGGTTTCGCAACGTGGAGTCGGCGACCACCGGCGGGCGGACCACTCGCTTCCGCTACGACGCGTACGGACGCGTGGCCGCCGTGACCGGGCCCGACGAGCGGGTCACGCAGTACGCCTACGACGCGCTGAACCGCTCCGTCCGGGTGACCACCGCCGACCAGGGGCAGACGGTGTACACGTGGGGCGCGCTCTTCCTGGACCGGGTGACCGATCCGCGCCAGCAGGTGTACAGCTGGACGCGCAACGGGTTGGGGCTGGTGGAGCGCGAGGTGCGCCCCGGCGACAGCACGGGGGTGAGCCTGACCACCCGCTACGACCGCTACGGCCGCCCCACGGCGCTGGTGAACCGGCGCGGGCAGACGGTGAGCGTGACCTACGACACGTGGGACCGCGTGGCCACGCGCACCGCCGACGGGCAGACCACCACCTTCGGCTACAGCGCCGACGACCCGGCGCACCCCGACGGCCCCGGGTGGGTGTCGGTGTCGAACCCCGAGAGCACCGACACCGTCCGCTTCGACGGCAAGGGCCAGGTGACCGACGCGGTGACGGTGCGCACCATCCTGGGCGCCGCGCAGCGGTACGCCGTGCAGCCGCATTACGACACCTACGGCCGCATGACGGGGATGGGGGTGGCGACGCCGGCCGGGCGCGACAGCATCGAGTACGGCTACGACCCGTCCACCTTCCAGCTGGACGCCATGCGCGACCTGGCCGGGGGGCTCACCTACTTCGGCTACAACCGCGACGGGATGCTGGCCACGCGCACCCTGCCGGGGGGCACGTCGATCACCAACAGCTATACCGCCACCCACATGCTGGGCGGGCTGCGCTACAGCAACAGCATGGTGAACAGCGCGGCGGGGGTGCTGTACCGCTACGACGCGCTGGACCGGATCATCGAGCGGCGCGACCCCGAGAGCGACTCGATCCGCGCGTACGAGTACGACCCGAACGGCCGCTGGCTCTCCCGGTTCACCGACGAGGGCCAGAGCGGGGCCACCGAGCCCGTGTGCTCTCACGACCGGGTGAACGGGTTCCTCTGCACCGGCCCCGAGCCGGCCTGGACGGTGGCGCGGGCGGACACCTTCGCCTACGACCTGACCGAGAACCCCACCAACCACGGCGCCGCGGTGGGCGCGGGGAACCGGCTGTCGCGGTACGGCGGCTACACGCTCACCTACGACCTGGACGGGAACCTGGCCACCAAGACCGGGAACGGGGTGACGCAGAGCTTCGTCTGGAACAGCCTGGGGCAGCTTTCCAGCGTGACCACCAACGGCGTGGTGGTGAGCTACTTCTACGACGGCCTGGGGCGGCGGGTGCGCAAGACCGTCAGCTTCAACGACTACTACTTCGTGTACATGGGGAGCACCCTGCTGATGGACCTGAGCGCCTACGGCATCCAGGCCAAGTACACGTACTACCCGGGGAGCGACCAGCCCCACAGCGTGACGCGCGGCGGGAGCACCTGGTACTACGGCACCGACGTGCAGGGAAGCGTGCTGGCGCTCTTCAACGCCACGGGAAGCGTGGTGAACCGCTACGCGTACCATCCCTTCGGCGAAACGCTGCGCGCCAGCGAGAGCGCCTCGGTCCCCAACCGGATCCGCTACGCGGGGCGCGAGTACGAAAGCGAGAGCGGGCTGTACTACAACAACGCGCGCTGGTACGACCCGTCGCTGCACCGCTTCATCTCCGAGGACCCGGCGGGGCTGCAGGGCGGGGGCAACCTGTACACGTACACCGGGAACGATCCGGTGAACTACAGCGACCCCACCGGGCTTTCGCAGGAGTGCGTGAGCGGGTACGGCGGCAACACGCACACCGAGGACTACACCTTCACGTACCGCGGCCAGCTGTGGTACGGACGCGTGATCGGCGCCTACTGGATCCTGTGCCCGGCGGGCGTTCTGGGCGGGGCGCCGTTCGGGTGGGGAGGGTTCGGGCCCGAGGGCCCGCGTGGCGGTGGAGCCGGGGGTGGCGGTGGGGGAGACGCGCCCGCCGCGGGCCAGACGCCGCGCAACCTCCCCCAATGCAACGACCCCAGCAAGAACCGCAGCCGGTTCTTCCAGCAGCTGCCGGGGCTGCGCGACGTGGCCCGCCGCGTGGACGTGCCCGAGGACTACGTGGTCGGCCTGGCCTCGTACGAAAGCGACTGGCTGAACGACCACAACTACGCGCTGCACAACCTGTGGGGGCTCACGCAGGCCGGTGGCCGGAATCTTTCGTTCCCGTCGTTCCAGGCGGGGAACGACTACTTCGTGCAGCACATCGGGCCCAGCGTCCGCGGGTCGTCGACGGTCCCGGAGTTCGTGGCCGCACTGCGGCGGCACGGGTACAACTCGGTCAACCCGAACTACGACAGCACCTTGACCAACCGGATCAACAACATCCCGAAATGGGAGGCCGCATGTGGCGTGAAGTGACGAAGGCAGGCCGCGTGGCGCGGGTGCTCGCCTGCGTGCTGCTGGCGGCGGCGGCGCGCCAGGCGCCGGCGCAACGGGGCGGGCACCCGCCCCGGCGGTACACCAACCCCGAGTACCTCTTCTCGGTCCCCCTCCCGCAAGGGGTGCAGGTGGTGACCGGCAGGCCCCCCACCCCCAACCACGGGGTGGGGCTGCAGGTGGCCACCGACGCCAAGGCGTGGGCGTGGGCCGAGTACGAGACCCTGGACGCGGAAACGCTCCCCGCCGAGGTGGAGAGCATGCGCGGCATCTGGGCGGGGAACGGCTGCGCGGTCACCGGGCAGCGGAACGGCAGGCTGGGCGGACGGGCGGCGGTCGAGGTCACCTTCCGGTGCGGCCCGCGCGGCGGGCGCGGCCAGCCCGACGTCATGAAGCTGCTGCTGACCATGCACACCCCGCCGGAGCGTGGGCTGGTAGTGTACCAGGTGGGCGTGCAGTACAAGCAGGGAAGCCCCGCCGCAGCCCGGGCGGAGCGGTTGTACCGCGAGCTCTCCGCCGGGTTCACCTTCACCACGGAGCGTTGACGGCCGCGGCGCGGCCCCCGCGCGGCCATTGAACCGGGGAGAGGCGGAGGGCGCCGGCCGCCTCTCCCCACACGCCAGCGCGCGCGGAGGA
>DASSME010000540.1:0-2476 GCA_035689035.1 Longimicrobium sp. | reverse complement strand
CCCGCGTCTACAGGCGCTGAATAGAAAGTTGGTTCCAGTGTGGCAACGGGTGGTATCTACCGAACGACGCAGGCCTGAACAGCCGGTCGTTTCATTCCTTCGTGGTCGCGCGCAGCGCGGTGGGTGACTCAGGATGACGAGGCGGCGGGTCGGGTGCGGGAATGCACCGTCATTTCCCACGAATGGTATCACCGGCAACGCTGACGCCGCGGCGAGGCGCGGAGCACAACGGAAGGAAGTGGAGGAAGGCGACGAAGATTTCCGAGCTTTCCGCGCCTCCGCTTGCCGCGGCTGCCGGCCTCCCCCTCTACCCTGGAGCGAGGGCGAGCGCGGCGTCGCGTTTGAGGGCCATCGCCTCGATCGCGGCGATCACCTCGTCCAGGTTCAGCCCGTCCCAGAGCGCGTCGATGGCGGCGGCGTCGGCGGGCCGGTCGCTGCGATGGACGCCGGCCAGCGCCCCCGCGTGGCCCAGCGAGATCCCGTGCAGGTACGGGTAGTAGCGGATCCGCTCGGCGGGGTCGATGGAGGTGAAGAGCACCACGCCGGGCACGTCGCGGGCGTCGGCCACGTGGTACACGCTGGTGTCGACCGTCAGCACCCGGTCGGCGCGGGAGATCAGGTACGCGAAGTCGGCGAAGCTGCGCGAGTGCGGCGACCAGTCGACGAAGCGCGGATGCGTGTAGCCGGTGGGGACCGCGCACGCCACCGTCCACCCCGTGCGCGCCAGGATCGCGTCCAGCAGCGGCGCCACGCGGTGCGCCGGGATGGAGCGGATCGGCGTGGAGGCGGCGGGGTGGAAGAGCAGCACCGGCGCACCCGCCGCCTTCGCCGCGTCGGCCACGCCGTCCAGCCGCCGCGCGGAGTCAGCGCTCAGGGGCAGGCGGTTGCGCTTGCGCTCCGGGGGCACGGTGGCGGGGTCGATCCCGGCGGTGTGCAGGCAGCCGTCCAGCCAGTGCTGGCCGGGGGGGACGGGATCTTCCGTCAGGTCCACCCACCCGTCGAACTCCGCCAGGCGGGCGACCGGCGCCGGGAGCGGGTGGATGGCGTCCACTTCCCCGGCGCCGGCGTACAGCGCGTGCACCTCGGGGTCGTAGGCGTTCTGGAACAGCTCCAGCCGCACGGGGCCCAGCCTTGCCCCGAGCCGCGCCCGCAGCTCGCGCAGCACCGTCAGGCACAGGATGGCGTCGCCGAACGCGGTGTGGAACAGGTTGATCACCGCGATCCGCGCCGGCCGGCCGTCCGCCGGAGGAGAGACGGCCGCGAGCTGCGTTTCGATCGGGACGAACGGGTCCGCGCGGTTCCATCCCAGCCGCGGCGGCATCCCCGGCGCGCCGAGCAGGGCCCGCCGCTCGTCACGCGAAAGGAAGCGCAGGCGCGGGCCGGTCTCCAGCCACGCCAGCTTCAGCATCAGCGTCTGCCACTCGAACATCCCGCCGAAGTAGGTGGAGTGGCGCGGGTCCACGCCGGGCGCGGGCGGCCGCAGCCGGAACCACCCCTCCGCCACCGTCCCCGCGGACGCCGCGGCGCCGTCCTCCAGCGGCGAGACCACCGCGCGCAGCACCTGGCGCTCGCGGGTGAATTCGACCGTCGCATCCAGCGCCTGCGTCACCGCGAAGAGCCGCATCCGCGAATCACCCCGAGAAAAGGTACGCCGTTCACGCCTCCCCGCGTGGCCACGGCGCGTGGTGCATGCCTTTTGCGACCGGATTGCAAGCCTCATGCATCCATCCGACATCCTGGTGCCGCCCACCGCCCAACCCGCCGCGCCGGGCGGCCCGCCCGCCGAGCTCCCGGAGCGCGACTGGACGGTGCTGCTGGTGGGCGGGCACTCGGGGACGGGGAAGAGCATCGCCGCGCGCGAGCTGGCGCGGCGCTACGGCGTGGGCGTGGCGCAGGCCGACGCCTTCCGGCTGGCCATCACCCGCGTCACCACCGCCGCGCAGCACCCCGCGCTGCACCGGATGTCGGTGGACGCGCACGGCCTGCCGCCCGCGGAGGCGTGCGCCACGTGGATCGAGGTGGCGCGCACCGTGTCGCACGCGCTGGAGCCGGTGGTCGCGCTGCACCTGGCCACCGGCGCGCCCACCGTGCTCGAGGGCGACACCCTCCTTCCGGCGCTGGCGGTGGCGCGCCACCTCCCCTTCGGCCCGGCGGGGGTCGGCGTGCGCGCGGTGTTCCTGGTGGACGACGACGAGGCGCGGCTGCTGGAGACCTGCCGCCGCCGCGGCCGCGGCTTCACGGCGCTTTCCGAAGCTGAACAGCGGAGCGAGGCGAGGCGCCACTGGCTCTACGGCCGCTGGGTGGCGGAGCAGGCCGCCGCGCTGGGCCTTCCGGTGATGTCGCCCGGCGCGTGGGACACGCTCCCCGCGCGCATCGCCGGCGCCGCCGCCCGGCCGCGGGTGGGCGGGTGAGCGCCCCCGCGGCGGGCGTGGGCGCGGAGGCGCGCCCGTCCGGCGGCGGGGGCGCGCGGCCGGCC
>DASSME010000539.1:0-14066 GCA_035689035.1 Longimicrobium sp. | reverse complement strand
CTCGCGGGCGGCGCAGTAGAGCGCCAGCGCCCGCTCACGCTCGCCCAGCTTGCGGGCCAGCCGCGCCGCGTGCAGCGCCGTGGCCGAGCCGGTGCCGTCGAGCGCCAACGCCAGCGTGACGGCGGCGTTGGCCTCGGGGAGGCGGCGGGTGCGCTCCAGCTCGCACGCGTACGAGACCAGCGGCTTGGCCAGGCGAGCCTCGGCGGGATCGCCGCTTTCCAGCACCAGGAGGAGGCGGTCCAGGATCGAGCGCTCGGGGCTCTTCTCCAGCCCCTCCACCTCGCGGCGGGCGCGGCGAAGGCTGAACTCGTCGCCCGTGCCGGCGCGGGCGCGCTCCACGCAGGCCAGCACCAACGCTCCCGCGGCCGCGCGGCGGGCGCGTTCGCCCCGCTCGGTCTCGGAGATCTGCAGGAAGGTGCTGGCGGCGATCTGCGCGCTGGATTGCATCGGCTACTCTGGTTGAGAATGAATCTCAACCAATTTACAGGATCCGGGTGTTTGGGGGAAGGGCTCGCTCCCGTCCACGCACCGCACGGGGCGGTGGAAGCGGGAGGCGGGTGGTGCGGCCACCGGGGGAAGATCGTGCGGCGTGACCTTCCAACGGAAAGGGAATCCTTCTTCGGCGGCAGACCCTACCTGTGCACAGTCTTGACGCGGGAGGCCGGCGTGGGCATCTGGACGTGGCTGTTCGGACGGCGGGAGAGCGACCGGGACGCCGCGGAGCGGGCGTCGCTCCGGGCGCTGGGAATGCCGGATCCGATGATCACGCGGGAGCTCGATTTCCGCAGGCGGCGTGCGGAGATCTACCGCTCGCGAGCGCGCGCGGAAGACCGGGCCGGCGAGCCGGAGGGCGCGGAGCTGGCCTGCGCCGCCTGCGGATGCCGCATGGTGAAGCTGGCCGCGGCGCGAGGCCAGCTCTTGCTGGCGTCGCACGAGGTTGCGGCCGGGGTCGGGCCGGCCGAGGAGTGCGTGGAGTGTGGCCGGGCGTGGTGCGCGCGGTGCTATCCCCGCAAGCCGCGCGGCTGCCCCTGCGGCATCGGCCAGGAGGCACGGCGGTGGGACGATGGCGTGGTGCGCCACGGCTCGGTCAGGCTGGTGAAGGTGCACTACCCGTGATCCGGGGGGATGGCCGATGGCGTCCGGAACGCTGGACCTGGTAGTGGTGTGCGCCCTGATCGTGGTGGCGCTGCTCGCTCCACCCCAGCCGCCCATGCGGGCGCGGCGCGGCAGGACGGAGCCGGAATGGCCCGGCGCGCTCTGCCGCTGGCTGCTGTTCCACGATGACGAGCACCTCCAGGCGCTGGCCCGTGCGCTGGCGGCCGACCGGCGGGACGACGCGAAGGTGCCGGCCCTGGTCGCCGGGATGCTGGAGGCGCTGGGGCGCGGCCGTTCCGTCGAAGTGGAGGCGCGCGGCGCGGCGCTGCAGCACCGGCTTTCCGCCGCCGGAAGGGAACGCGAGGCGCTCGCCGTGCACCTGCTGCGCAACGAGGCGCTGATCCAGCAGGCGGAAAGCTTCCGCTCGCTTCCGGTGGGGATGCAGGGAGAGGTGCTCCAGGCCGGCCTCGAGGCCTGCCGCTGGTGCGCGAACGCGGCCGTGCGCATGGGCGAAGACGCCTGCGCGGCTGCGTACCTTTCGCGGCTGGGGAACGGGCTGGCCACCCTGGAGCAGCCGCAGAACGCGGCGCTCGTGTTTCGGCAGGCGCTCGCGCTCTGGGAACCGCTCGCCGCCCGCGAGCCGGAGGCGTATCTGTGGCGCGTGGGAGACGGCCTGACCCACCTGGGCAATTCGCTGGAGGCGGCCGGCGAGCCGGTGGCCGCGCGCAGGGCGTTCAGAAAGGCCGTCCGTGTGTTTCGTGAGCTGCGCGCGATCGCCCCGGAGCGCGCGTGTTTGGGCCTGGCGATGGCGCTGTGCGACGGTGCCACGCTGCGCAGGCGGTGCGGAAAGCCGGCTGCGGCGCGGAAGGCGTTCGCGGAGGCGCTGGTGCTGCTCGAGCGCGCGAGCGACCCCACGGGGCGCCGCTTCATCCCGTTCACGCGCGCGCAGGTGCTCCACAACTGGGTCGACTGCCAGTGGGACGCGCCGAGCGGCCGTTTCCATGGAAGTGAGGACGAGGTGGCGTACGCGATCGCGCAGGCGGCGGCGATCCTCGCGGCCGGCGCGGGGGCGGGTACCACCCCGGACCGTCTCGATCTCTGGGTCCGTACGCAGGTGCTGTGTGCGAACGTGCTGTCGCGCAGCGGCCGGCCGGGCGAGGCGCGGGCGGTGCTGGCGCAGGCGGAACACGGCGCGGCGCGGCTGGAATCGCCCCTTCACGCGGCCGAGGTCCTTCGCGCGCGCGTGGCGGTGGAGCAGATGGAGAAGGGTGTCGCGGCCGTCGATCCGCGCGTGGACGATCGGGCGATCGCGGCGTTGGAGCACGGGCTCGCGGCGCTCGCGCCCGGGGAGGAGCGGCTGGCGCGGCGCTACAAGGCCGAAGGCGAGGTGCTGTATGCCCTGCGTCTGTTGCGCGCCGTGGAGGACGGCGACCACGACCTCGCCTTTCGGCTGCTGGAAACGCTGCGGCGCGTGGAGTGCCGCGCCGGGGTACGCGAGCGGGACGGCGGCTCGCTGGACGAAGCGCGGCGATGGCTGGCCCGGCGCGGCGACACGCTGCTGTACGTGCAGGTGGTGCCGGGCGGCGCCGTCTTCTTCGCCGTGTGCCCCGAGGCCATCGTGGCCGAGAGGGTGGACGACACGGCGTGGATGAGGGCGTTCGACGGCGTGTTCCACGAGTGGAACGAAATCATGTACGCGGCCGCAGACACCGCGGACCTCGACCTTCACGCGACATCGCTGGCCGCGGCTGGACGACGGCTGTTCCTGCAGATCCCCGATCCGGTGCGCGCGGTGCTGCAGGAACCGGAGCGGCAGGTTTTTCTCTCGGCGTACGCGGATCTGCAGAATCTCCCGTACGAGCTGCTGCGTCTGGACGATGGCGAATGGCTGGGCCTGCGGAAGATCATGCCACGGATCGACGGCTTTCACCAGCTGCGCCAGATCCGGGAACGCCACCCCGCGACGGGCTCACCGCGCTCGGCCGCGGTCTTCGCCGACCCGGCGAGTGGCCTGGGCGGCGCCATCGAGATCACCCAGTGGGCCGGCGAGCTGCTGCGGGCTCACGGCTGGTCGCTCTTTCCCGGTGGCGCGGACGAGCGGGCCACGGCAAGGCGGTTCCGGGAAGCGCTGGAGTGCGGCGTGACGCTGGGACTGTTCTGCGGACACGGGGGCCATGACGCAACCCGCGGGAGCGGCTTCTCGAAGTTCGCGGGGAACACGCGGCTGTGGGCGGTGGAACTGGGAGAGCTCGCGCTGGCGAGGCATCCGATCCTGTACGTCGACTGCTGCCAGGCGGGGATCACCTCGTACGCGATGGGCGGCCGGTACCTGGGGCTGGGCACCGCCGCCCTGGACGCAGGCGCTTCGGCGTGCCTGATGTCGAGCCGCGTGGTGGTCGACGCGTACGCGGCCGACCTGTGCGAGCGGATTCTGCACGGCCTGGTGGTGGAGGGGCGGACGGTGGGCGACGCCCTGCTGTGGGCCCGGCGCGCAACGGCGGAGGAGGGTGCCAGCCCCCTGGCGTGGGCCTTTCCGGTGCTGTGCGGCAACCCCGGCGCGATGCTGCCGGACCGGTGACCCGGAGACGACGCGGGGCCCCGTTCAGGGGCCCCGGATCACCGCCTTACGGCCGGGGGCGGCTGGACGCCTCGGGGGTGTAGGTGGCGCAGTGCGCGCCGTCGGGGCCCACGCGCACGTCGATCTGGCCGGCGTGGCACTCGTGGTGCTCGTTGAAGCGGCAGTCGGTTACGTTGCAGCTGGCCACGGCCGAGGCCTGCGGAAGCGGGTTCTCCATCGGATTCGACATCCATTCCTCCCCGTTGAAGGTTCGCCCAGCGTCAAGGCAACATCCGGGCCAGATGGGATGTAAACGCGCATCTGACAATGACTTGGGAATGATTCTCAACGGCGTGGCGCGCTTCCTCGGGGGTGTGTTGCAGCGCCACGCCATGGATCCTTCAGTCACCGCCGGAGTTCGGTGGGGACGCGGGTTCGGCGCGGCGGCTCCTTCAGGATGACATCGATAGGGGGCTGCGGGAGCGAGGTACATCTCAGTAAAACGAAGCCGGGCGGGGGCCTTCGTCGCGACCGTTCACGCAATGGGGTGACATCGACAGGGGGCTGCGGGAGAGGCACATCTTCTTAAAACGAAACCCCGCCGGAGCGCGGCGGGGCTTCGTCGTGATCATCTACCGAGCGAAGGTCAGCTGTTGACGGAGACTTCGTAGGTGTCGCCCGGCTTCATGATCACCACCTTCGCGCGGTCGCCGACCAGGGTGCGGAAGCCCTCGGGGTTCTGCTCGATCAGCGGGAAGGTGTTGTAGTGCATGGGGATCACCACGCTGGGGGCGATCATCTCCACGGCGCGGGCGGCGTCTTCGGGGCCCATGGTGTAGTTGTCGCCGATGGGGAGGATGGCGACGTCGACGGAGCCGTTCAGCAGCTGCAGGTCCATGATCAGCGCCGTGTCACCCGCGTGGTAGATCCGTTCGCCGCTGTTCAGCGAGATCAGGAAGCCCGCGGGGTCGGTGGTGTGCGAGCCGTCATCGCCGTCGATGCTGCCCGTGTGCAGCGCGGGGGTGAGCTTCACGCGCCCGAAGTCGAAGACGTAGGCGCCGCCGATGTTCATCCCGTGGCCGTTCTTCACTCCCTGCGGCTTGGCCTGGCAGAAGCTGACGAGCTCGAAGGTGGAGACCACCGTGGCGCCCGTCTTGTTCGCCAGCTTCACGCAGTCGGCGAAGTGGTCGGAATGCCCGTGCGACACGAGGATGTAGTCCAGCGCCTCGACGTCGTCGGTCTTGATGTCCGATGCCGGGTTCCCGTCGAGCCACGGGTCGATCATGATCCGCTTCCCCTCGCTGGTGACCAGGGTGAAGCAGGAGTGGCCGTGCCAGGTGAGTGTCGTCGCCATGCCGATGTCTCCACGCGCGATGGAAGAAAGTGCTGAGTGCTGAGTGCTGAGTGCTGAGTGCTGGGTAGCTGAGTTGCTAGCACTCCGCGCCCAGCACTCCGCACCGTTGTTATCGCACCGCAGTTATCCGATCAGCTGCTCGTAGTCGGCGGCGGAGAGGAGGCCCTCGACGGACGAGGGGTCGCTCACGCGCAGCTTGATCATCCACCCCTCTCCGTAGGGGTCGCTGTTCACCAGCGCGGGGTTGGCGTCGAGCGCGCCGTTGGCCTCGACCACCTCGCCGGCCACGGGGCAGTACAGGTCCGAAACGGCCTTCACCGCCTCGATGGTGCCGAAGGAGGCCGTGGCGCCGAAGCTCTCGCCGGGCTGGGGGAGCTCCACGAACACCACGTCACCCAGTTCGCCCTGGGCGTAGTCGGTGATGCCCACGAAGTACACGCCGTCTTCGCCCGCCGGCTTGAGGTATTCGTGCTGCTTCGTGTAGCGCAGGTCCTGCGGAACGTTCGCCATGGGTCCTCTCCCCAACGCGGTTCGGCCTCGGTCTTTACGGGAGGGGTCAGAATAGGGCGGGGGGCACGAAGGGTCAAGCAATCCGCCGGGAAACTGATGCGCGAGTGCGACGGGGTAACGGGTGCGTGAGTGCGACGGGGTAACGGGTGCGCGAGTGCGCCAGTGCGTGAGTGCGTGGGCTCCGCGCGGACGGCAGGCACGCGCTGGGGCCGAAACGCACCCACGCACTGGCGCACCCGTTCACGACCTCAACGATGCAACGGGATCTTCAACCCCGCGGTGAAGCTCCACTCACTCCGCTGGGGGATGGGGTCGAAGTTCCGCGTGTACGGGTCGCGGAAGCGGGTCAGCAGGGTGGAGCCTTCCACGAACAGGTCGTAGCGGCCCACGTTCCACGCGGTGCCCAGGCCCAGGTGGGCGACGGCCTGGTTGTAATCCCGCGGGACCACGGGCTGGTGGCTGGCCTCGAAGTAGTTCTGCTTGAAGTCGTAGTGCCGGATCCCGCCGCCCACCAGCAGGTAGGGGGACGAATCGAGCACGCGCGGCAGGTGGATGGCCGCGTCGAGGGTGACGGTGTTCACGCCGGTGCGGTACACGTCGGACGCCGGGGCGGGCGCCGGCCCTTCGAGGGTGCCGAGCTGGCCCAGCGTGAGCTGCGGGTTGGAGTGCTGCAGGTTCAGGCGCAGGTCCACGCCGCGCACCGGGCCGGTGGTCTCCAGCCCCAGCTGCAGCGCCGTGGCGGGGTGGTGGCGCGTGTAGTAGCGCGCCCCGGTGGGAGCGACGTACACGCCCGTGCTGCCGCCGTCCACCTCGCCGATCCCCGCGATCAGCCGCACGGGCGGGATGCGGAGCTGCGCGGCGGCGGGGCTCGCGGCGGCCAGAGCCAGGACGGCGGTGAGAACCAGGTGTCGTTGCATTCGCATCATCTCCCGCGTGAAGAGTCTCGCCGTGGCGCCGGGCGACGCGCCACCACCGGCGCGCCGCCGGCCACGGCCCCGCGTGAGAACCGCCGGCCCCCGCCTCGGTTCCGGCACGCGACAAACCGGTGTTTTCGCGCGTCCGCACGACGCGGCGACGCGTGTCGGGATGGCACGGAAAGGAGTGCTGAGTGCTGAGTGCTGAGTCCCGTATGCGAGACTTCCTGCACCCAGCACCCAGCACTCAGCACCCCGCACCGCAGTCCCGGCTCCGATGTTGCGGGCGTGCGACCGGTCCGCGCGATCCGGTGTATCAGCGCTCGCCGGGGCCGGGGGGCCCGGGCGCGCGTGAATCAACCCTCTACGGGCGTGGCGGGGGACGAATGGTCAAGCGGCTGGTTTCGGCGTGGGTGTGGGCGTCCACCGGGGTGGTGGCGCTGCTGTGGCTTCCCTGGATGGGGATCGTGTGGCTGGTCACCGCCCCGGGCGACCCCGGCCGCTACACGGTGGGGCGCTGGTTCCGCCGCGCCGCCGTCACCATCACCCGGCTGAACCCGTTCTGGAAGTTCCGCACGACCGGGGTGGAGATCCACGACCCGCGCCGCCCCTACGTGGCGGTCGCCAACCACGAGAGCTTCGCCGACATCTTTCTTCTTTCGCACCTGCCGTGGGAGATGAAGTGGATGTCGAAGGACGCCATCTTCCGGATCCCCGTGATGGGGTGGATGATGCGGATGGCGGGCGACGTGATGGTGCGCCGCGGCGACGCGGGGAGCCGCATGCGCGCGCTGGAGGAGGCGCGCGACCGGCTGCGCAAGAAGGTGAGCGTGATGATCATGCCCGAGGGAACGCGCTCGGGCGGCGGCGAGCTGCTCAAGTTCCACGACGGGGCGTTCCGCCTGGCGATCGAGACGGGCGTGCCGATCCTCCCCATCGCGCTGGCGGGGACGCGGCAGTGCATCGCCAAGGGGAGCTGGCTGGTGGGACGGGCCAGGGCGATCGCCCGCGTCCTCCCGCCCGTGGAGACGGTGGGGCTCACGCTCGACGACGTGCCCGCGCTGCGCGACAAGGTGCGCGCGATGATCGTCGAGGCGCGTGCCGCCCTGCAGCGCGAGCTGGCGCTGGACCCCGTCAGGGCCTGACGCATCCATCCCGATGCCGGTGAACACGCTGGGGTGGAACCGCGTCCGCTACACCCTGCTGGCCCCGGCGTACGACCGGGTCGCCGGCTTCGGCGCAGAGCGCAGGCGGTCGATCGAACTGCTGGCGCCGCGCGCGGGCGAGCGCGTGCTGGTGGACGGCTGCGGCACCGGGCTGGACCTGGCGTACCTTCCCGCCGATGCCGGCGTCACCGCCACGGACCTGACGCCCGCGATGGTGGAGCGCACCCGGCGCCGCGCCGCGTTGCTGGGCCGCCCGGTGGACGCGCGGGTGATGGACGCGCAGGCGCTGGAATTCGCCGACGCCACCTTCGACGCGGTCGTCCTGCACCTGATCCTGGCCGTGGTGCCCGACCCCGACGCGGCGATCCGCGAGGCCGAGCGGGTGCTGAAGCCCGGCGGCCGCGCGGTGGTGTTCGACAAGTGGGTGGCCGAGGGGCGCCGCCCTTCCCTGCTCCGCCGCATCGGCAACGTCTTCGCCAGCGCGGCCGCCACCGACATCACCCGCCGCCTGGGCGACGTGCTGGCGGGCACCGGGTTCGTGATCGAGCACCGCGAGGCTGCGGGGCCGGGCGGCTTCTTCTCCATCGCCCTGCTGCGCAAGCCGTGACCGCAGCCGCGGCATGACAAAATCCTTACGCTCCCCGGGATGACAGCGTCCCGGGGAGCGCGCATTTTGTAGCGGTGGCCCACGTTTCCGCACCCGCACCCCCTGCACCGCCATGACCGACACCGCCGCCGCACCCGTGACCGCCCTGGGGCTGAGCTTCCGCGAGCTGATGGCCTATACCGACGAGGAGACGCGCCGCTGGGAGGCATGGTTCCGCGACGCGGGCCCCGCCGCGCTGCAGGTGTCGATGGGCGAGGCGAAGTGGAGCACGGTGGGCGGGCTGATCTACCACGTCTTCATGGTGGAGCGCCGCTACGCCGAACGGCTGCTGGGCGAGTCCGTCACCCCGTACGCCGACCAGCCGCCGGCGGAGGTGGACGAGCTCTTCGCCGTCCATCGCGAGGGGCGGAGCCGGCTGGAGCGCTACGTGGCGAACGCGCGGCCCGAGGAGTGGGGCGAGGTGATCACCTTCGAAACGATCAGCGCGGGGACGCTGAGCGCCAGCAAGCGCAAGGTGGTGGCGCACGCGCTGATGCACGGCGTCCGCCACTGGGCCCAGATCGCCACCGCGCTGCGCCAGGCCGGCCACGGCGAGCAGTGGATGCACGACGTGCTGATGTCGTCCGCGCTGGGGTGATATCGAGCCGCTCGAAGGGCGCGCATAGATCTTTCGACCTGCAAGATGTTGTGCGGAAATCAGTTCCGGGTGTGGCCGGCCTCAGGATGACATCGTGGGGGGGTGGTGCGAGGAAAGGCGAACGGTTCACCCGGGTATGGTGCGACCAAGTCCAGATGATACCGGCTTGTATGATCGACTGTGCATTCGAGCCGGCCCTCCATGGCTCGTCATCCTGAGCGCGACCACGCCTCCGCCGCGGATGCCCCCGATGGCCGCAGCGCGAAGGATCTATGACCCGACGGTGCGCTACCGCTGGTTTTTCTGCCCCGACCGGCCACAGATCCTTCGGCTTGCGACCGCTCTCTCATGCCGCGGCGAGTGCGTGGTCAGCCTCAGCCTCAGGATGACGAGGCGGCGGGTTGGGTGCAGAATGCACAGTCATTTCCCACGAACGGTATGATACAAATCCGAAGGGGCGCGAGCATGGCTCGCGCCCCTTCCTGTCTACCGTCCCGCGGGCGTCGCGGCGGGGGGGTGTGGCGGTGTCTCCCAGTGCAGCTCCCACTCGCAGAAGGCGTCACCCTCGACCGAGCAGCGGACGTGGCGCACGGAGGGGGTGACGCCGCCGGCCAGCTCCACGGCGCGCAGCAGGCCGCCGGTCTGGCGGCGGCAGAACACGAGGTCGCCGGGGAAGCCGACCAGGCGCAGGACCGCGCGGCCGGGCTCGGCCTCGACCACCTCCATGTTCCCCGGCTGGTAGTACAGCCGGAAGAGCGAGACGGGCTGGCTGAGGAACTCGAGCGGGTCCTTCTTGCGCAGGATCCCGCCGTAGAGCTGCATCCCCGACGACTGGATGGAGAAGGCGCCCGACTTCTCGGGCCACCCCGCGTCGCGCCGGCCGATGGAGCGCTCCACGGCGTCCCACAGCGCGCGCAGCAGCTCCACCGGCACCTCGTCGGTCGCGGCGACGGATTCGACCTGGGCGCGATCGTCCGGCGACAGGCGGGCGAGGACGTCGTCCACGGCGGCGGGGCCGTGCTGGGCCTCCACGTAGCGGAGGGTCGAGCGAAGGGTGCTGCCCTTCGCGTGGGCGGCGGCGGTCGCGACGGTCATGCGGATGCCTCCTGCAGCGCGCGGCGGTCAGGCTTGCCACTGCCCAGCCGCGGGATCTCGGGAAGGAAGACGATCGACTTCGGGACCTTGTAGCCGGCCAGCCGCGACCGCGCGTGGGCGATCACCTCCGTCTCGGCGAGCGATTCGCCCGAGCGGCAGACGACGAAGGCGCGGCCCACCTCGCCCCACCGCTCGTCGCGCACGCCGACCACGACCACTTCGGCCACGCCCGGGCAGTCGGCGAGCGCGGCCTCCACCTCGCCGGGAAAGACGTTCTCGCCGCCGGAGATGAACATCTCCTTGCGCCGCCCGCAGATGCGGAAGGCGCCATCCGGCTCGCGCGCGGCCAGGTCGCCGGTGCGCAGCCATCCGTCCGCCGTGAACGCCTCGGCGGTCTTCTCCGGGTTCCCCAGGTACCCGCCGAACACCTGCGGCCCGCGCAGCAGCAGCTCGCCGGGCTCGCCCGCCGGGGCCTCGGTGCCATCTTCGCGCGCGACGCGCATCTCCAGCAGGGGCACGGGCCAGCCGACCACGCCGGGGCGGCGGACCGCCTGCTCGGCCGGCATGGCGAAGCAGTTGGGGCCGCACTCGGTCAACCCATACCCCTCGCGCAACTGGTACCCCGCGGCGCGGACGCGCTCGGCCAGCGCCGTGGGGAGCTGCGCGCCGCCGGACATGAAGGTGCGCAATGACGGGAGGGGCCGCCCCCACTGCCGCCCCTCCATCAGCATCAGCAGCATGGTGGGAACCGTCAGCGCGACGGTGATCCCTTCTTCCGCGATCCCTTCCAGGTAGCTGTCCGCGTCGAACTGGTCAAACAGGACGACGGTGCCGCCGCGGAACCAGAGCGGCGTGGCGAACACGTTCCATCCCCCCGTGTGGAAGAACGGAGTGGAGACGGGCGCCACGTCGCCCGCGCCCAGCTCCCACGCCGTGGTCGTCGCCACGGCGTTGTAGAAGATCTGCCGGTGCGGGAGGATGGCGCCCTTGGGGTGGCCGGTGCTGCCGCTGGTGTAGAGGACCAGCCACGGATCGTCCGGCTGCACCTCCACGTCACCGGCCGATGGACCACCGCGGGCCAGGAGCGCGGGCGCGTCGGCGTCGAAGTCGATCCACGGCGGCGCACCGGGCGAACCGCGCAACGCGTCCTCGACCCGGGCGCGGAAGCGGTCTTCACCCAGGATCAGCCTGGGGCGCGAGTCGGCCAGGATCGGCGCGAGCTCGGGCGCGGCGAGCCGCCAGTTGAGCGGGATCAGCGCCGCGCCGATGCGCGCGCAGGCGAAGAACGCCGCCGCCATCTCGCCGCGATTGCCCGAGAGGGTGGCGACGAGGTCACCCCGGCCGACCCCCTGCGCGCGGAGGAGCGCCGCCCAGCGGTCCGCTGCGGCGTCGAGCTCGGGATAGGTCAGCCGCTCGCCGCGGGCGCGGTCCACCAGCGCGTGGCGCGGGCCGGCGAGCTGGCGCCAGAAGCGGAGCGGGTCCGGGCGGCGGGGAAAGACGGGGACTGCGGTCATCGTTTCTTCAGGCTCGGCCGCCCGGGCGGGTTTGCCGGGCGAATGAATTCGAATTCGCTGCAACAACGGCACGAAGTCCGCCTGCGCGGACTACCGGCTTCGGTGTGGACGAGACGCTCGTGCGCGGCACCGTGATCGTGGCGTTCTCTCTCACCGGCGGTGGGCGAGAAGGAAGTCGAGGATGATCCTGGTCGCGTCGGGCCCGCGGGGATCGGTGTAGGTGCCGTCCTTGGAGCCGCCGGACCATGCGTGCGTCAGGCCGTCCACGATGCGCAGCTCCACCATCGGCTTGCCGTCCGCGCCGGGCCAGACGGTGCGCTCGACGGCGAGGCCGCCTTCCGTCGTCCGCTCCGGGGCGAGGGAGTGGAGCTTGAGGACGCCGGCCCACTGCGCCGCCAGCTGGCGCGAGTTGACGGGGCTCACCACCGGGTCCGCGCCGCCGTGGAAGGCGATCAGCGGGATGGCGCGGCCGCCGAGCGCGTCCTGCAGCGCGTAGGCGAGGATCGCGGGGTCCGACGTGCCGGTGCGCATCACGGCCCACGCGTGCGCCACGTCGCTGGCGGCGCGGTAGGGGATGCCGCTGTGCGCGCCGATGGCCGCGTACAGCTCGGGGTACGCCGCCGCCGTGTTCACCGCCATCGCCGCGCCCGCCGAAACGCCCGCGATGTACACGCGGCGCGGATCGATTGCGTGGCTCGCCATCACCTCGCGCGTGATGCCGGCGATCATGGCGGGCTCGCCGGCGCGGGCGGCCTGGTGCGCGGGCTCGTACCAGCTCCAGCACTTGAGCTGCTGGTGCTCGGCCGTCTGCTCGGGCCAGGCGACGATGACGCCGGCGTCGGCCGCGGCGTGGTCGAAGCGCGTGCCGCGGGCGAAGTCGTCGGGGTCCTGCGTGCAGCCGTGCAGCATCACCACCAGCGGCGCCGGCTTGCTCGCGTCGAGCCCGGCGGGGACGAAGAGCCGGTAGCGCCGCGAGCCCTCGGGCCCCGTCCAGGTGTGCCACTCGAAGGTGCCGGCGGGCTCGGCCGCCGCCGTCTGCGCGGCAGGCGAGGGCGCGGCGCCGGCCTGCGCTGCGCCGTCATCGGGCGTGGTGCTGGTCATGATCAGTGCGGCTGCGAGAAGCGACAGCGCTCGGGTCTTCGGTGTCATCCGGCCCTCATCCCCCCGGCCCCCTTCTCCCGAACTGCAGGAGAAGGGGGTGACGCGGGGAAGGTTCTGGTGTGTGGAGGTGGGGTCGGTGTGGCCGCGGTGGGCCCCCCTCCCCCGCCCCTCCCCCGCGCTGCGCGGGGGGAGGGGGGAACTGCGACTGCGAACGGCAACTGCGACCTGCAACTACAACTGCGAACGCGACTTCAACGGCAATCCAGTCGCAGCGGAGACTCGGTGGCTGTCCCCTGTCCCCTGTCCCCTGTCCCCTGTCCCCTCTCCCCTGCGGTTCAGAAGCCGAAGAAGTCGACGATGATCTGGCTGGCGTCGGGAGCGCACGAGTCGGTGTAGCTGCCGGCGCTGCTCCCGCCCGGCCAGCGGTGGTCCATCCCGCTGATGATGTACTTCCGGACGACGACCGCGGCGTTCGTGCTGTTGTTGTAATCGTACCGCGTGTAGCTGCGGCACGCCGTTCCGCTCACCGTCGCGTCGGCCGTGTAGTCGACGTTGCCGTTGTCGCTGCCGTCGCTGGCCAGGTCGTCGGTCTGCGTCCACTGCTGCGAGGTCTGGTGCGCGTTGACGACGTTCACCGTGCCGTCCGCGCTGCCGTGGAAGACGAGCGTGGGGATGGTGCGCGGGCCGCCGGTGGCCATGCGGTTGTAGCAGTCCGTCCCCATCGAGTTGGGGTCGTAGATGCTGCCGAAGAGCATGGCGTTGGTGCCGCCGCCGGAGGTGGTCGCGGCGCCGTACTGCACGCCCGCCACCTCGGCCAGCTTGCGCACCTTGTCGGGGTAGGTGCAGGCCATGATCGTGGCCATCGCCGCGCCCGCGCTGAAGCCGGCGACGCCGACGCGGGTGCCGTCGACCGCGTAGTGGCTCTTCACCCAGTCGATCATCCCCGCGATCACGCTGGGCTCGCCCGATCCGCGCACCTGGTTCGAGGTGTAGAACCAGTTCCAGCAGTCCGACGGGTTGTACGCCGTCCCCTGCTCGGGGTAGAGGACGATGAAGTTGCGGCTTTCGGCGAAGGAGTTCATTCGCGTGCCGGCCGCGAAGTCGTAGCCGTCCTGCAGGCAGCCGTGCAGCATCACCATCAGCGGGCGCGCGGTGCCGGTGTAGGTGCTGGGGATGTAGACGCGGTAGAAGCGCGCGCCGTAGATGCTGTTGTAGGTGCCGTCGATCCACGTGGCCGCGCGGCGCGGCGCCACCGGGGCGCGGTCGGGCGACATCGGGGCGTCGGCGGTGCAGGCGGCGAGCGCGAAAGCCAGGAGCAGGACTGCGGCGGTACGGGTGCGGCGCATGGACGGCTCCTCCGGATTGCGGTGGACCGGCAGTTGACCTCACATCGACCCTCATCCCCCCGGCCCCCTTCTCCCGAACTGCAGGAGAAGGGGGCGAACAGCGCGGGCTCACTGCTGAGAGGGAAGCAACCCCGCGGCCCCGGCGGGGGGGGGGGGGGGGGGGGGGGGGG
>DASSME010000538.1:0-11530 GCA_035689035.1 Longimicrobium sp. | reverse complement strand
GAAACCGCCCGCAAGCCCGATCGGATCCTCCTGCGTGAACCGTCCCGTCCTCGGGTCGTACATCCGGTTGCGGCGGTAGAGGAGGCCCGAGGCGTCGCGCTGGCTGGTGAGCAGGCTGCCGAACCAGTGCCTGGGCGTGTGCGAGTGGAGCGGCTCCAGGAACCCGTTCACGTTGAGGCCGGTGAAGGGGATGTCGTACGCGTTGACGCACCCGCTCTGGCAGAACTGCAGCGTTCCGTTCGAGAAGGTCACCGTCTCGAAGATCCCCCTCCAGTTGGCGTGCGGGATCACGGTCATCGTCCCCGCCGTGTGGCCGATGCGCTGGAGCGAAAGCGGGGCGTCGATCCCCAGGCCGTGCGTGTAGCCCACCCGGCCGTCGTACTCGCCGGTGGCGGCGTCGTCTTCCTTGTAGTCCCAGTCCGCGCCGGGCGCGCGGATCTCCCACTGCAGCTGGTCGCCGTCCCACACCAGGCGCTCGATGCTGCTCGCGCAGGCGCGGTAGTAGGACGAGCAGGTGCCGTTGATCTCGTAGAGCTGTCTCCGGACCAGCACGCGCCGGCCCAGCGCGTCGTACCGGTACTCCTCGAACGCGCTGGTCTCCAGCTGGAGTCCTTCGTTCCAGGCTGCGCAGGCGCCGGAAGCGGTCAGACAGCGCTGCCGGTCCACCACGCGCAGGCGGTCCGCTGCGTCGTAGTACGAGTACGTGCCCTCCTGCACCGTTGCGTTCTGCCCAGACACCACGTCGCCGCGGTACTGCCAGTAGCGGTTCCCGGACTCGTCGTAGCTCCACGCCGCCTGGGTGGTGGGCACGCCACTGGTCCCGGTCGGCACCACCGACATCGCGGTCTGGCGGCCGGTCGAGGCAGCGTACGAATACGTGGTGACGGTGTTCGTGGGTCGTCCTTCGTTCGACGAATCGATGTAGTTTCGCGTCTCGCTGCGCACGTTGCCCAGCGGGTCCAGCGTGGTGCGGGTGTCCTCGCGGTCGTCGTTGTCGTAGATCGCCGTCCACCGGCTCAGCGCGCCCATCCCGTCGTAGCTGGACTGCCCGTTGGCGCCCATCAGCACCTTGTTCCGCGCGTCGTATGCCAGCCCGGCGGCCACCAGCTGCCCCTGGTAGCCGATGGCGGGGTTGGCGCTCCGGATCAGCTGCGAGGCCAGCCGCCCCTCCAGGTCGTACGACAGCGTTTCGGTGATCTGGCCGGGGATGGTACGCGTGGTCAGGTACCCCGCCGCGTCGTACTGGTAGCCGAAGGCGTTCCCCGCCGGGTCGACGACGGTGGCCAGGTCGCCGGTCTCGGTCTCGTACGTATACACCACGCTGTCCTGCCCCGGCGCCGCGGCGAGCTGCCCCGGGTTGCGCAGCACCGTCTGGCGACCGCCCAGATCGTAGCGGTGCTCCATCCCGTACGCGTGCAGGGTGAAGTCGCTGCCCCCATAGGTGCGGATGCGCAACGTGTCGCCGCGAAGCAGCCCGCCCGGGTAGTAGCTCCGGTTGATCCGCGCGTCGTGGTTGTCGGCGGTGAGCATCCGCCCCGCCGCATCGTAGGTGAAGGTCGCGGTGTCGCCGCTTATGCGCGTTGGGTGCGACGGGTCGTCGGGGTTCAACGGCTTGTACGGGTAGCTCCAGGTTCTCGAAGCGCCCGTGGTGGTATACGCCGCGTAGTACAGCTCGGGCGTGATCCGCTGCGTCAGACGGTTCCCCGCGTCGTACGTCATTCGCACGGGGTCGACGGGGAAGGTGATGGTCCCCACCCGGTTCACGCGCCGCGAGCGGTAGTACACGGCGTTGCCCGCCGCATCGTACGCGGTGCTGTCGGCTCGCCCGTCGGGGTTCACCTGCGCGACCCGCCGCCCCGCCGCATCGTACCGGTAGGAGATCGTCATCGCCCCGATCCCGTTGCTGTCCGGGCTCATCGACCGAGTGACACTGAGCGGCAGCCCGACCGCGTCGTACGTCGTCGTGACCCGCAGTTCCTGGATCGCCGGCGAAGAGGACAGACCAGTAGCCGGGGAGCGTGAGATCGTTTCGAGCACGCGGTCCGCGGCGTCGTACACCGTGCTGTCGGTGCGGAACGCCGTGGAGGCCGTGTCGATCGGACTCGTCGTCCGCAGCACCCGCCCCAGCGCGTCGTTCGTGATGACGGTCCGGTAGCCCTTGGGGCTGACGATGGCGTCCAGGTTCCCCTGTCCATCGTATTCGAACCGCTCAACCGGGTTCGCTGGCTGTCCGGTTGCTGCAGGCGATGTGACGGTCGCCACCAGGCTGGTTTGCGGCACGTAGCTGAACCACGTACGCTGCGCGGTACTGGCGCCCGGCTGCTGCCACTGGCGATTTCCCGCGGGGTCGTAACCGAGGTCGACCGTTTCTCCGGTGGCGGCGGTCACCCGGGTCACGAAATCCGGCCACCCTGCGTCCGTCCGCTCGTAGCGCGTGGTGGCGTCGCGGCCGTCGCCCAGCGGGTTCACGGTGACGGTGGCGGACAGGTTGCCGCGCGCGTCGTAGGTGGCGGTGCTGACCTGCCGCGCTCCGTCGCCCAGCACGGGACCGTCCACGCGCGTCACCAGCGTTTCGAAGCGCGCGTCGCCGTAGGTGAGCACCGTCTCGTTCCCCAGCGCGTCCACGATGCGCAGGGGGATGCCGCGGTCGAAACCGGGCGCGATCCAGAAGCGGGTGACGTCGCGCGCGTCGCCGTCCGGCCGCGGGCCGTCCACGCGGGTGTAGGCGCTGTCGAAGAGCGCCGGGGCCGGCACGGCCCCGCGCGACTCGGCCGGCGCGATGCGCACCACGATGTCGTCCGTCTCGCCCGCGGCGCCCATGTCGAGCTGGCCCTGCGTCACCTTGCCGGTCGCGTCGTAGGCGTACATGGACCAGGTCAGGCGCCGCGGGTCCATCCGCCGGGTGATCCGCTTCTGCGCCGTATCCGTCGGTGACGCGTAGTCGAAGCTGGTGAGAGCGCCGTCGGGGTCCTGGATCGAGCGTATGCGAGGGTCGCCGTCCGGATTGCCGATCTCCACCGTGCGCCGCGCCGTGTCGCGGTCCAGGCGCACGCGCGCCAGGCGGGGGCGCGTGCCGCTCGCGTATTCGAAGGTGTAGACGGCGCCGCCGGGCACGGTGATGGTGGAGAGCCCGTTCGCCCCGTACGCGAACGAGGTGGCCTGCCCGGTGCGATCCACGGTGCTGTCCTGCGTGCCGGTGGCGCCGAACACCACGCGGGCGCCGCCGGGAAGGAGCCGCACGTAGCGGGTGGCGCCCTGCGCGTTCAGGCGCTTCTTCAGCGTGTCGGGGCGCTCGGGGTTCCAGGCCATCCAGGTGCTGTCGTTGAGCGGAAGGTAGACGAGCACGCTCCCGTCGCCGCTCACCCACAGCTTGCGCCCGTCGGCCAGGTGCGTGATCTCGTCCACCCCCGCCACCCACCACCCCGCGCCGAAGCGGCTGGCGGAGCGGTTGACGAACGGGATGTCCACCGTGGTGGTGGCCACCCCCGGCACCCCGCTGCGCCACGCGATGCTCTCCAGCGTCACCCGGTAGAGCCCCGTGGGCAGGTCGGGCGTGTCCACGCTGTACACCAGCCGCCGCGACTCGCCGGGCGTCCACGAGCCGGCCGGCCACCTGTACCAGCTTTGCCGCCCCAGCGAGCGGCCGTTGGCCAGCGTCGCGGTCAGCGCCACGCTGTCGGGCGAGGCCTTCGCGGCGTTGGGGGCCACGACCACCACCATCCGGAAGCGCGGCTGCGCCAGCCCACTGTTGTACAGGAGCACCGGCGCGCGGGCGCGGTTCATCGTCCGCACCGCGGGCAGCGCGTGCGCCAGCCGCAGGTCGCCGCACTCGCTGGCCGCCTGCCCGGGAAGCGCTACGGTCACGCAGCGGCCGCGGGCGTGGTACGATCCGTAGGTGCTGGACAGCGGCTGCACGTCGATCCACCCCGACGCGCTTTCGGCGGACGAGGTGGCGGTGAGCCGGACCACGCCGGTGCCGCCCACCGTGAACGTCACCGTCACCTGCGCCGACGCGGAGGGGCCGATGGTCACCGAACTCGCGGAGGCCGCGCACCCCTGTGCCGCGCCCTCGCAGGTGGCGGCCAGGGTGTACGTGGCGGCGGTGCTCCCCGTGTTCCAGATTGTGAACGTCTGCGGCCGGTTGAGGTACGCGGTGCCGCCGGCGGGCTCGATGCGCAGCGACCCGGTCACCGCGGGGGGCGCTCCCGCCCGTGCCGCCCTCGACACCGCGCCACGTGCCGGCGCCGCGCTCGCGATGGCAGCTTCGATCGCGGCGTCCGCGGGTTCGGCGCCCTGCGTCGGGAGGTGCGCGGCCGCCGCGAAGCCGGTGCGGACCTGGGGTGTGCGGGCGGCCAGCGCGAGCGGAACACCCGTCGCCAAGAGCAGGGCGAGGGAGAGCGCGTGGCGGTAGCGGAGAGGCTGGATCATGGCGGGCCGCGGACGGGGGAAATCCTGCCGCAGAGCGAAGGGCGTCTTGTACGTTAAACGATCCAACAGGAGCTGTGAACACTCTCTCCGTACTACTTCGTGAGATGCAACAGAACTTTCATCCGCACGGCGTCACGGTCTTTCATCCCGCACCGTTTCGCGCCGGTGCGACGCTCGAGGATCGTCGACCGCTACCAGGCGGATCCAACCGTCCAGGCGGGGGCACATGACCGAGCGGGACCCGGATGGCAGGGCGAGGGAGGGCGCCGCGAGCGGTGACGAGCGGTGGATGCGCCTGGCGCTGCAGGAGGCCCGCGCGGCCGAGGCGCTGGGCGAGGTGCCGGTGGGCGCGGTGATCGTGCGCGGGGACGAGTTGATCGCCACCGGCCACAACCTGACGCACACGCTGCAGGACCCCACCACGCACGCCGAGATGGTGGCGATCCGCCGCGCCGCGCAGGTGATCGGCCACTGGCGGCTGCTGGAGTGCACGCTCTACGTGACCCTGGAGCCGTGCGCCATGTGCGCCGGCGCCATCGTCCTGGCCCGCATCCCCCGCCTGGTCTACGCCGCGCCGGATCCCAAGGCGGGGATGAGTGGGTCGCTGCAGAACCTGGTGCAGTATCCGAAGCTGAACCATCGCGTCGAGCTGGTCACCGGCGTGCTGGAGCAGGAGGCCGGCGACATGCTCCGCGCCTTCTTCCGCGCCCGGCGGAAACGCCCGCGTACGGACCAGCAGGAGCCGCTGGAGTAGCCGGGAGAGCGCCGGACGATCCGGTGCGGTCCGGGACGGGCGATTGATCGCGCGAAGCGCCCCCGGGTCTCTCTCAAAGGCTGTTTCGGGAGAGGGACCGGTGGTTCCGGACGCGACGCAGCCGCGCCGGGACCACCCGGGTGAGGGCTTGCGGTTCGCGGCCGCCGCGCGATATTCCGCCGCCCGGAACGCACTTCCCACGATCGACCGAATCGCATGCCGCGCATCCAGCTTGTGCACCTGGCCCACGCCCGCTCGGGCGACAAGGGCGACACCGGCAACGTGGGCGTGATCGCGCTCCGCCCCGAGTTCTACCCGGTCCTGGTGGAGCAGCTCACCACGGAGCGCGTGAAGGCGCACTTCCAGGGCCTCGTCCTGGGCCCCGTGGAGCGCTTCGAGCTGCCCAACCTCGAGGCGCTCAACTTCCTGCTGCACAACGCGCTGGGCGGCGGCGGCACGGTGAGCCTCAAGACCGACGCGCAGGGCAAGGTGCTTTCCACCGCCATGCTGCGGATGGAGATCGAGGTGCCCGACGAGATCGCGCGCCTGGCCGGCGCCGGCGGGGCCGCGGGCTCGTGAGCGAGCCGCTGCTGGTCCGCCGCGAGGGGGCCATCGCCCGGCTGGTGATGAACCGGCCGGACAAGCGCAACGCCCTGAACGCCGAGCTGGTCGCCGCGCTGAAGGCCGCGCTCTGCGAGGCGGACCGCGACCCCGGGGTGCGGGTCGTCGCGCTCGAGGGGGCGGGGAAGGACTTCTGCAGCGGCGCCGACCTTTCCGCGCTGCGCCGGATCGCGGGGGCCGGGGCGATGGAGAACCTGGAAGACGTGGACGATCTGGCCGAGCTCTTCGCCCTGCCGCGGCGGATGCGCAAGCCGGTGGTGGCGCTGGTGCGCGGGCGCGCCCTGGCCGGCGGGTGCGGGCTGGCCACCGCGTGCGACCTGGTGCTGGCCGCCGCGAGCGCGCAGCTCGGCTACCCCGAGGTGCGCATCGGCTTCGTGCCGGCGATGGTGATGGCGATCCTGCGCCGCAACGTGGGCGAGAAGCGCGCGTTCGAGCTGATCGTGCGCGGCCACCCGATCACCGCGGCCGAGGCGGAGCGGATCGGCCTGGTGAACCACGTGTATCCCGACGACGCGTTCGACGGCGAGGCGGCGGCGGTGCTCGACGACCTGGCCGGGCGCAGCGAATCGGCCGTGCAGCTCAGCAAGCGGCTGCTGTACAACAGCGACGGGATGAGCTTCGACGCGGCGATCCGCGCCGGCGCCGACGTGAACGTGGTGGCGCGGATGACCGACGACATGCAGGCCGGCGTCGCCCGCTTCCTGGAGCGCGACGCGGGGGCGAAGGGCTGATGGCGTTCATCTCCCAGCAGCGCCACCGCGGCCCCGGGCGCTTCCTGCAGGTGAAGATCTGGCTCTTCTCGGCCGGCGCCATCCTGCTGCTGGTGGGGATGGCCCGCAACCTGGACCTGCTGGTGGGCGCCGCCATCGCCGTGCTCGCCATCGCCTTCCTCCTCCGCTTCTTCGAGCGCGACCAAGACGACGAGCCCGAGGATGAGGAAGACTTCGACGACCCGGACGAGCCGGCCGCCGAAGAAGCGCATCGGGTGCCCGGCGCGGCCGACGGTCCCGTGGCCGGCACGGGGCACCGCCCGCAGGTCGATTGACACACCCGCAAAGCACGAGTCGAAGATGATGCCGCCGCTGCGCAACATGCGCCGCGGCGGTTTTCGCGCGATGTCATCCTGAGCTGAGTCACCCACCGCGCTGCGCGCGGCCACCGAGGATGAAAGGAAGCCGGTCATCTGCGCCGATACCGCGTGGCGAGCGGATCAGCCTCGCGCAGTTTAGGAGGCTTCCTGTCGTGGTAGGCCGCGGCTTCGGCCGCCAGGCAGGAGCCCCCAAACCATCTCAGGCCGCGTACGGCACAGCGCCGGCCGCGTGAGGCACGTTCTATTCTGATGATGCCACATCCCCCCTGAACTGCTCCCTCACACAGGGTCCGCAGGGTTCTCAGAAAAAACGGTAGTTCTCTGCCAATCCCGAACCTGCGTGCGATCCGGCATCAGAAACAACGTGAGGAGATGGGCGTAACCGATTGTTGAACATGGGTATAAACCGGGCACGCATGAAGCATGTTCGAAGGACGCATTCCGATATGAACGATGGAATTCAGTGCTTCTGATTGAGGGATCGCGTGGGGTGACGGCGGTCCGCCGCGCAGGGGCCGGCGGCCTGCGGCAGGTCGGCGTGGGGCGCATAGTAGCGGAACTCGTTCTCGGGGACGCGCACCACCTTCTCACCGGCCCGGCAGTACGAGCCCAGCACGGCCGGGTGTCGCAGCGCCAGCGCGCCGCCGTGGAACGCCACCCAACGGATGGAATCGCCGGCGCCCTGGATCAGCGTTCCCGGCGCCCTGGAGGGAAAGGCGTCCGCCTGCGCGGTGTGGGGCAGCTGCTGCAGCAGCGCGCGCGGGGCACGGGCGATCCTCGCGCCGGTCCCGAAGATCACGGCGTGGGTGAGCGAATCGGGCACCGGTGCCAGCACGCACCCCAACGACACGTACCGCGTTCCGCGCGCCGGATCGCCGCTCTCCACCGGAACGTTTCCGCCCAGCCACGGGTGCGTCCGCACCGACGGGAGGGTGCGCCGCGGCCAGGGCGGCAGCGCCCGCACCCGGCGCACGCGCGGCCATACGCCCAGGCAGCGCTCCTGCGTGGCCGCGTCGGGGAAGCCCCACAGCGTGTCGCCGAACACCAGGTACGCGAGGGCCTCTCCCGGTGCCTGGACCACCTCGCCGTTCCCCACCGCCGGGTGCAGACTCCCCGTCCGGGGCCCCGCGGCGAGCATCGCGAGCGCCACCACCGCCGCCACGGCGAAGAAGCGCCGGAACGAGCGCTCCATCCGCGCGTCCGCTTCCGCGTCGTCTCCCGCGAACGGCGCGAGCAGCGCCGCCGCCGCGTCCGGTAACGCCGGGGTCGCTCGCCCCTGCCCGGGCACGGCGGCCGGCCCGTCCGGCGGGGGCAATGCCACCCGGGGCGGCGATCCCGGCTCCGCCATGCTGCTCGCCCGCGCCGACCCGTCCCCCTCGTCCGCGGCGCCGTCGGCGGGGGGCGCGTCTTCGAGCGCCGGATGCGCCGAGGGAGCCGGTAGCGCGTCGGTCGGCGCTGCGTGGTCCACGCGAGCGAGCGGCGGGTGAGCGGCGGAAGGCGAGGCGGCCGAGATCCGCTCCGGCGGCGCCTGCGCGGGCGGCGCGGGCGCGGCAAGGCACGCGGTGGCGCGGATCAGGTCGGCCAGCGCCATGGTCTCGGGGTCCGGCTGGCCGCCGACCTCGTAGGTGAGCCACCGCGCGAACTCGCGGAAGTGGCGCAGTGCCAGGTTGCGCTCGCCGCGCTCGAGCAGCGCCCGCATCACCCGCCGGTGCCCGCCCTCCCACTCGCGGTCGATCTGCACCAGCCGCTCGCCCAGCCGCAGCGCGCGCTCCCAGTCGCGCTCGCGCTCGGCGCTCTCGCCCGCGCGGTCCAGCCAGCGGACGGCGGCGCGGCGCAGCTCGGCGCGGCGCGCGTCGGCCCAGGCGCTGAACTCCTGCGAGCCGAACCCCGCCTCGAACCCCTCCAGGAACGGCCCCTCGTAGATCGTCAGCAGCTCGTCCAGCCGTTCGTCGCCCTCCAGCAGCAGCTGCGCGTCGCAGGCGGCGGCGCCGGTCCAGCGCACCGTGTCGCGCTCCATGATCAGCGCGCGGCGCCCCACCGCCGCCCCGGCGCGCCGCAGCGCCTGGGTCAGCGAGTGCCGCGCCTTCTCCTCGGGGCTCTCGCCCCAGAGCAGGGCGGCCAGGTGCGAGCGCGAGAAGGGGCGGTCGCCCTCCACGCACAGGTACGCCACCAGCGCCAGGTCCTTCCGCCGCAGCCCCTCCACCACCGAGCCGTCGCCGCGCCGCAGCACCGGGTGCCCCAGCGTGCGGAGGAAGGTGCGCTCGGCCGGCGTCATTTCCTTATCTGATTCAAATAATATCCCGAAAGTAGCGCTCATCCCTGCTGACCTCCTTTCCGGTGGCCCCTCCACCCGGCTGGCGGGTGCAACGGGCATTCCCGCCGGGTGCATGCTGGAACCGTGGCGCGGGGCTCCAGCGGCGGTGTGCGGGCGGCGTGCGGATGCGGTGCGGGGCAGGTGCGATGCGCCATTTAGCGTTCCTCCCGCCAACCCGCCCGCCGTCTCCCGGCGGGCTCCCCAGCACCTCCCCTCCGCAGGAGCACACCATGCGCAGGACTTCCCTCGTGGCCATCCTGGCCCTCGCCCTCGCCCTGACCGCCGGCGCCTGCGCCGGCCCCGGGCCCACCGAGGCGCGCCGTCCCACGATCCTCCGTGACGACGACCCGACGCCGCCCCCGTCCGACACCACCACCAAGAGGTGCAGCGGGATGATCGGCTCCGGCACGTACGTCTGCTGAGCGGTTCGGGCAGGAACAGACGGCAGCGCGGCGGTCGCCCGGTGGGTGGCCGCCGCGTAATGATTCGACGGACGCGACCTCCCTACTTCTCCCGCTCGCCCTTCACCCGCCGCTGACCAGCGCCGCCCGTCCCGCCACGCGCGGCCGACGACGCACGCTCCCGGGGCCCGGCGAGCACCGGCGGCGCCAGGCGCGCGCGTGGGCGCGAACCGTCGGGCCGCCGCCGGAGGCGGGACAGCCCCGCATCAGCAGGTGAGACATCGGTGGGCCATCCGTGGGAAACGAGATCGAGGGGGAGGCGCGCCTGTACGGGTCATCCCATCATTCGAACGATTATTATCCCCAACGTACCGCTACGCACGACATCCCGGCGCAATTACCGGACCTTCCGCCCGTGTTTCCAGGCCGCACGCGGTGGGGGCATCGACCGAGGGTTGGAAGGAGGGTGAGGAAACACGAGAACGGGGCGGCACTCTCTCAGGTGCCGCCCCGTCCGTGCCGATGCGCCGCGGTGGAGACCCCGGCGCTACTTCTCCAGCGCCGCGCGGCGGTCGGCGTCGGCGATGCGGGGGCGCGGTTCGGGCGCGTCGGCGGACGGCGGCGGGGTGTCGCGGACGGGGCGGGGCTCGCCCATCAGCGCCACGTCGAACACCTGGTCCATGCGCTCCACGTAGTGGAAGGTCATCGCCGTGCGCACGTCCTCGGGGACGTCGCGCAGGTCGCGCTGGTTGCCGCTGGGGAGGATCACCTCGGTGATCCCGGCGCGGTAGGCGGCCAGCACCTTCTCCTTCACCCCGCCGATCTCCAGGATCTTGCCGCGCAGCGTCACCTCGCCGGTCATCGCCACGTCGTGCCGCACCGGGCGCTCGGAGAGCGACGAGGCCACCGCCAGCGTGACCGCCGCTCCGGCCGAGGGGCCGTCCTTGGGCGTGGCGCCGACGGGGAAGTGGACGTGCACGTCGAAGTCCTGGAACGCCTCGCGCTCGATCCCCAGCTCGGCGGCGCGCGAGCGCACGTAGCTGAACGCGGCGTTCACCGACTCGCGCATCACGTCGCCCAGCAGGCCGGTGATGATCAGCCGCCCGGTGCCCGGCATCTTGAGCGCCTCGATGAACATCAGCTCGCCGCCGCTGGCCGTCCACGCCAGGCCGGTCACCACGCCGACCTCGGGCGCGACCTCGGCCGGGGTGGGGTTGTAGCGCGGGTAGCCGACCACCTCTTCCACCACCTCGCGGGTGACCTGGTACTCGTCGCCCTTCCCGGCGGCCTTCTCGGCGGCCAGGTAGCGCATCACCGCCGCCAGCGAGCGGCGCAGGTTCCCCACGCCGGCGTCGCGCGCGTAGCCGCGGGTCAGGAAGAGGAGCGTCGCGTCGTCGATCGACACCTTGGCGGGGTCCAGCCCGTGCTCGGCCACGATCTTGGGGAAGAGCCACTCGCGGGCGATGGCGATCTTCTCCTCGGGGGTGTAGCCGGCGATGCGGATCTCGATGAAGTAGTCGCGCAGGTCGCGGGGGATGCGGTAGAAGTCCGCGGCCGAGCCGACGAAGAAGACCTCCGACAGGTCGAAGGGGACGTCGAGCCAGCGGTCGGTGAAGCTTTCGCGGTTGTCGGGGTCGAGCGTTTCCTCCAGCGCCTCCACCGGGTCGCCGTCCACGTTGCCGAGGCCCACCTCGTCCAGCTCCTCGAGGAGGAAGACGGGGTCGCGCACCCCGCTGTCGCGGATGAGCTGCATCAGCTTCCCCATCTGCGCGCCGGCGCGGCCGCGGCGCGAGCCCACCAGCTGGGCCTCGCTGCGCCCGCCCAGCTCCAGCCGCACCATCGGCCGGCCCAGCCCCCGGGCGATGGCGGCGGCCAGCGTCTTCTTCCCCACCCCCGGCGGGCCCACCAGGCAGGGGATCGGC
>DASSME010000537.1:0-2762 GCA_035689035.1 Longimicrobium sp. | reverse complement strand
CTGCCGCTGGTGCCGCTCAAGGGGCTGCGCGTCCGCCCGATCCGCCGCGAGGGGCACAACCAGAACATGCGTCTGCTGTACGACGTGATGGAGGAAGGCAAGCCGCGCGCGGACCGCGTGTTGCGGACGTACGGTTGGGTGCTGGCCGCGATCCTTCCGATCGTGGCGTACCTGGCGTGGGGGAAGGCGCTGGAGCGGGCGATCGGCGGGCCCAAGGCTTTTGGCGTGGGCGTGGCGCTCTTCGTGTGGCTCGTGGTGGTGCTGGTCCGCATCCACAACGGCGACAAGGCGTTCAAGGCGGCCGGCCAGGCGCAGCAATCCGCTGCGTCGGCGTGAGGCGCGGCCGTTCATCCCGGTTCCCCCGCTCGCCATGCCGCAGCTGAAAACCATCCTCTGCCTGTCGCTGGCGCTCGCCGCGCCCACGCTGCTGGCCGCGCAGCGGCCGGTGGCCAGCCGCGCGGTGGAGGCGCGCTCGCTGCCACGCGCCGTCGCGTACCGCGGCAGCGTGGTGGCGGCGCGGCAGTGGGCCGACCGGCTGGGCGAGAACGTGCTGGTGATCACCAGGACGGCGTGCCTGAGTCCCGGCGGGCCGTCCGAAAGCGGCTGGTGCGGCGACTTCGAGACGTACGCGTACCACTACGTACGGCGGCCCGCGGGGTGGACGCTGCTCTGGCGCACCACCGACTCGGTGCGCGAGTGCGGCGAGGACGTGACGCTGGAGCCGTCGCCGCGGACCGTCTCGATCACCGACCTGGACGGGGACGGCCTGGCCGAGACGACCTTCCTGTACCTGCTGGCGTGCCGCGGCGGCGTCGACCCGTCGGGGATGAAGCTGATCATGCACGAGGGCGCCACCAAGTACGCCATCCGCGGCTCCACCGACATGTCGCGCGAGCACGGCCCCTCGGCGCGCGGCGTGATGCACGTCGATCCCACCTTCGACCGCGCGCCCGCCGCCTTCCGGGCGTTCGCCGTGGCGCAGTGGAACCGCTGGAACCGCGAAGACCGCTGGTAGCGGCACGGCCGGTCCGCGGGCCCGGCGCCCCGAGCCCTCCCGCGGCGCCGTGCCCGATCCCTCCCTCTCCCGATCCGGAAATCGATACGACGCATGGCGATGGAACCGCTCTCCGTGTTCGGGCGCGAGCTGGACCGCGCGGCCGTCGCGCGCCGGATGCGCGAGCTGGCCGACGGCGTGCGGCTGGACGTGCCGCGCGACGACGGCTGGTTTTCGCTCACGGCCACCTGGGGCCGGCTGTTGTGGGAGAAGACGCTCACCCACTACGATCCCGCGCACTGCTCCGGCGAGCGCTGGGCGCGGCAGATGGACGGGATGCGCGGCTACTACTCCCGGTTCGCCGACACGCGCGCCGACGGAGGCGTTCGAGCGGGCCCACAGTGCCGCGCAGGAGCGGCATCTGGCCGTGAACTGGCTGTGGGAAGGCCCGGAGCTCTACTCCGAGGCCGACACGTCCACCTGAGCCGCTTCCGTCACCATCGGATCGAACAGGTGCGTAAGTGCGCCAGTGCGCGAGTGCGTTTCAGACTCGCTCGGAAGCTGGCGGCAGCGCGAGTCCGGCGGCAGCCACGGTGCGATCCACGCGCGTTGAAGCGGTGGTCCGCGTCCAACCGGAGGGCAGGCGGGTGATCACGGGCACAACGTCGCGCGGTGCGTCGGCGGCGCCGCGCGGGTCGTCGCGCCCGCGGACGGTGAAGGCGTGGAGCTCAAGCGAGATGCGGTCGCCCGGCTGCAGCAGGAGGAGCGTGGTGGTACGCTGCACGAGAATCGCCCGGACGAACGGAGGCTAGCTTGCTTCCTGCGGTTTGACCCGCGCCTCCGCCCGCCCGGGCGACTCTGTACCTCATCAACACCTCACCGCCTCGTCACCCTGTCCATCCGCCGCGGATCGCCTGCGGTTCCGCACTCACGCACTCACGCACTCACGCACCCGTTGGGGTTCACGGCGCGCTGCGATTCAGCCGAAGATCGTTCGCCAGCGTCTGGTACGCCCAGTCGAAGATCATCAGGTCGTGCCCGGCGCCATCGCTGCCCAGGATGCTGGCGCGGATCACCCCGTAGTGCGTCTGCCCGTCGCCGCCGGTGACGCGGAAGACGTAGCTGAACTCGGGGTTGACGGCGACCGGCGCGGTGCTGTAGCCCGCCGTGGGCGCGCGGGTGGCGGCGCGGCAGCCGGCGTCGGCGGCGGGGCCGCAGGCGAGCGCGGTGGTGCGGCCGCTGTATTCGACGACGGAGGTCCCGTTCAGCGGCACGATCTTCCAGCCGCCCGCGTCACGCTCCAGCCGCCACTGCGCGTTGGTGGCCGTGCCCGCCACGATCGGCTCGGCGCCGTCGGTGGTCTGGAAGCGGAAGCCGCTCTGCGCCGCGTTGGTCTGGAACGAGTAGACCAGCTCGCCGGCGTAGTCCGGGCGCGGCACCACGGTGATCTCGGGCGAGAGCGCGCTCACGTGCTCGAGCGTGTCGACCGCGGCGATGCGGTAGCCGTAGACGTGGCCGTTGGTGGCGCGCAGGTCCACGAAGCCGGGGCTGTCGGTCTCGCCCATGGCGTACAGGTACGTCTGGTTGTCGATGCGCGTGAGGTACACCTGGTACTTCCACAGCGCGTTCCCCACGCCCCCGTCGCGCCAGCGCACGAACGTGGCGTTGTCGAGCGCCACCGCGCTGTCGGCCAGCGGAGTGGCGGGCGTCGTGGCGCCGGGGACCAGCACCTGCTCGCGGAAGTCGGTGGGCGCTTCCTCGTCGGTGT
>DASSME010000536.1:0-5806 GCA_035689035.1 Longimicrobium sp. | reverse complement strand
GGAGAGGACGACGCCGTAGCGCGCCAGCACCCGCTCGGCTTCGTCCACGCGGCCGTGCTCCAGCAGGAAGCGGGGCGACTCGGGGATCCAGTGGTTCAGCACCAGCAGCAGGAGCCCGGAGGGAAGCCCCGCGAACCAGAGGATGCGCCAGGAGAAGTGCGGCTCCAGCAGCGCCGCCAGCCCGCTGGCCAGCAGGTACCCGGCCACCGTGCCCAGCCCGCCGTGGAGCACCACCAGCCACCCGCGCTTCTTGGCCGGCATCGACTCGGCCATCAGGGCGTAGACGATGGGGAGCATCCCCCCCGCCGACAGCCCCATGATGAAGCACATGAACAGGTTCCACCTGAACGACGGCATGAACCCGCAGATCGACGTCGCCATGAAGAGGATCGAGGCCAGCAGGATCGCCGCGCGCCGTCCGATGCGGTCCGCGAGCGTCCCCCAGAGCAGCGACCCGATGGTGGTGCCGGTGAGCGCCAGCATGGGAAAGGTGGCCACCTGGGCGATGCTGATGCCGTATTCGCCCTTCATCCCGGGCACCGCGAACCCCAGGGTGGCGGGCTTCATCACGTCCACGATCAGCGCCACGCCCAGGACGAAGAGGAGCCCCCAGTGCTGCCGGGTGAGCTTCGCGTCGTCCATGGTGCGAAAGTACACGGCCGTCTCGGGCAGGTGCTGCGGCGCGCGCGTCAGGCTGCCGCGGGGGATCAGCCCGAACGCCGTGAGCGCCAGCCCGCCCACGATCAGCAGCATGCCGGCCAGCATCCGCGTGGACATCGGCATGCCGGCCATGTGGTAGTGCATCCCCCGCGAGGCCACGAAGTCCGGAAAGTGCGCCAGCACACCCCCCGCCACGCAGGTGACGCCGGCCCAGAACGCCGGCGCGCTGCGGAACGCGATTCCCGACTGGTGGCTCATCGGCTCTTCTTCATGTAGTGGCGGCGAAGCTCGGGTTGAGGGTGCGCGGCGTGGCGCCGGGCTGGGCGGTGACGGGTCCCGCGCCGCCGCTCGGCGGCGTGGCGCGGCAACGTGAGACGAATGCAGCAGGGAAGGGGGGCGGAGGGGTCGTGCTCCACCCCCGGCACGGCGCGCCATGGCCGGGCATCCTGAATGGGCCATGTCGATGGCCGAACGCGCCGGGTTCGGCCTTGTCGTGGCGATGGCGGACGCACGGTGGCGCCCTTCCAGCCGGGCGCCGTCCCCACGGCGGCGGATTCCACGCGCTGGCACATCGCGTGGAAAGAGGCGCGTTCGGCTGGCGCGCTGATCCGCGCCGCGAGGCGGCGGCCGCGGGCGAGGCGGACGGGAGCACTTTTGCCTCACCGCCGCGAAGAACGTCCGCTCCACCGCGGGGCCAGGGTCAGCGCTCCACCGCGTACGGGGCGGACGGATCAGGTAGCCAATTTCGTCCTATACAGAATGATAAAACGCCTGCCAGCCCCGCTGCAAGGACGGGGCGGCGGCCGCTGCGTGCCGCGGCGGAGGCGAGACCGGCGGATTTCCAACCGGCTTCCGGGCCTCCCGGACCCGCCCTGCGTGCTCCTTTGCCCGCAACCAGGCAGCCGAAGGTGGCATCCGCGTGCCGCATTCCGGCGGAACCGCCGCCTGCGGGTGCCCGAGGTCACTCCGCCGGCGGCGGCGAACGGTCGGGCGGGTAGAGGATCGACTCGATGATCCGGTCGTCCTCCAGCCGGAACTCCACGGCGCCGCGTCCCACCGGCTCCACGGTGCCGTCGGGGTGGTGGATCACCCCGCCGCCGGCCGGGACGCCGATCCCCACGCTCCCCGGGAGCGAGCGGGCGACGAGCTGCCGGAGGCGCCGCCATCCACCGTCCTCGTCGTGCGCGTCCACCGCAAAGGGGACGGCGCCCAGCGTGCCGACCAGCTCGCCTTCGGCGGGGTGCTCGCCGAGCCAGCCCATGGCGCCCAAGTGCACCGCCCCGGCCGAGACGCCGACCAGCACCACCCCCTCGCGGCGCCGCTCGTCGATGTCGTCGTCCATCCCCGTCTCGCGCAGCACGCGCAGCCCCGCGCCCACGTCGCCGCCCGCCAGCACGATGAGGTCGGCGGAGCGGAGGTACGCGCGGTCCTCCGGCGAGTAGTCGGAAAGGATCATGCGGCGGTCATGCACGCCGATCATCTCCATGGCGCCCTCGAAGATCGAGTAGAACTCGGGCTGGTCGCCGTTGGCGGCGCCCACGTACGCCGCGCGCGGCCCCGGGGCGGCGATGCCCTCCACCGCCGGCGCCAGCAGTGGCCGCCCGCCGGGAGACGAGAACAGGAGCTGGCTGTCGGCGAGCAGGTAGACGGGGGCGCCGGCAAAGGGGACGGCGAAATCCGCCGGGTGCATCGACATCCCTGTGACCTTCGCTGGGGTGAGAGTCCCGGACGGGAGCTCGTCCGGGTGACGGCGACAATTGAGCCCGCCGCCCCGCGATCGGCAACGCGGCCCGGCGTGGGGCGCTCGCCCGTGCCGACGATAGCGGCAAATTCACAGAGCTTGACGAGAAACATGTGGGTTCGTATATGTGACAGACGGATCATCCAGCATTCACATGATCCCACCCGGGGAGCGGGGAGGCCCTTTGGGGGCTCTGCTCCGCGCGGGCCAGCTCGCTGCGCCCGTCCAGGCGGCCGCACCCGGAAGAAGGGTCGTCCTTCGCCGGTGGGGCCGGCCTGCACCACTCACCGCTGCATACGATCGGAGACGATGAGCCTCGAGACCGTACAGATCCCCTGGATCGCCCCCGCGCACGACGGCGGGGTGCCCGGCGAAGAGAGCCGCCCGCGCACGGGCGGGATCGTGTTCTCGCAGGCCGTGGAGGAGCGCTTCAAGCCGGCGCTCGCCGCGGTGTACGACGAGATGCACGCCCGCGATGACGTGATCGCGCTCCTCTTCTTCGGCTCGGCGCAGCGGGGCGAGGCAAAGCCCAGCTCCGACCTGGACCTCTGCGCGCTGACCCACGGCAACGAGCTGTGGAGCCGGGCCAACACGGTGGAGGGTGTGGACGTGCAGCTGCAGCTGGGGCCGCTGCGCTACGTGCGCATGCGGATCGAAAAGCGCACCCAGGGCATGACCGAGTGGTTCGCCACCGGCGAGCTGCTGTTCGACAAGACGGGTGAGGCCACCGAGCTCCAGCAGATCGCGAAGGAGTGCTACCGGCTGGGGCCGGAGGCGCTGACCGAAGTGAACCTGGGCATGAGGCGGTTCGCGCTCACCAACCTGATCAGCGACGTGGAAGACATGCCCGCCGGCAGCGTGGAAGCCCCCCTGCTCTGGAGCGTGCTGGTGGTGGACTCGCTCAAGAGCTGGTGCGCGTTCCAGCCGCTCTGGCCGGGGAAGACGCCCACGATGCTGCGCAGCCTGCGCGAGCACGCTCCCGCGCTCGCCGAGCGGGTCGACCGCTTCTACGCCTCGCCCTCGCGCGCGCACGCCATCGCCGTCGGCGACGGGGTGCTGGAAACGGTGGGCGGCCGCCTCTACGAGTTCTCCACCCCCCCGCAGCGCGTGTAGACCCGTCCGACCCGCCGGATCAGCGAGCCCCCGACGCGCCTGCGCCTCGGGGGTTTTCAGTGGTACGATCAACCGTGTGGCGTGGTTCGTATCTGCCGAGCGATGCAGGACCGAAACAACGGGCGCTCACAGAGTGCACGGAGTTCACAGAGGAACTGCGGTAGTTCTCCGTGGACTCCGTGTACTCCGTGAGAGCCAGCTGTTGAATTTTCATCCCGCGGAACGGAGCGCTCAGCGCCGGGCGCCGAGCTTGAGGGCCAGCGCGCCGAAGACGCACTGGTGCACCGCGGCGACCGGCTCGCCGCGGGTGAAGCGCTCCAGCGCCTCGACCGCGAGGGCCCACTCGCGTGCCGCGCGCTCCGCGTCTTCCTCGAACCGCGATCCGCCGGAGCGGGGCTCGGGTCCGCGCTCCAGCGCGCGCACGTCCGCGCTGCGGCACTGGATGGCGGGCGGCAGCGGGGCGTGGGCTCCGTCCGCCGGCGCCTCCACCGGGCGGACGAGCACCCCGGCGCTTCCCCGCGCGAGCGCCGCCTCCCACCACGCCCGCGCGTCCCGCTCGCCGGCGGGGTCCAGCAGCCCGGCCACGCTCTGCTCCGCCGCGAGCAGGGTGTGCGGCGCGGCGTGGCAGGCGGCGGCCAGCAGCTCGCCGTGCCAGCGCGGGTCGCGCTCCGCGTGGACGGCGCCCTGCGAGGCCAGCACCCGGACGGGCGTGAACCGCAGGTCGGCCTGCCTCCGCACGACGCCGCGGAAGGGACGGCAGGCGGCGGAGTAGGCGGCGGCGCTCGCCGCGCGCAGCCGGGTGCGGCCGAGGAGAGCGGCGGTGCCGGCGCCGGCCGAGGCCGCGTCCTCGAGCGCGGCCTGGGCCGCGGCGAGGGTCGCCAGCGCCGCCGACGCGAGCCCCGCATGAAGCGCCTTCTGCGGGCCCAGGCGCGGGTTCATGTCGTGCACGACCGCCGCCTCCGGGCCGATCACCCCCTCCAGCGCCACCCACTCCGAGCCGAGCCGCTCCCACGCGCCCCCGGCCTCCAGGGCATCGCGCAGCCGCTGCAGGAACGCCTCTTCCGCCGCGGGCGTGGCGAAGAAGGGGCGCGCCGCGGCCGAGTACACCGCACCCGTCCCGCCCGCCGCCGCGGGAAAGCGGCGCCGCGCCGCCTCCGCGTGGCGGCAGACCACGGCGACCACCGGCGTCCCCGCGTGCAGCTCCTGCAGCACCACGGTCTCCACGCCCCGCGCGCGGTAGAACGCCAGCGCGGCCCGCGGGTCCTCGGGCGCGGTCTCCGACGCGTCCGGCGCCGGGGCGTCGGGCGGAAGGCAGACCAGCCACCCCGGGTCCGCGCCGAACCGGCTCATCGATTCCAGCGCCGCCGCGGCCCCGCGCGCGCTCACGCGGACCGGCCCGGCCAGCCGCGTGGAGATCGGCCGCTCCCCCGCGACCTGGTCCAGGTGGATTCCCGCGTCCGCTCGCCGGGGCGAGTCCGGCGCCGCCGGCGCGGGGGGCTCGGCCAGGCGCTCGAAGACGGCCATCTGGGTGAGCGGCCCCAGGCGCGCGTCCTCGGGGCCGACCGGCCCGTAGCGCGCCGCGTACCCGTGCCGGGCGGCCACCCCTTCGGCCCACTCCCGGAACTCCGCGCGCGTCCACTCGAAGCGGTGGTCCGGGTGCCGCCGCCGGGTGGGCGGGTCGAAGAGCGCGTTGTACTCGGCGTTCGGGGTGGTGACCACCACGGTGGCGGGGCGCGCCGTCTCCCACACCGCGCCTTCGAGCGCGGCCAGCTGCCGCGGCTCCAGGTGCTCGATCACCTCCACCAGCGCCGCCGCGTCGAAGCCCGCCAGGCGGGTGTCGCGATACGCCAGCGAGCCGTGGAGCAGCCGGCCGCGCCCGCCCGCCGGCAGCCGCGCCTCGGCCCTGGCCAGCTCGTCCAGCGCGACCTCCACGCCCACCACCTCGTCCAGCTCCGGGTCGTCCACCAGCCGGTCGAAGAGGGTGCCCTGGCCGCACCCCAGGTCCAGCACGCGCCGCGGGGCGCACTCCTTGAGCGCCCGCAGCACCGCGTCGTGGCGCTCGCCGTGGCGCGACGAGCCGGCGCCGTGCCGGCGGAAGAAACGCTCCAGCAGCTCGCGCTCGGGGTGCGTCTCCAGCCACGCCTCCCCCTCGCTCCAGAGCTCCGCCGCGGCCGCGTCGCTCATCGCCCCGGGCGCGCCGTCGAAGATCGAGAGGAGGACGCACAGGTGCGACAGCACCTCGCCCGGGCACAGGCACCCGGCCAGGGTCAGCGAACAGAAGGCGCTCGGCCC
>DASSME010000535.1:0-18696 GCA_035689035.1 Longimicrobium sp. | reverse complement strand
CGTACGTGGCCGTTCGCCTGGAAGCTGCGCGCCGGGATGGGCGTCCTTCTCCTGATCGCCGCGTTGGGCGTGGCGGCGATGCTCACGGCCGCGCTGCGCGCCCGCCGGCGCGCGGACGCGCTCTCGCAGCGCGAGATGGCGGGGCTGGGGCTGGTGCTGAACATCGACCGCGACGGCTACCAGTCGGTGCTGGGGCTGAACCGCGCCGCGCACGCCGCCACCGACGCGGAGTCGCGGAAGTGGCTGGCCTTCTACGCCGAGAACGCGGGGCAGACGCGAGACCGGCTGCGGCGCTACGCCGCCCTCCCCGGGCTCCCCGCCGATCGCGCGGCGCTGGCGGGGCAGGCGATGGACGCGCGCGACGTGCTGATGGCGCGGGGCGATGCGCTGGCCGCGCGGCTGGCGGCGGCGCCGCTGGGCCCGGCGCGCGAGAACGCGGCGGGCGAGGAGGCGCTGGTGGCGGCGCTCGACTCCTTCCGCGTGGTGCTGGGGAAGATGGAGGACGCGCAGGACTCGGCCGGCCAGGCGCTGACCCGTCAGGTGGACCGCGCGGGGGCGGCGGCGGGGGGGACCGGCGTGGCCTGCCTGCTGGCGCTGCTGGGCACGGGGCTGGTGCTGAGCAGCCTGCTCACCCGCTCCGTCGCCGGGCCGGTGAGCGCCGTGTCGGAGCGCGCGCGGCGGATCGCGGCGGGCGACCTGACCGGCGAGGACGAGGTGAAGGGCGGCGACGAGCTGGCCGAGATGGCGCGCGCCTTCAACCGGATGGCGGCCGACCTGCGCCGGGTGATCGGCCGCATCCAGCGGGCGGCGGCCACGCTGGCCGGCCAGGGCGCCGAGATCGGCAGCCTCACGCGCGAGACCAGCGTCGCGGTGGAGCACCTGAACTCCGCAATCGCGCAGATCACCGCCGGCGCCCAGGAGCAGACGGCGAGCGCGCAGGTGGCGCACGGCCACACCGAGACGATCGCCGCCACGCTGGGCGAGGTGGCCGACGAGACGGAGCGCGCCGCCGCCTCGCTCGGCGCCGGGATGGGCGAGGCGCGCCGCGGCGGCGACACGGTGCGCGCGGTGGCGGCGGCGGCGGGCGGGTTCAGCCGCGTGGTGGCCGAGAACACCGCGCAGGTGCGCGAGCTGTCGCGCCACTCGGCGCGGATCGAGGAGTTCGTGCGCGCCATCACCGCCATCGCCGCGCAGACGCACCTGCTGGCGCTGAACGCCGCGATCGAGGCGGCTCGCGCCGGCGAGAGCGGGCGCGGCTTCGCGGTGGTCGCCGACGAGGTGCGCAAGCTGGCCGACGAGGCCCAGGGCGCCGCGGCGCACACGGTGGAGGTGGTGGGCGAGATGCAGCGCGACATCGGCCGCACGGTGGCCGAGATCGAGCGGAGCGCCGCCGCCGTGGCCGACACCGCCGGCCGCGCCGCCGAGGTGGGCGGCGCGCTGGACGCCATCTTCCAGACGCTGGAAGAGAGCGAGCGCGTGGTGCAGCGCCTGGCCGGGGGCACGCGCGAGGTGGCCGGCCGCGTGCGCGAGACCACCCTGATGATCGGCGAGGTGGCGTCGGTGGCCGAGGAGAACGCCGCGTCGGCCCAGGAGATGGCCGCGATGGCCGAGCAGCTGATGGCCACCATGAACACCATCGCCGCCCTGGCCGGCGAGGGCGACGACGGCACCGGCGACTCGCTCCCCGCCCTCTCGGCCCGCCTGCGCGAGCTGGTCTCCGGCTTCCGGGTGGAGGCCGCGGCGGCGTAGGCATCGTCGCGAAGGACGAAGTCCGTTGCCCTGAACGCACCGCTTTGGTGAACATGGAGCCACGGAAAACACGGAGGCCACGGAGAACACCCTGCGGTTCTCCGTGGCCTCCGTGCCCTCCGTGGCTCCGTGTTCACGCAGTTGCGGGGCCTACTCCCACTCGATCGTCGCGGGCGGCTTGGACGAGATGTCGTAGACCACGCGGTTGATGCCGGTGACCTCGTTGATGATCCGGGTCGAAATCCGCGCCAGGATCTCGTGCGGGAACGGGTACCAGTCCGCCGTCATCCCGTCGCGGCTGGTGACGGCGCGCAGGGCGCAGACGTTCTCGTACGTCCGCTCGTCACCCATCACGCCCACGCTGCGGACGGGGAGGAGGACCGCGAACGCCTGCCAGATGTCGTCGTACAGGCCGGCGGCGCGGATCTCTTCCAGGTAGATGGTGTCGGCCTGGCGCAGCACGTCCAGCTCGCGGCGGTCGATGGCGCCGAGGACGCGGATCGCCAGCCCGGGCCCCGGGAACGGGTGCCGGCCCACCATCTCCTCGGGGAGCCCCAGCTCGCGCCCCACCTGGCGCACCTCGTCCTTGAACAGCTCGCGCAGCGGCTCCACCAGCTCGAACTTCATCTCCTCCTTCAGGCCGCCCACGTTGTGGTGCGTCTTGATCGTCGCGGACGGCCCCTTCACCGACAGGCTCTCGATCACGTCCGGATAGAGCGTCCCCTGGACCAGGAACTTCGCGTCGCCGCCGATGCGGTCGGACGCGGCTTCGAACACGTCGATGAAGGTGTTGCCGATGATCTTGCGCTTGCGCTCGGGATCTTCCACGCCGGCAAGGCGGGTCAGGAAAAGCTCCGACGCGTCTTCCACCTCCAGCCGGATCCCCATGTGCTGCCGGAAGGTGCGCTCCACGCTCTCGCGCTCGCCGGCGCGGAGCAGCCCGGTGTCCACGAAGATGCAGGTGAGCTGGTCGCCGATGGCCCGGTGCACCAGCGACGCGGCCACCGACGAGTCGACCCCGCCCGAAAGCCCGCAGATCACCTGCGCGTCGCCCACCTGCTGGCGGATCCTGGCGACCTCGTTGTCGATGTAGCTCCCCGCCGTCCAGGTCGGCTGGCAGCCGCACACGCCGAACGCGAAGTTGGAGACGATGTCGGCGCCGCGCGTGGTGTGCGCCACCTCCACGTGGAACTGCACGCCGTAGATGGGCCGGTCGTTCGCCGCGAAGGCGGACCACGGCACGTCTTCCGAGCTTCCCAGCAGACGATATCCCGGCGGCGGCTGCACCACGTGATCGCCGTGGCTCATCCACACCTGGGTCGATTCGCCTTCCTTGAAGCCGTCGAAGATCCCCGTCGCCTCGCGGATGGTGACCTGCGCGCGGCCGTACTCGCGCCGGCCGCGCTCCACCACGCCGCCCTCCAGGTGCGTGATCAGCTGCATCCCGTAGCAGACGCCGAGCACCGGGATGCCCATGTGCAGCAGCCCGGGCTCGGCGGTGGGCACGTCTTCACCGTAGACCGAGGAGGGGCCGCCGGAGAGCACGATCCCCTTCGGCGCCCACTCGCGGATCCAGTCGAGCGGGCGGGTGGGGGGATGGATCTCGCAGTACACGCGCTCTTCGCGGATGCGCCGGGCGATCAGCTGCGTGAACTGCGAGCCGTAGTCGATGATCAGGATGCGGTTGGGATCCACGTCTCCGTGCCGTCCGATGCGTGTCCGATGGAGTCCGCGCCGGGTCAGGGCGCGATGCGCGGGAAGATACGGCGGCGGCGGCGCGGCGAAAACCCGGGCGGCCCGATGACGGCGGCATCAGCCGGATCGCGGCGGGTGGTGTCACTCCCGGCTTACCGAGAACGGCTGGCGGCGGGAAGATCCCCCTGGGTGAACACGGAGACACGGAAATGCACGGAGGCCACGGAGTACCCCGCGGTTCTCCGTGGCCTCCGTGCTCTCCGCGGCTCCGTGTTCACGCAGGTCCAGCGATCCCTCACCGGGCAGCCTGCCTGCCGAGAAGCGCGACGATCAGGCGGGTGACGTCGAGCTGCGACGGGTGCTCGCCGACGGCGGCGGTGACGCGGGCGCGCAGCTGGCGGCCGTCGCCGCCGGGCCGGGCCACGATCAGCGGAATGCGGCTGTCCTGCGCGGTGGGGCTTCCGTGCCAGCTGTGGTAGCGGCCCGAGAAGTAGAAGCGGTCTTCGATCGGCCGCTCCAGCCCGGTTCGCGCCAGCAGCAGGATGTCACCCGCGTGGTTGCCGTACGGACCCGTGGACAGGCCGTTCATCCGCCGCTCCAGGTCCAGCAGGTCCGGGCGCGGATTGATGGCGAGATACTCCGCGATCGGCACCAGGCGCTGGCCGTCCCACACCTGGTACGGCGCGGCGGGCTGGCCGAAGGGGCGTGGCTCGCGCGCGAAGATCAGGTCCAGCGTGCCGCGCAGCGCGGGAACGCCGGCACCCGTCCGGTTCGCCGCGTCATAGGCGCGCACCACGGGGAGCACGTCTTCCCGCATCCGGGGCGGACGGCGCCAGTCGCAGCGGTCCGCGGGGCGCGGGCAGGCGGAGCGGTCCGCCAGGTAGACGTAGGCCATGGCGCCCTGGTACGCCACGACGGCCTGGTAGCCGCGCTCGTCGTCCTTCACGTCGAGGGTGAAGGGGCGCACGCGGAAGCCGGCCTGCCGCAGCACCTGCGGCGGCTCGTCGGCGCCGTCGGCGCCCAGCGCGTGGCGGTCGTCGTCCAGCACCGGGGTGTGGCCGTGGTCGGCGACGAAGACCACGTAGGTGTCCTTCAGCGCGTGGCGGCGGCGGTAAGCGGCCAGCACCTCGCCCACGGCGCTGTCCACCACCGTCTCCACGTACTGCCGCTGGTCCAGCAGGGGGTTGGGCGCCTCGTGCGTCCACAGGTCCACGCCGGGAAAGTAGACCACCTGCAGGTCGGCCACGCCGCGCTTCTTGATCGTCTCCAGCAGCGAGCCCACGGCGCCCAGGTCCACCTGCTGGTACACCTCGCGGCTCACGCTCCCCTCCCTTTCCTCGCCGATCCCCTTCGCCGTGGCGCTCACCATGGGCCCGAAGGCCGCGGGATCGGGCATGGTCACCAGGTCCGCACCGCGCTGCAGCGACGCCAGCGACACGTACGCCCGCACGCCCGCCTGCTCGTAGAGCGTGGGCGCGTGGGCGACGCGGCCCATCAGCTGGTCGCTGTAGACCTTGAGCGCGTCGGTGTGCTCGGTGACCGTCACGGGCGCGGGTGCGTAGAAGCGGTCCTCCTCGCGCGCGAACCACTCGTTGCCGGGCACCCCCGTGATCCCCGCCGGCCGGCCGGTGAAGAGCGACGTCCACGCCGCGTAGGTGGTGGACGGGAGGATGCTGAGCACGCCCTGCGCGGCGTAGGCGTGGCGGTACACGCCGGGCGCGCCGCGGCGCGGCTTGCCCAGCAGGTGCGAGAGGTTGCGCGCGCGCCCGCCGCGGATCACCGCCTCGAGCGCGTCGGCGCCCACGCCGTCGAGCGCGAACACCAGCACGCGCGGGGCGCCGCGGGCCGGGCGCATCGGGTCGTTCAGCACCTTCTCGGCGCCCTCGGCCAGCAATTCCGCCGCCTCGCTGCTGGTGCGGCGGAACTTGAGGTAGAACACACCCGCCGCGACCACCACCACGGCCGCGATGATCGCGAGGAAGCGTAAGGCTTTGGACATCGGCCGGACCGGCAATCCGCGTAGTGGAGGAATCGGACCCGCGAGGATGATGGCGAGGAACGCAAGGAGGTTGCCGAAGCCCTCACAGCTATGGGGAGAATGCGCCGCGACAGGCATTCGCGCGGCCGCGGCCGGCCCCCTCCCCCCGGCCCCCTCCCCCGCTGCGCGGGGGAGGGGGAGCACTTCCTCTCAATCCTGAATTCCCGCGCAGTTTGCGGTTGCACTTCCCCCCTCCCCCCGCGCAGCGGGGGGAGGGGCCGGGGGTGGGGCCGGGGGAGGGGGGCCTCCGCGGCCGAGGCGATCTCCGTCGCGGCGCGCGGATCCGATCCCCCAAAGCAAAAGGCCGCCCTGGGGCGGCCTGTCGCGTGGAAGCGTGCTTACCCGATCGTGCTCCCGGCTACACGCCGGCGCCCGCGGGCTCCATCTCCAGGAGCGCGGTGAGCTTTTCGAGGTGTTGGGGGGTGCAGAAGAGGCGGATCTCGCCGCGCTCGCCGGCGCGGACCCGGGGGCGGGTGAAGCAGACCACGCGGCGGGTGCAGCAGAGCTGGTCCAGGGCTCGTCCCGCGCGGGGGGTGTCTACCGAGCGGTCCTTCTTGCGCCAGCCCAGGTGCAGGGCCACGTCCTCGGCGCTCACCGCGTCGTGGATGCTGGGGGTGAAGGCGTCCACGTCCAGCATCTCGATCACCAGCTCGCGGTCCCTCAGGTAGCGGAACGCTTTCTCCGCGTCGCGCAGGCAGCCGTCGCCGTTGGGGACCTCGGAGCTGTTCACGCCCACCAGGTCGCAGCATTCGCTGCCCACCGCGTTCGCCTCGTCCCCTTCTCGCCACTGCTCCAGCGCGAGCTCCTCGGCGGCCTTGCGCGTGGGCGCGTCCACCGCGTAGCGCACCGTTTGCTGGAACGTGATCTCCACCTCGTAACGCTTCGCCATCTTCGCGACTCCCTGGGGTACAACGGCGATCCGTGCGGGCCACCTTGGGCACGCGGGGGTTGGACTGCGTCTCATGTTTCCCGAGAACGGGGCCGCGCCTTTGCGAGGATCGGGCCAGCGCTTCCCGGGCCGTGTGGCGGAAACGTGCATCCATTGATAACGACGAATCACCAAAAGCGGGAGTGCCTTGGCATCTGTTACGATGTGATACCCGTGTCCGGAATCGTCCCCACAACCCGGGAAACGGATCAAACCGCGTGCGGACGTCCATCGCAACACCGCGCGGCGCAGCGAGTTAGCCGATCGGACCGGCCACGGCTGGCCGATTTCAAGCGCCACCCGCGAAAACAGATGCGGCCGCGCCTCGGGGGAAGCGCGACCGCTCGTTTCAAGCCGCGGAGAGTGGCGGGCGCGACGGTTGGGCCTTCAGGACGCCTTCCGCGTGAGGCTGTCGATGGTGAGCACCACGGCCTCGGTGGGCTCGGCCTGCAGCAGGTCGAGCAGGGTGGTCTGGTCGCGCGTGGCGCTGGGCACCTGGTGGCAGCGGCGGCAACGGGCCTCGTAGCTTTCGTGGCCGCCCACCTGCACCACCGGGCTTTCGAAGGGCGCGGGCTCGCCGTCCACCAGGCGCTGGTTGCGGGTGGCCGAGTTGCCGCAGACCATGCAGATGGCGTGGAGCTTGTCCACCGTCTCGGCGCGGGCCAGGATCTCGCCCATGGGGCCGAACGGCTCGCCGCGGAAGTCCATGTCGATCCCCGCCACGATCACCCGCGCGCCGCGGTCGGCGAGCACGGTGAGCACCTCCACGATCCCGTCGTCCAGGAACTGCACCTCGTCCACCGCCACCACCTGGGTGTGCGGGTGGATGCGCTCGGCCAGCTCGCGGCTGCTGCGCACGGGCACGGCGGTGACCCCCGAGCCGTCGTGCGAGCTCACGTGGCCGATGCCGTGGTAGCGGTCGTCGAGCGCGGACTTGAACACCTGCACGCGCCGGCGGGCGATCAGCGCGCGGCGCACGCGGCGGATCAGCTCTTCGGACTTGCCCGAGAACATCACCCCGGTGATGACCTCGAGCCAGCCCTGGCCATCGCCGTGGTAGAGCGTGACGTCTCTCAAGACCCGGACTTCCTGCGGAGATGCGGAGTGGTGTGCGGGGTGCCGCGGATGGGGTTCGTGACGGGATGAAAAGGTAGCCGCGCGCACGGCCGGCGGCAACCGCTTGCATAACGCCACAAAGGGGAAAAGATATATATGCAATCTTCCGATTAGGTGCTATTTCGCTCCGGAGTCCACCGCACCGATCTGCTACCAATCGCCGATCCCAGGGCAACGTCCCCACTCAAAATTTCAGTAGGTGCCCATATTCTCCCGGTCTATTTTGTTGCCCGAATACACATCAGATCCGTCCTCGGCCGCCCCTCGCAAAAAATCTTCAACAAAACTATTGACGTTTATTGTGAGTCGCCCGTATCATCACCTCGTCCCTTGCAGGTCCTACCCACCACATTCAGGAGAGTCGGTATGCTGACGCTCGACCCCTACGGCGGGAACACCCTGAACACCGCGGCCGCGTTCTACGAGTGCTGGGAGTGCGACGGCTGCGACACGCCGCCGGACTGGCCGCCGATCGACGGCTGGCAGTAGGACGAGGGGGGCCGTCCGCGCCCGCGGGCGGCCCCGCATGCCCCCATCTCCCACCAGGACGTCCGCGTATGCATCACCCGCTGGAGAACCTCGTCGAGTCCACCACTCCCGGCGAGATCATCGTGATCGAAGGCCCCCGCGGCGGCGCGCGCCAGGCCCTGCTCGAGCAGGCGGTGGCGGACGCGCGTGCGGCGGGCGCCGGCGCGTGGCTCCTTCCGTGCGCGGTGAGCGAGGCGGGGCTGTGGGCGGGCGCCAGCACCCTGTTCGAATCGCTCCTCCCCCTGGCCCGCCAGTACGCGCCGGAGCTGATCGAGCAGCATCACCTGGAGCTGTCGCCGGTGGTGCCGGGGCTGGCCGACGAGCTCGAGTCGTCGGAAACGCTCACCGACGCGGCGACCGGCGTGGAAGCGGTGCGCAACTACGCGCTCGACCGCGCGTACCGCATCCCCCACGGGCTGATCGACTTCATGGAGAGCCTGTTCCAGCGCGCGCCCGTCCCCGCGCGCCGGATCCTGGTGTGCTATGACTTCGAGCGCTCGGGCGTGCTGGTGCGCCGCTTCTTCCACCAGCTGATGCGCCGGCGCGGCGAGAAGCTGGCGATCACGCTGGTGCTGGTGATCGAGCAGGGGCACACCGCCCGCACGCTCAAGCAGGTGTGGGGCCCGGACTTCGCCCCGCGCACCGAGCGGCTGGAGCTGGAGCCCGAGGCGCCGGAGCCGCTCACCCCGCGCGACTGGGCGCTCCGCGCGCTGGCGCTGGAGAAGCAGGTGCGGGGGAACAAGGAGGAGACCGAGTTCCACGTCCCCGAGCTGGTCCGGATGTGGCTGAAGAGCAACTATCCCGACCGCGCCCGCTACTGGCAGGCGTTCGCGCTGGCGCGCTACAACCACCGGGGCTTCTACGAAGACGCCGCCTCGTTCATCGACGGCGTGCTCGAAGACATCGACCAGGTGGTGACGCTGCAGGGCTTTACGCGGTGGAACCTGGTGGGCGGGATCTTCGGGTGCCTGGTGGCGATCGGCCAGCCCGAGCGCGCCTACGAGGTGGTGATGAAGGAGGCGGTGCCGAAGGTGACCGACCCGGCCGAGCGCGCGCGCGTGATGTACGTGCTCGCCATGGCCCACGCGCGCTTCCTCCCCGAGCGCAACCTGGAGCGCGCGGGCGAGTTCCTCCTCGAGGGCCTGCGCCTGCTCGACGTCGCCGACATCGAGCCCGAGCTGCGGCACTTCCTGAAGGTGTTCCTGAACAACGGCCTGGCGCTGGTGCGGCACCGGCAGGGGTACCCCGCCGAGGCGATCGAGCTGTGCCGCGAGGGCTTCCGGCAGCTCTCCGAGAACATCCCCGGCGACCGGCACCGGCTGCACCGCTCGGTGCTGCTGTACAACATCGCCCAGGTGTACACCGCCACGCGCGACTTCGAGCAGGCGATCGAGTACTTCACCGGGGCCATGGAGATGGACCCCAACTACTCGGAGTACTTCAACGAGCGCGGGAACGCGTACCTCAAGCTGGGCCGGTACGAGGAAGCCATCCGCGACTACCACGAGGCGATGCGGCTGAGCCCGCCCTACCCCGAGGTGTGGACCAACCTGGGCCAGTGCCTGCGCCGGCTGGGGCGGTTCGACGACGCCGAGGCCGCCTACGCGCGGGCGATCGACCTGGACCCGTCGGTGAACCTGGCGCACGCCGGCCGCGCGCACGCGCTCGACGTCCTGGGCCGCCACGCCGAGGCGCTGGCCGAGTACGACGAGACGCTGCGGCTGGACCCCGCGCAGGCGCCGATGCTGGCCAACCGCGCGGTGCTCCACTACCGGATGGGGAACGTGGAGCGCGCGCTGGCCGACCTGGACGCCGCGGTGCAGCTGGAGCCCGCGCTCGCCGCGCTCTACCGCAACCGTGCCCGGGCGCTCACCGACCTGGGCCGTGGCGACGACGCCACGCGCGACCTGGAGCGCTACCTGGAGCTGTCGCCCGCCGCGCCCGACCGCGCCGAGGTGGAAAGCTGGATCGAGTCGCTGCGCGGAGCGCTGGTCGCCGCCTGAGCCGGTCGGGCCGAACGCCGGACGACCGCAAGCGTCTCGGGAATCACCCCGGACACGAACGCCCGCCCCCACACCGGGGGCGGGCGTTCGCACCGTGGTTCATACTGGTTTGTACGATCGACTGCGCATTCGAGCCGTGCCCATGGCTCGTCATCCTGAGCGCGACCACGCCTGCGCCGTCGACGCCACCCTGACCGCAGCGCGAAGGATCTATAACCGACGGTGCGCTACCGCTGCTTTTTCACGCCGACTGGTCACAGATCCTTCGGCTTGCGACCGCTCGCTCATGCTGCAACGCCTGCGTGGTCAGCCTCAGCCTCAGGATGACGAGCGGCGGGTTGGACGCAGAATGCACGGTCGTTTCCCACAAACGGTTATCATACGGGTGACGACCCGCGCTGCCGATGCTTCCGAGCCCCGCTCCACACCGGCGCGCCTCGTCCGCCGCCGCTACTGCTTCTTCCGCCTTCGGTTCCGCTTCTCGAACACCACCTCGTCCTCCACGATCATGTAGCGGATGATTCGGTCGCGGGCGTCGGGGAAGCTCTCCAGCCGGTCGCGGAAGCGGTCGTTGCTGACGATCTTGGCCTCGAGCTCGCGGGCGAAGGAGAGGATGAAGTAGTCGGCGTCGGTCCCCGCGGGGGCCTGGCGGATCTCGCCTTTCTCGATCAGCGCCTCGTACTTGCCGGTCTCGTCGATCTGGTGGCGGAGCGCCGCGTCGGCCACGACGATCGGGTCGAACCCGTCGTCCCTCAGCTTCTCGACCACCAGCTCGATGTTGCGCAGGCGCCCCTCGCCGCCCTCGCTGCTGTGCGCCACGTTCGAGCCATCCACCAGCGCCTTGCCCGAGATCGACGCCTTGCGTTCGGCGCTCTGCCGGCGAGGCTGGTTGGTGTGTTCCGTCATGCTCCGTCTCCGTCCGGGTGGTTTGCGGGCCACGGTACGCACGGGCGGTGCCATAACGGCGGTGCGGAGGTGCGGGTGTTCCGCGCGGGCGGCCGCGGCGCGACGGGCGAGGAAGCGGCTTCAGCCCGCGGCACGGTGCCGCGTGGGGCGGCCGAGCTGCGTCACCAGCCAGTCGGCGGCGTAGTCGATGGCCTCGGGGGGGAGGCGGTGGCCGGAGGGCCACCAGCGGATCTCCTTGGGCTCGCGCGCGGCCTCGAACAGGCGGCGGGCCTGGGCGGGGGTCACGGTGCGGTCGTTCTTGCCGTGGATCATCAGCAGCGGGCGGCCGTCCAGCCTGCGCACGGCGCGCAGCGGGTCCACCAGCGGGCGGGCAAGCGCGGCCAGCGGCGTGTCGGTGGGGAGGTCGCCGCCGGCGGCGATCACCACGGCGCGCACGCCGGGCTCGTCGGCGGCCAGCATCACGGCCAGGAAGGAGCCCAGCGAGTACCCCGCCACGCCCATGCACCCGCGGTCCACCTCGGCGCGCGCGCCCAGGTAGTGGAAGGCCAGGCTGCACTCGCGCACGGCCTGCCGCCACAGGCCGAACACGGCCAGCGGGTTGCGCGCGCCCTGCGCCTGCAGCGGGTCGTGCCGCGAGCCGTGCAGCGGCAGGTCGATGCTCAGGGTGGCCAGTCCGTGGCGCAGCAGGCTCTTCCCCACCCCCTCGGCCATGTGCTCGCGGCGCGACGAGTAGCCGTGCAGCAGCAGCACCCCGCCGCTGGGCGCCTGCTCCGGCAGCAGGAGGATCCCGGGCACCGGGTCGCCGCCGGCGTGGAACTCCACGTCCAGCTGCCGCCCGCCGTGCACGGCCCGCTCGCTCTTCACCGTCTGGTGGATCTTGGTCGCCATGCCCGCGACCAAGGCAAGATCGCTGCCGGAGGCGGACCATCGCGGCGCGCGGCGCCCATCGATGGATCGACCGCCGAACGTTCGCGGGCTCGTGCCTCTGATCTGCCGATCCAACGATCCGCTTTCCGCTTCCTCCGCGATCGCCCCTTTGCTCGGCCACTTGGTCCGACGAGGGAGCCCACCTACCGCAACCCCGCTCCCGCGGCGATCTTCCGTCGCCCCGAAAACCGCGCGCACGGCTGGCGGACCGTCAATCCCCCACGGCCATGAGCTCGCCGCCCACCGTTCGCTCCCGCGATCGCACCGTTCGCGAGGCGGAAGCCGCCGCTGGGGGGCCGCCCTGAATCACATCGCCCGGACCCTGCGTATCCTTCACCGGCGCCGGAACCCGGCGCTCCGCCACCCTTTCGGCGGACCCCTCCCTCCCTCAGAGCGCGCATGAACGACGCACTGATCCTGGACGGCGTATCCAAGCGGTACTCCGCCCATACCGCGGTGGACGACCTGAGCCTGGCGGTGCCCACGGGCACCATCTACGGCATCCTGGGCCCCAACGGCGCGGGGAAGTCCACCACGCTGCGCATGGTGATGAACATCATCGCCCGCGACTCCGGGCGCATCTCGCTGCTGGGCGCCGACCCCGCGGCCGGCCGCGCGGTGCTCCGCCGCGTGGGCTTCCTTCCCGAGGAGCGCGGCATCTACCGCAAGATGAAGGTGACCGACGTGATCGTCTTCTTCGCCGAGCTGAAGGGGATGGACCGCAGGGCCGCCCGCGCCGCCGCCGGCGGATGGCTGGACCGCATGGGGCTGGGCGACTGGAAGCAGGCGAAGGTGGAGACGCTGTCGAAGGGGATGCAGCAGAAGGTGCAGTTCATCGCCACCGTGATCCACGACCCCGAGCTGCTGATCCTGGACGAGCCTCAGAGCGGGCTGGACCCGGTGAACCAGGAGGTGCTGCGCGACACCATGCTCGACGCGCGCGACCAGGGGAAGACGGTGATCTTCAGCACGCACAACATGGAGCAGGCCGAGCAGCTGTGCGAGCACGTGTGCATTATCGCGCAGGGCCGCAAGGTGCTGGACGGGCGGCTGCGCGACGTGCAGCGCGAGAACACGGGGAACCGCTGGTACGTGGAGTTCGACGGCGGCAGCGACCAGGTGTCGCGCTTCATGCGCGGCGAAACGCGCTTCGGGCCCGTCACCGCGCACGGCGAGGGGTGGCGCGTGGAGATGGCGCCCGCCGCCGACCCGCGCCCCCTGATGGCCGCCGTGGCCGCGCTCGACGTCCCGGTCGTGCGCTTCGAGCGCGAGCGCAAGAGCCTGCACGAGATCTTCATCGACCGCGTGAGCGGCCACGTGACCGCCAACCGCCGCCCCGAGGTGACCCATGTCTGAGGTGTTCACCATCGTGCGGCGCGAGTTCGTGGAGCGCGTGCGCGGCAAGAGCTTCCTGGTGAGCACCCTCCTGCTGCCCCTGCTGATGGGCGGGATGTTCACCCTGCTGTCGCGGATGGGCCGCAGCGGCGGCGAGCGCCACATCGTGATCGTGGACCAGGCGCCCGCCGGCGTGGGCACGGCGGTGCAGCAGCTGCTCTCCACCCGCGCCCCCCGCGGCGCGGACGACGACGCGAACGTCTACACGGTGGAGCGCGTGGCCCAGCCGCTGGCCCAGGTGCGCGCCGGCCTGATCCGCCGCGTGCAGGACAAGCAGATCGACGGCTGGCTGTACCTGCCGCCCACCGTGGTGCAGAACGGCGAGGCGCAGTACCGCGCGCGGAACGTGGCGGACCTGGGGGTGGTGGGCGACCTGACGCGGGCGGTGACGCGCGGCGTGCAGTCCGCCCGCCTGCAGACCAGCGGGATCTCGCCGGCGCAGGTGGCCGCGCTGGTGCAGCCCGCCAGGCTCTCCACCGCGGCGATCACCAAGAAGGGCGAGGAGGGCGGCAACGCGCAGCAGACGTTCTGGTTGGGCTACATCGTGGGGCTGCTGACCTACATGATGATCCTGCTGTACGGGATGAACGTGCTGCGCAGCGTGCTGGAGGAAAAGACCAACAAGATCGCCGAGGTGATCGTCAGCTCGATGAAGGCGAGCCACCTGATGCTGGGGAAGATCCTGGGGGTGGGGAGCGTGGCGCTGCTGCAGGTGGGGCTCTGGGCGGCGTTCTCGGTGGCCACCTCGCGCTCGGGCACCCTGGCGGCGCGCTTCCACCTCCCCTCCGGGGCGATGAAGTCGGCGAACATCCCGCCGGTCACCCTGGCGGTGACGCTGGCCTTCTTCATCCTGGGCTTCTTCCTGTACTCGGCGGTGTACGCGGCGCTGGGCGCGGCGGTGAACAGCGAGCAGGAGGCGCAGCAGTTCCAGGTCCTGGTCGTCCTTCCGCTGGTGCTGCCGGTGTTCTTCCTGATGAAGATCGTGGGCGACCCGCTGGGCAGGGTGGCCACCGTGCTGGGGCTGATCCCCTTCACCGCCCCGGTCACCATGGCCATGCGCCTGGCCACCGCGCCGGTGCCGCCGGCGCAGATCGCCGCGTCGCTGGCCGGGCTGGTGGTGACGGTGCTGGCCGTGGCCTGGATCGCCGGGAAGATCTACCGCGTGGGCATCCTGAGCACCGGCAAGAAGCCGTCGCTCGCCGAGCTGGGCCAGTGGCTGCGCGCGGCGTGACCGCCTGAGCGGATTCGATCGGAGTGTCGACGGAGGGACGAAGGGCGCCTCCCGCGTGGGGGCGCCCTTCGTCCCCGATACCTCCGCGAATACGGTGATCGAATCCGGGTACGCTGAAATCACGGAGGAACGGAGGGACGGAAACAGCATGATGTTTCCGTCCCTCTGTCCTTCCGTGAGACCCCATCGAATTGGGACAAAACAGCCTGGCTCCCGTCGTTTCTTTCCTTCGTGCTCGCGCGCAGCCGTCCGGCAACTCCCCACGCGGCAGACCACCAACCCCTGATAGTCCGCGGGCGCGCGGGAGCCGAGCTTGGAGCCATGAGACTCCGCTCGCGCACCTTGGCCGCGCTCCTGGCGCTCTTCGCCTTCTCAGCATCGTTCGCGGAGCAGGCGTGGGCGTCGATGTGCGCGACCGGGGAGCCCGCCGCGGCCCACTCGTCCACGGTGGCGCATCCCGCCGCCCCGCACGCGCATCACACGATGCCCGGGATGCCGGGTGAGCGGCACGATGGCCGCGAGCCCGCATCGCCGGCCGGCGGCTGCCCGGTGCAGGCGGTCGCGGCGGGGTGCACCATCCTCTCCCTCCCGGCGTCCACCGGGCACGCGCCCACCGCGGTCCCGCCCGCGAACGGCGTGACCCCCGTCCGCGCGGACCAGGCGCGCGAGCTTCTGCTCGCCGTTTCGCTCTTCCGTCCTCCCCAGCGGTAGCCCACGCGGCCTCCACGGCCGCGCCGCGGGCTGATGGGCAGAGGTCCATCAGCCGGGAAACGCTTTTCATCCGCCCTGATGGAGAGCCGAACCGGGACGTGAAGCAATGTCCATCCGACCGATCACCCTCGCGGCCGCGGGAGCGCTGATGCTCCCCGCGACGCTCGCCGCGCAGGCTCCACCCGCCGACACGCTGCGGCTGGCGGACGTGTACGCGCAGGCCGCCGCGCACAACCCGATGCTCCGCGCCGAGCAGCAGCGGGCCAGCGCCGTGCTCGCCGCCCGGCGCTCCGCCACCCTCCCGCCCGACCCGCAGCTGCAGCTGGGCGTGATGAACGCCTCGCTCCCCGGGCTGCGGACCGACATGCCCACCTCGATGGCGCCATCCGTACAGGTGATGCAGATGGTGCCGTTCCCCGGCAAGCTGGGGCTCAACGGCCGCATCGCCGCGCGCGAGGCCGAGAAGGCGCAGGCCGCCGCCGCCGAGGCCGGCTGGATGATCCGCGGCCGCGCCGCCATGGCCTTCTACGAGATCTACCGCGCCGACCGGCAGGCGGCGGAGATGCGCGAGACCCTGCGCCTGCTGAAGACGTTCCAGGCCGTGGCCCGCGCGATGTACGGCGCCGGCACCGGGCGGCAGACGGACGTGCTCCGCGCCGGCGTCGAGGTCGCGCGCATGGAGGCGGAAGTCGCGCGGATGGAGGCGATGCGCGCCGCCGCCGCCGCGCGCCTGAACGCCGTGCTGGGCCGCGACGCCGCCACCCCCGTCCCCGCCGTGGCGCTCCCCCGCCTTCCGCTCGAGCTCCCCCCCGCCGACACGCTGCGCGCCTGGGCCGCGGCGGGGCGCCCGCTCCTGGCCGCCCGGCAGATCGGCGTGGCGCAGGCGGAGGACCGCTCACGCCTGGCGCGGCGCGAGATCTGGCCGGACCTCACGGTCGGCCTGCAGTACGGCCAGCGGAACGATCCCGAGATGGGGACCGAGCGGATGGCGAGCGTGATGGTGGGCTTCACCGTTCCCGTGTTCGCCGGCCGGCGGCAGCTGGAGATGCGCCGCGAGGCCGCCGCGATGGAAGGGATGGCCGCCGCCGAGCTGGCCGACGCCCGCGCGCAGGTGGACGCCCGCGTCGCCGAGCTGCTGGCCGAGACGGCGCGCGCCCGGGCCCTGGTGCGCCTGTACCGCGGCGAGGTGCTGCCCCAGGCCCAGGCGGCCGTGCAGTCGGCGCTGTCGAGCTACCGCGTGGGCACCGTGGACTTCATGACGCTGCTGGACGCGCAGATGACCGTGAACCAGTACCGGCAGGAGCTGCACGCCCTGCTGGCCGAATACGGGATCGCCGTGGCCGAGCTGGAGATGGCCACCGCACACGAGATTTCCACGGGCGCCGCGGCGCTGGGGGAGGCACCATGAACACGCACCGGCAGATCCTGCTCTCCGCCGCGGTGCTCGGCCTGGCGGTAGGGACGGTGGGCGTGTACACCCTGCTCGCCCGCCCCCGCGACGGCGCCGCCGCGCCCGCCGGGCACGACCACGCCGCGATGGCCGGCGGCGGCGCGGCGGAGGGCCCGCGCCCAGTGCGGCTGGACGCCGAGGCCGCGCGCCGCATCGGCGTCACCTACGCCACGGCGCGGCGCGGGGCCCTTTCCCGCACCGTGCAGACGGTGGGGAGCGTGACCTGGGACGAGACGCGGCTGGCGACCGTCAACCCCCGGATCGAGGGGTGGGTCGAGCGGCTGCACGTGGAGTTCACCGGCGCGCCCGTGCGCCGCGGCCAGCCGCTGATGGAGGTCTACAGTCCCATGCTGGTGGCCGCGCAGGAAGAGCTGATCCTGGCCCGGCGCCTGGTGGACGAGTCCGCGGCCGCGGGGGCCGGCGACCGTGCGCTGGAGGACTCGCGCGAGATGCTGGAGTCCGCCCGCCGCCGGCTGCGCTACTGGGAGGTGGGCGCCGACGAGATCGCCCGCATCGAGCGCAGCGGCACGCCGCGGCGCACGGTCACCCTCCGCTCGCCCGCCGACGGGGTGGTGGTGGAGAAGAACGTGGTCCAGGGCGCGCGCATCATGCCGGGGATGGAGCTGTTCCGCATCGCCGGCCTGGAGACGGTGTGGGTGGATGGCGAGGTGTTCGAGAAGGACCTGGGCGCGGTGCGCGTGGGCCAGCACGCGCGCCTCACCTTCGAGGCGTACCCGGGCGAGCGCTTCGACGCCACCGTGGGCTACGTCTACCCCAGCGTGTCGATGCAGTCGCGCACCGGCCGCATCCGCCTGGCGCTGGCCAACCCCGCGATGCGGCTCAAGCCCGGGATGTACGCGCGGGTCGAGTTGCAGACCCCCGCGGACCACGAGGGCGTGCTGATCCCCCGCTCCGCGGTCCACGCCACGGGCACCCGCTCGCTCGTCTTCGTGCGCCGCCCCGACGGCTCGCTGGTGCACCGCGAGGTCACGCTGGGCCCCGTCTCGGAGGGCGAGGTGGAGGTGCTGGCCGGGCTCGCGGCGGGCGAGGTGATCGTCTCGTCGGCCAACTTCCTGGTGGACGCGGAAAGCAGCATGAGCGGCCCGATGCCGGGGATGGACATGCCGGCGCCGGGCGCGGAGCCCGAGCCCGGCGCGCCCGCCCCGGCGCCGGCCGGCGCGGCGCCGCACGCCGGGCACCGGATGTAGAGGAGGCCACCATGCTCCGGCGAATCATCGAATGGTCGGCGGCCAACCGCTGGATCGTGCTGGCCCTGGCCGCCCTGGTGGCGGCGGGGGGCGTGGTCGCGCTGCTGCGCACCCCGCTCGAGGCGCTCCCCGACCTCTCCGACGTGCAGGTGATCGTGCAGACCGACTACGAGGGCCAGGCGCCGCAGATCATCGAGGACCAGGTGACCTACCCCGTCGCCAGCGAGATGCTGAAGGTGCCGGGCGCGCAGACGGTGCGCGGCTACTCGTTCTTCGGCGTCTCCTTCGTCTACGTGATCTTCCGCGACGGGACGGACCTCTACTGGGCGCGCAGCCGCGTGCTCGAGTCGCTGTCGTCGATCCGCGCCCGGCTCCCCGCGGGCGCCGCGACCTCGCTCGGGCCCGACGCCACGGGGCTGGGGTGGGTCTACCAGTACGTGCTGGAGGACACCACGGGGAGGCGCTCGCTGGCCGACCTGCGGGCGATCCAGGACTGGTACCTGCGCTACCAGCTCACCTCGGTCCCCGGCGTGGCCGAGGTCGCCTCGGTGGGCGGGTTCGAGAAGACGTACCAGGTGGAGGTGGACCCGGTGAAGCTGCGCGCGTACGGCGTCCCCGTAACGCGCGTGATGCAGGCGATCCAGGGTTCGAACGAAGACGCGGGCGCCATGATGATGGAGCTCTCCGAGCGCGAGTTCATGGTGCGCGGCCTGGGCTACCTGAAGGGGATCCGCGACATCGAGCGCGTGGTGGTCGGCTCCACGCCGGCGGGGACGCCGGTGCGCGTGGCCGACGTGGGGTACGTGCAGGA
>DASSME010000534.1:0-22775 GCA_035689035.1 Longimicrobium sp. | reverse complement strand
TTCCTCCGCGCGCGCGGTTCTTTCACGGCCGGATGCCACGCCCAAACCGCTGTACCCAACCCGCTTGATTCGTCGCTGTGCAGTTCTTCTGTTGACTCCGCCGACTCTGGGTGAGGAACGCTTTTGCCCTGGTCTGGCGCGGCCGGGGCGCAGCGGGGATTTGCGGCGCGATTCGGGCGGGGGTGCTTGCGCGACCCCCGCGGCGCGGTTAGCGTTGAAACCATGAGCCACTTCACCGCGTGTTGCTTCGGCTACTACTATTACTACGGCCTTCCCCTGGGGAGTCCGGGTAATTTCGCGCGCGGCTGAACGCAGCCAACCACCGGCGAAACAACCAGAGGGCTCCCGATGCGGTTCGGGGGCCCTCTCCGCGTTTCGCGCCCCGCCCGCCGCACCCACCCCCCCAGGAGAACGCAGCATGATCATCGTGACCCGTCCCAACGTGACCGACGCCGAGCTGGACCACATCCGCGAGCGCGTGGAGACGCTGGGGATGCGCACGCACGTCTCGCGCGGCGAGCAGCGCACCGTCATCGGCTGCATCGGCGACGAGTCGCTGGTGCAGGAGGCGGCGCTCCTGGCGCTTCCCGGGGTGGAGAGCGTGACGCCGGTGATGAAGCCGTACAAGCTGGCCTCGCGCGAGTTCGCGGCGGACCCCACCATCGTCCGCGCCGGCGACGGCGCCGCGGCGGCGATCGGCGGGCGGCGGCTGGCGGTGATCGCGGGCCCGTGCAGCGTGGAGGGGCGCGAGATGCTGCGCGCCACCGCCCGCGCCGTGGCGGGCGCCGGGGCCGGGCTGCTGCGCGGCGGCGCCTTCAAGCCGCGCACCAGCCCCTACGCCTTCCAGGGGCTGGGCGAGGCGGCGCTGCACATGCTCGCCGAGGTGCGCGCCGAGACGGGGCTGCCGATCGTGACCGAGGTGATGGACACGCGGCAGGTGGAGCTGGTGGCCGAGCACGCCGACGTGCTGCAGGTGGGCGCGCGCAACATGCAGAACTTCGCGCTGCTCAGCGAGCTGGGCCGGGTGCAGCGCCCGGTGCTGCTCAAGCGCGGCCTGTCGGCCACGGTGAAGGAGCTGCTGATGGCCGCCGAGTACGTGATGGCGCAGGGGAACCGCGACGTGATCCTGTGCGAGCGCGGCATCCGCACCTTCGAGACCATCACCCGCAACACCCTCGACGTGGGGGCCATCCCCGTGCTGAAGGCCGAAACGCACCTCCCCGTGCTGGTGGACCCCAGCCACGCGGGGGGCCGCGCCGACCTGGTGGCGCCGCTCTCCTTCGCCGCCGTGGCCGCCGGGGCCGACGGGATCATCGTGGAGGTGCACCCCAACCCCGAGCAGGCGCTGAGCGACGGCGACCAGAGCCTGACCATCTCCGCCTTCGAGGCGCTGATGCGCGGGCTGGCCCCGTTCGCCGCCGCCGCCGGGCGCGAGCTGCCGATCCCCGCCGCCGCCCCGTGGCGCGAGGCCGCATGAGCCCCGCCGCCGATTCCGGGGCCGAAATCCCCGCCGCCGCCGCGCCCGCCGCGGACGCGTCCAGCCCCGCGGCCGGGCGCCTGGCCGAGCTGCGCGGGCGGATCCAGCAGATCGACCGCGAGCTGATCGGGCTGATCGCCGAGCGGGTGCGGCTGGCGCGCGAGGTGGGCGGCGCCAAGCGCGAGCTGGGCATCCCCACGCTGGACCCGGCGCGCGAGGCCGCCGTGGTGCGCAACGCGGGGAAGATCGCGCGCGAGATGGGGGTGGGGGACGAGGACGTGCGCTACATCTTCTGGCACCTGATCGGTCTTTCCCGCCGCGCCCAGATGGAGGGCGAGTGAGCGACGGCGACGGCTTTGGCGGCCACGGCCGGCCCGGCGACGGCTTCCGCACCGTCGCCGTCGCCGGCCTGGGGCTGATCGGGGGATCGCTGGCCCGCGACCTGGCCGCGCGCGGCGTGCGGGTGCTGGGGTACGATGCGGATCGCTCGACGCTCGAGGCCGCGCTCGGGTCGGGCGTGGTCGCCGCGGCGCTGGGGGAGGGTTGGGGCGGAGTGGAGGATGCGGACGCGCTGGTGGTGGCCGTCCCCGTCCGCGCCGCGGCGGCGATGCTGCGCGATGCGCGGCCGCGGCTGGCCGGCGTGCGGCTGATCACCGACGCGGGGAGCACCAAGGCAGCGATCGTTGCCGAGGCGGGGCGGCTGGGGATCGGCGCCCGCTTCGTGGGCGCGCACCCGCTGGCCGGCGGCACGCGCAGCGGGTGGGCGGCGGCGCGTGCCGGCCTTTTCGAAGGCGCGACCGTCTACCTCACCCCGTCGGCGGAATCGTCTCCCGAGGCCGTCGATCTCGCGCGATCGCTGTGGGCGTCCGTCGGCGGGCGGGCCGTGGAGATGACGGCGGACGAGCACGACCGTCTGCTCGCGTGGACCAGCCACCTGCCCCAGGTCGTGGCGAGCGCGGTGGGCGCGGCGCTGGCGGAGCGGGGGATCGCGCCCGGCCAGCTCGGCCCCGGCGGACACGGCGTCACCCGCCTGGCCGCCAGCTCTCCGGACGTCTGGCGCGACATCCTGGCCGACAACGCGGCGAACGTCACCACCGCCCTCGCCGCCGTCGAACGCCACCTCGCCGCCGCCCGCGCCGCGATCGAGTCCGGCGACGTGGCCGCGATCCGGGCGTGGCTGGAGGTTGGGCGCGACTGGGGAACGCCAGGCTCTTGACGTGAGGCCCGCGAAGGAGCATGCTGTGGGTGAGTGCTAAAAATCTAGCACCACCTGATCCAGCCTCTCTCCCCGGCGTCCTCCCGTGAATCCCCTTCCGCTCCAAAAAAGCAGGGCTCTCAGAGATTGCCCGGTCGTGGTCGCGCGGGAGTTCCTCCCCGTGCGCCTCGCCCCGGTCGTGCTCTGCCTGGCCGCGGCGTGCGGGCGCGCCGCACCCGCACCGGCCGGGCCGCCCGTCTACGAGCTGCGCGACGGGCGGTGGCTGGGGGATGAAGGGTTCGTCGCGGGGACGCGCTACACCGTGGGTGGGCGGATCACGACGCGGCGGCCGGCGCGGGTGGACTCGGTGATCGACCTGGAGGGGCGGTGGGTGGTGCCGCCCTTCGGCGAAGCGCACAACCACAACGTGGACTACTCCACGCCCGCCCGCACCGATTCGCTGATCGGTCGCTACCTGCGCGACGGGGTGTTCTACGCCAAGAACCCCGGCAACCTGCCGCGCGGGCGTGACTCGCTGCAGGGCCGCGTGAACGTGCCGCGCGGGATCGACGCCGTGTTCGCCAACGGCCTGCTGACGGCCAGCGGCGGCCACCCCACCGGCCTGTACCTGCGCAACCTGTCGCGCGGGGCGATGACGGCGGCGGACGGCGACGGAGGGTTCCTGTGGGTGATCGACAGCCTGCCGGACCTGCGGCGCAAGTGGCCGCGCATCGTGGCCGGGCGGCCGGACTTCATCAAGACCGTGCTGGTCCACTCCGAGGAGTTCGCGCGCCGGCGCAGCGACACCACGTACTTCAACTGGCGCGGGCTGGACCCGGCGCTCCTCCCCGAGATCGTCCGCCGCGCGCACGGGGCGGGGCTGCGCGTGAGCACGCACGTGGAGACCGCGGCCGATTTCCACGCGGCGGTCGTGGCGGGTGTGGACGAGATCAACCACATCCCCGGCTTCCGCGGCGACGAGCACGCCGAGCTGCGTGATCCTGTGCCCTACCAGGTGTTGCCCGGAGACGCGCGGCGTGCCGCCGAACGCGGGATCTGGGTGATCACCACGCTGGGCGGCGCCGCGGGGTTCGACCCCGCCGGCCCCGACAGCACGCGGCGGCGCCAGTTCGACCGGCTGGCCGTGCGCAACCTGCGCGTGCTGCGCGACGCCGGCGTCCACCTGGCCGTGGGCAGCGACGCCTATCGGGACGACTCGGTGGGCGAGGTGCGCTACCTGGCCACCCTCGGCGTGTTCGACGCGATGGGATTGCTGCGGCTGTGGTCGCAGGCCACCCCGCGCGCGATCTTCCCCACCCGCCGCGTCGGCTGCCTGGACGACGGCTGCGAGGCCTCGCTGCTGGTGCTGGCGGGCGATCCATCGGCCGACTTCGCCAACACGGGGCGGATTACCCTGCGGATGAAGGACGGATTGCTGCTGCGGTGATCAATGAGGGCGGGGAGATCGGCGGGCAGGCAGGGCGGTTGAAATCGCGGCATCGCGGCAACAACTACACGATGTCCGCCTGCGCGGACTACCGGTTGCGGTGTGGCCGAGCCTTTGTCGCACGGGGCGGACTGATGCGGGTGGGGCGCGCGGATCCTGGCGTGCAGTCCGCGCAGGCGGACTTCCCGAAGTTCCAGCGGCGGGTTTCAACCCGCCGCCTTTCAACCCGTCGCCGCAATCCGCGTCAGAACAGCGACGTCTGCGCCGGGAGCCGCAGCGCGCGGAGGCGCGAGACGTCGATCGTCTCCAGCGGCCTTTCCTGCGGGGCGACGGCGAGGGAGCCGGTGTAGCGGAGGCGTTCGAGCGCGTCGCCCACCACCTCGTGCGCGAGCACGGGGTGGTTGGCGGCCTCGCTCAGGTGGGCCAGGACCACGGCGCACAGCTCCTCGTGGTAGAGCTCCCGGGCCAGCTCGGCCGACGCGCGGTTGCTCAGGTGGCCGTGGCTGCCGCCGATGCGCGCCTTCACGCTCCACGGGTAGTGGCTCTCGCGCAGCATCAGCTCGTCGTGGTTGCTCTCCAGCACCAGTAGGTGGCAGCGCTGCAGCGCGTGCCGCACCGGCGCCGTCGCGCGCCCCAGGTCGGTGGCGATGCCGAGCTTGTCGCCCGTGGCCGTCTCGGTCACCGTCACGGCCACGGGGTCGACCGCGTCGTGCGTGGTGAGGAACGGCGTCACCGTCAGCCCGCCGACCTCGACCGCTTCGGCGCTGGTGTAGCGGCGGATGTCTTCTGTCCCCTTCAACAGGGCGCGGCAGGCGTTGCGGGTGAGGTCGGTCAGGTAGAGCGGGATCCCCCACCGGCGCGCGGCCACGCCCATCCCCTGGGTGTGGTCGGTGTGGTCGTGCGTCACCAGCAGCGCGGTGATCGACGCCGGGTCCACCTGCGCCTCGGCCAGGCGGCGCTCCAGGTCGCGCCCGCTGAAGCCGGCGTCCACCAGCAGGCGGACGCCATCCGTCTCCACCAGGATGGCGTTGCCGCGGCTGCCGCTGCCCAACACGGTGACCCGCACGGTCGTCCTGCGTCTCTCGCTCTGAACTGCGGAACAGGTGCGCCAGTGCGTGAGTGCGCTGGTGCGTTGGGCGCCGCGGAGGACGGGTGGCCCGCCGCGGGGAAGGGAATCAACTCTGCGAGCCCTCGCCGCGGGCGCGCTGCCAGGCGCGCTCGAGCTGGGCGCGATACCCGGGGGCGAGCGTCACCTTGCGGCGGCTCATCGCCCGGTCGGCCACCTCGAGGAACTTGTCCACCCGGTACGCCGTGAGGTCGTCTCCGGTTCCCCAGCTGAAGGGGGGAACGTACTTGGGGGGCATGGCCGCGCCGTACAGGTTGCTCCCCGCGCCCACCACGGTGCCGGTGTTCAGCAGCAGGCCGATCCCCGTCTTCACGTGATCCCCCAGGAAGCACCCCATCTTGATCTCGCCGGTGTCGGCGTCGCCCTCGGGGGTCCACAGGCGCACGGACGAGTAGTTGTTCTTCAGGTCGCTGTTGGTGGTCCCCGCGCCCAGGTTCACCCACGCGCCCAGGTAGGCGTGGCCGATGTGGCCGTCGTGCGCCTTGTTGACCCACCCCAGGCACACCGTCTCGGCGAACTCGCCCCGGATGCGGCAGACGGGCCCGATGCTCGACTGCTCGATCGTCCCCCCCAGCACGATCGACCCCGGCCCCACGTAGACGGGCCCCGCCATCCGGGTGAAGGCCTTCACGTGGCTCCCCGCGTCCAGCCACACCGGGCCGCCGCTGGTGTCGAACACCACGCCGGGCTCGATGATCACCCCGTCGCCCACCATCACCGGGTGCGCGCCGAGCTGGTGCACGCCGGCGGGGAGCTGCGGCGTCGAGGCGTCCGGGAAGAGCCCGGCCACGTCCTCGGCGATCTGCGTGGGGGTGAGCGACATCAGGTCCCACACGCGCCCCACCGACTTGCCGTCCAGCTGCACGGCGCCGGTGCGGTCCAGCACGCGGCCGGGCTCCAGGAAGAAGTCCGCGTCCGGGTTGGGCGCCCCGTCCGGCGCGAACCAGCCCACCACGTCGCTCCCGACGATCACCGCGCCCGCCCCGCCGCGCCGCGCCAGCCACACCTCGCCGCTCCCCCACGCCGGCACGGCGCGCGCGGAAAGGAAGAGCCGGTCGCCGTCCCGGGGCGCGTCGGCGTAGGCGAGCACCGGCGGCGAATCGCCCTCCTCGAACCCCGCGAGGTGGTCGGCGCCGAGATGGGCGACGCACCGCGCGCCGAAGACGCGCTCGGCGCGGCGGCGCATGGTCATGGTGCCGAACACCATCTCGCCGCCCGGCCGGGTGAGCGCGAACGGCTCCCACCCCGCCGACACGGCGTCGTCGAACAGGATCAGCGACAGCGAAGACATCGGTCAGCTCTGCGAATGTTTCGGCGGACGATGGACGGGCGACCGGGTGCGCCGGTGCGCTTCGGTCCCGGTGCGTCCGCGGTCTCGGCGCGCGAAGCGAAGCTTTGCGGCGGAGCGATGCCCGCGTGGGGAAGTCCGCGAAGGCGCCGCGAAGGCGGACTGTGTGCCGTTGTAGCCGCGAGCCGCGAGTTCACTCGCAAACTCCCCCGCACCCGCGCCTCTCCACCCGCCGCTCACTCCGCACCGCCACCGTCCTCGAGCGCACTCACGCACCGGTTCGGACGCACTCGCGCACCCGTTCGCGGTGCCTCGTCCGCCTAAAGATTCTTCAACCGCTCCGGCAGCTCGCCCAGGCACTCCTTGAGGTCGGGCGCGCGGTCGCGGCGGGCCACGAAGGTGATGCCGTGGGTGCGCACGATCACCAGGTCTTCCACGCCGAACGCAACCACCGGGCCGTCTTCGGCATAGATGGTGGTGCCCGCGCTCTGCACCGCGTAGCCGTCGCCCACGATGCAGTTCTCGCCGGGCTCCACGCCGCGGGTGCGGGCCACGGCGTCCCAGGTGCCCACGTCGTCCCAGGCGAAGGTGGCGCGCACCACGCCCACCCGGTCCGAGCGCTCCAGCACCGCCACGTCCACCGCCACCGTGGGCGCCCGGGCGAAGAACTCGTCGGTGCCCCCCTCGCGCACGATCGGGATCAGCTCGGCCATCTCGGGGCTCACGCGCTCCATCTCGTCCAGCAGGTCGGCCGCGCGCCAGACGAAGAGGCCGGTGTTCCACAGGTACTCGCCCGAGCGGACGTACGCCTCGGCGGTGTCGCGGTCCGGCTTCTCCACGAAGCGGGCCACGCCGTAGCCGGGCTGCGCGGCCGCGCCGTCGCCCTCCAGCGGAGCCAGCGCGCCGCCCAGGCGGATGTAGCCGTACCCCGTTTCGGCGCGCGTGGGCACGGCGCCGATGGTGAACAGGCGGCGGTGGCCGGCGGCCAGCTCGGCGGCGCGCGCGATCAGCGCGCGGAACGCCTCGGGCGGGGCGATCACGTGGTCGCTGTGCAGCGACACCATCACCGCGTCGGGGTCGCGCCGCTCCAGCTCGGCGGCGGCCCAGGCCAGGACGGGCGCCGTGCCCCGCGCCGCCGGCTCCAGCAGCAGGTTGCCGGGGCCCAGCTCGGGGAGCACCTCCAGGATCGGCCCGGCCAGGCGTTCTCCCGTCAGGATGCGCAGCCGCTCGGGGGGGATCAGCGGGGTGATGCGGTCGACCGTGTCGCGGATCAGCGGGCGGTCGCTGGCCAGCGGCAGGAGCTGCTTGGGGCGCGCCGGCGTGCTCACCGGCCAGAAGCGCGAACCCACGCCGCCGGCCAGGATCACGGTCCACAGGTGCGGAACCGCCGCGGGATTCGCGGGTTGAATGGGGTCCAACGGAGCGTCAGCCTGCGTCTGGCAGCCGTTCGCCGCCCTCGCCGGGCGCGCCGAACAGCTCGTCCACGCGTGCCAGCAGCTTCTTGGGCGAGAAGGGCTTGGTGAAGAAGTCGGTGGCGCCCAGCTCCAGCGCCTGCCTGCGGTCGGCGTCCTGGCCCTTGGCGGTCAGGATGATGATCGGGGTGTCCTTGCGGTGCGGCATGGCGCGCGCCTGCTCCAGCACCTCCAGGCCAGTGGCGCCGGGCATCATGATGTCGAGCAGCACCACGTCGATCGGCTCGCCCCCGCGCAGGTGCTCCAGCGCCTCGGTGCCGTCGGCCACCAGCACCACCTGGTAGGGGCCCTGCTCCAGCTTGAGCCGGATGATGTGGCCGATGTGCGGCTCGTCGTCGGCCACCAGCACGCGGCGGGGCTCGGCAGCTTGCGCGTCGGTCATCCTGGCGGGAAGTCCGTCCGGGGGGATGGAGGGGTGAGCCGGGGCTAGACCAGCGCGGCCAGGCGCTCGCGCCCGTCGGCCAGCTCGCGCAGCAGCGGCGCGAAGCCGGTGCCGCCCCGCAGGAGCACGGCCAGGAGCACCTCGTCGTTCAGCCCCTGCACCAGGGCCACGCCGCGCTCCAGCCGGATCACCACCGTCTGCGCGGCGCCCAGCCCCGCGGCGCCGCCCAGCGCGGCGGCCGCGCCGGCCACGCCGGGGACCATGGCGCTCACCGTCTCGGCGTCCAGCGGGCCGCCGGCGTGCTGGATCAGCAGCCCGTCGCGCCCCAGCACCAGCACGTGGTCCACGCCGGGGTGGCTGCGGAGGCGGTCCAGCGCCTGGTCGAGCTCGGACATGCGGGTTCGTTCCTGGCAGGGTGATGGAGGGGCGGTGCGGCCGGCAGCAACGTACCCGCCGGGGGCGGCAAGGTCAACCCTGAAAGGCGCGTCGCGGCTTGACGCAACGGCGTTGGGACGGATAAGGTTAACCCCCGCGTCCGGCGTGCCCGGGCGCGCTTCGTTTCGGAACATCTGGACATTTCGGAGAGATACTCCCTTGCGTTCCACTATCCCCGTGCTGGCCGCGCTGGTGCTTCTTCCGGCCGCCGCCGCCCTCACCGCCTGCAGCGACGCGACCGGCGTGGAGAACTTCCTGCGCGGCGACAGCATCGACCTGGCGGCGGTGAACGGCCCGTCCAAGCGGGCCACCGCGGTCGACATCCTGAACGGGGTGATCCTGAGCTTCCCCGAGCGGCCGGCGTACGCGGGCGCCTACGACTTCCAGGTGCGGCAGCACGGGAGCACCCTGTGGTTCGTCCCCAACCGGGGCGAAAGCGGGCTGCGCGGCACCGGGCTGCTGGAGACCACGCGCACCTACGAGAAGCCGGGGAGCGCGCCGCGCCCCGTGGACGAGTACGAGCGCGACAGCATCGCCGTGGCCGCGGGCAAGAACTACTTCGTGCAGACGCGCGTGGTCCCCTCCACCTGCAGCACCACCAGCAAGTACGCGCTGATCAACATCCTGGCGGTGAACGCCGACTCGGGGAAGGTGACCTTCCGGATGGTGAGCAACCAGAACTGCGACGACGAGCGCCTGGAGCCCTGATGCTGGACGTCCGGCAGATCCGGCAGGACCCCGACGGCTTCCGCGCCGCGCTCGCGCGCCGCGGCAACGCGGAGAAGACCGACGCGGCGATCGGCCGCATCATGGCGCTCGACACCGAGCGCCGCGCGCTGATCGGCGAGGGCGACGAGCTCAAGAGCCGCAGGAACGCCGCCTCGCAGCAGGTGGCCGAGCGCAAGCGGGCGAAGGAGAGCGCCGACGACCTGATCGCCGAGGTGCGCCAGGTCGGCGACCGCATCAGGGAGATCGACGCGCGGCTGCGCGAGGTGGAGGGCGAGCTGGACGACCTCCTGCTGCGCCTCCCGCAGCCCGTGGACCCGTCGGTGCCCGAGGGCGGCGAGGAGAGCAACACCGTCGTGCGCTGCTGGGGCGAGCCGAAGGAGCTGGGCTTCGAGGCGAAGCCGCACTGGGAGATCGCGCAGGCGCTGGGGATGCTCGACCTGGCGGGCGGGGCGAAGGTGGCGGGGAGCGGGTTCCCGGCGTACCGGGGGATGGGGGCGCGGCTGCAGCGCGCGCTGATCAACTTCTTCCTGGACCTGCACACCGAGAAGCACGGCTACACCGAGGTGGAGCCGCCCTTCATCGTCACGCGGGCGTCGATGCAGGGGACCGGGCAGTACCCCAAGTTCGTGGAAGACGGCGACGCCTACGAGCTCCCGGAGGACGGGATGTACCTGATCCCCACCTCCGAGGTGCCGCTGGTGAACCTGTACCGCGACGAGCTGCTCGACGCGGCCGACCTCCCCATCGCGCTCACCGCCTACTCGCCCTGCTTCCGCCGCGAGGCGGGGGCCGCGGGGAAGGACACGCGCGGGCTGCTGCGGCTGCACCAGTTCGACAAGGTGGAGATGGTGCGCTTCGAGCGCCCCGAGGAGAGCTGGGACGCGCTGGAGCGGATCACCGGCCACGCCGAGGAGGCGCTGCAGCTGCTCGGGCTCCCCTACCGCGTCCTCCTGCTCGCCGCGGGCGACACGGGGTTCGGCTCGGCCAAGACGTACGACCTGGAGGTGTGGGCGCCGGGCGTGGGGAAGTGGCTGGAGGTGTCCAGCGCGTCGAACTGCGTGGACTTCCAGGGCCGCCGCGCCAGCATCCGCTACCGGCCGGCGCCCGGAGAGAAGCCCGAGTTCGTGCACACGCTGAACGCCAGCGGCCTGGCCCTGCCGCGCACGGTGGTCGCGCTCCTGGAGACGTACCAGCAGGCGGACGGGAGCGTGACCGTGCCCGAGGCGCTGCGGCCGTACCTGGGGACGGACCGAATCGTACAAACGGGTGCGTAAGTGCGCGAGTGCGTGAGTGCGTCCGGCACCCACGCACCAGCGCACCTGTTTCCACGCACCGGCGCACCCGTTCATCCCTAGCCGCGCGAGCGCCCGTGCCGGCCTTCCGCCTGAACCGACGCCACCTTCCCACCGCGCTGGGCCTGCTCGCCGCGGCGATCCTGGGCAGCTACCTGTTGTACAGCCAGTTCCTGGTGCGCGAGATGCGCCGCGAGACCGCGGTGCACTCGCGCATCGTGTTCAAGGTCCTTTCCGGGCTGAACGACCCGCGGCCCGAGGCGCCGACGCGGACGCTGCTGGACCTGTCGAGCGAGGTGCAGAAGCTCGACTTCCCCATCATCTACTTCGACGAGCAGGGGGTGCCGGCGTACGCCACCAACCTCCCCTTCAAGCCGATGCTGGACGACAGCGCCGGCGTGATCCAGGTGGTGCGCTACGCCGAGGACCTGTCGCGCCACAACCCGCCGATCGTGGAGCCGGGGCTGGGCACCATCTACTACGGCGACACCCCGGCGATCCGGCGCATGCGGCTGGTCCCCGCGCTGCAGGTGAGCGCCATGATCGGCCTGCTGATCGCCGCGGCGCTGATGGTGCGGCACAACGCGCGCACCGAGCGGGAGCGGATCTGGGCGGCGATGGCGCGCGAGAGCGCCCACCAGATGGCCACGCCGCTCTCGTCGCTGGCCGGGTGGGTCGAGATCCTGCGCCTTCCCGAGGAAGAGCGCGAGGACATGGCCTCCCTTCCCGCGGTGGCGGCCGAGATGGAGGCCGACCTGGACCGGCTGGAGAAGGTGGCGCGCCGCTTCGAGTGGATCGGCCGGCCGGTGCAGACCGAGCCGGTGGAGGTGCGCCCGCTGCTGCGCGTGCTGGAGCGCTACGTCCGCGTGCGCCTGCCGCAGCTGCGCCGCAGCGTGGAGATCGTGGTCGACGTCCCCGAGGGGGTGCCGCCGGTGAACGGCAACGCCATCCTGCTGGAGTGGGCGCTGGAGAACCTGATCAAGAACGCGCTGGACGCGCTGGCCGGCGCCGGCGGCCGGATCGTGATCGAGGCGCAGTCGCCGTCCGACCACACGGTGGAGATCCGCGTGGCCGACAACGGGCCCGGCGTCTCGCCGGCGGTGCGCAACACCATTTTCGAGCCCGGCGTGAGCACCAAGAAGGGCGGGTGGGGGGTGGGCCTGTCGCTGGCGCGGCGCATCGTGGAGGACGTGCACGGCGGGCGGCTGTACCTGGCCCAGGTGGAGAAGGGGGCCACCTTCGTAATGGTCCTCCCCGCCGCCGAGCGCCCCGCCCCCGAGGCCGAGAAGGGCCCCGGCCTGGGCCTGGCCGCGCGGATGGGGCTGCCGTGGGCGACGGGGGCGCGGGCGACGGCGGACGGCGCCGCGGCGCGCGCGGCCGGCGGCGGGGCGGGGAAGGTGGGGGAGGCGAAGGCGGAGGGAGAGGCGCCCGCGCGCTCCGGCGGCGCCGCGCCCCCTCCGCTCGCTTAGGCTCGCACCTTCCCCGTACCGGGAGAGGTTGTGCCCTCGGTCCCCCCGCGGTATGGGCGGACGTCCGGCGCGGCCGCGGGGGAGCACTTCATCGCGCACGAGCGCAGCGTTTGCCACCCTCTCCCGGTACGCCCCGGTACGGGGGAGGGTCGCGCTCCAAGGCGCGGGGAGGGGGCCGCGGGGCCGCCGGAGGGCGCCGGTGCCTCCGCGGGAGTCCGCGAAGGCGCACTTTGGGCCGTGGTTGCCTCGGGTTTCAACCCGGGGTGAGATGCCGGGCCATACGATTTGGACCTCGAATTCCTGACGGATACAAGGAAGTACATGCCGGTCGATCTTTCGCACCTCAATCCCGAGCAGCTGCAGGCGGCCACCCACTTCGAGGGGCCGCTGCTGGTGCTGGCCGGCGCCGGGTCCGGCAAGACGCGCGTGCTGGTCCACCGCATCGCCTGGATGATCGACGAGATGGGGGTCGATCCGTCCGCCATCCTCGCCCTCACCTTCACCAACAAGGCGGCGGGCCAGATGCGCGAGCGGGTCCGCGCCCTGCTGGGGAAGGAGCCGGCGGGGATGTGGATCGGGACCTTCCACTCGATCGGCGGCCGCATCCTGCGCCGCGACGCCATGCGGCTGGGGTGGACGCCCGGCTTCCAGATCTACGACGCCGAGGACGCCGAGGCGCTCACCAAGCGCATCCTGCGCGACCAGCTGAGGGTCGACATCAAGAAGTGGCCGCCGCGCGCCATCCACTCTGCCATCAGCGCCGCCAAGAACGAGCTGACCGGCCCCGAGGCGTACGCGCACGCCGCCACGGACCCGTACGAGCGGATGGTGGCCGACGTCTACCCGATCTACCAGAAGGCGCTGAAGGACGCCAACGCCTTCGACTTCGACGACCTGCTGGTGAAGCCGGTGGAGCTGTTCCGGGTGAACGAGCGGGTGCTGGAGCGCTACCGCGAGCGCTTCCAGTTCATCCTGGTGGACGAGTACCAGGACACCAACCGCGCGCAGTACGTCTTTCTCCGCCTCCTTGCCGAGAAGCACCAGAACCTGTTCGTGGTGGGTGACGACGACCAGTCGATCTACGGCTGGCGCGGCGCCGACATCCGCAACATCCTCGACTTCGAGAAGGACTTCCCCGGCGCGCAGCTCGTCCGCCTCGAGCAGAACTACCGCTCCACGCAGGTGATCCTGGATGCGGCCAACCGGGTCATCAGCGAGAATCGGAACCGCAAGGGGAAGACGCTGCGCACCGACAACGCCGGCGGCGAGCGGGTGACGCTGGTGGAGTGCGCGGACGACAAGGACGAGGCCGAGTGGATCGCCGCCGAGATCAACGCCCGCATGGGTGACGACGCGTCGCTCAAGCTGCGCAACTTCGTGATCCTCTACCGCACCAACGCGCAGAGCCGCTCGATGGAAGAGGCGATGCGCAGCGAGCGGCTGCCGTACCGCGTGATCGGCGGCGTCCGCTTCTACGAGCGGCGCGAGGTGAAGGACGCGCTCGCCTACCTGCGCCTGCTGGCCAACCCCGCGGCGGACGAGAGCTTCCTGCGCATCGTGAACGTGCCGAAGCGGGGGATCGGCGACGCGAGCATCGCCCGGCTGGCGGAGTGGGCCACGGCGCAGGGGCTTTCCCTCCTCGCCGCGGCCGAGCGCGCCGCGCAGGTCCCCGAGATCCGCGGCCCCGCGGCGCGCGCGCTCCCGGAGCTGGCCTCGCTGGTCGCCAAGCACGCCGCGCTCGCCGACCGCATCCCGCTGGACGAGCTGCTGCGCGGGATCGTGAACGAGAGCGGGCTGGTCCAGAGCCTGAAGGACGAGGGCCCCGAGGGCGAGGACCGCATCGAGAACGTGGAAAGCCTGATCGCCGGCGCCGCCGAGCTGCAGGAGCGGCTGTACGACGAAGACCCCGAGCTGATGGAGGAGCTGGCGCGCACCGGACAGGTGGCTCCGCGCGCCATCGACCTCTTCCTGGCGCACGTCGCCCTGATCGCCGACATCGACCAGCACGACCCTAAGGCCGACGCGGTGAGCCTGATGACGCTGCACAACGCCAAGGGGCTGGAGTTCCCCGTCGTCTTCATCGCCGGGCTGGAGGAGGGGCTGTTCCCGATGATGCGGGCCATCAGCGAGCGGGAAGAGCTCGAGGAGGAGCGGCGGCTGTTCTACGTCGGCATCACCCGCGCGGAGCGGAAGCTGTACCTGGCCTACGCGCGGCGGCGGCGCCGCGGGCGCGAGTGGATGGACTCCGTCCCCAGCTCGTTCCTGGAGTCGGTCCCCAAAGAGCTGGTGGAGATCCGCCACAGCGAGCGCACCTTCGAGCGCGCCAGCAGCTACGCGCAGCCGTGGAAGAGCTTCACATCGCGCTTCGGCACCCGCCGCGAGCGCGTCGGCTTCGCGCCGCCCGCGCCGAAGCGGACGGAGTCGGACGATCCCTCGTACCAGGTGGATTACAGCGACAGCCAGGAGATGCCGTCGATGCGGAAGGGCGCCCGCGTGCGCCACCCCCGCTTCGGCGCCGGCACCGTGGCCGAGATCAGCGGCCTGGGCGGCGACGTGAAGGCCGCGATCGACTTCGACAGCGTCGGCCGGAAGGTCGTCGTGCTGAAGTACGCCAACCTGGAGCCGGAGTACGACTGACGGGTGCGGAGGCGCGGGGATAGCCACGCCGATCGGCTGGCAGCCGGAAGCCGCCACCGAGCCGAACAGCCTCGCGCAGTTTGCGAGGCTTCCTGTGGTTGTAGACCGCGGCTTCAGCCGCCTGGTAGCCCCCGGAAATGTCTCAGGCCGCGTACGGCACACCGCCGGCCACGGCGCACGAAAAGCCGACGTGCAGCCTCGCGCAGTTTGCGAGGCTTTTCGTAGTGGTTGCCGCGGCCGCGGCTTCAGCCGCCGGTGAGCGACCGCGCCGCCGAGCCAAACCACCCGCGCAACGGCCCGTGTCATACATAGCTCGCATTGCGCAATTGCATGGTTGTGTCGAGCACCGTGCTCGACGCGGTGACGCTGGTGTCGGGGTACAACGTGATCACCGGCGAGAAAGTGGGGTGGGGCGGCCGCGCGATGGCCGCCATCGGCCTGCTGACGCCGGTCTCGGGCGGCGAGCTGCGCGGCGCCGGCAAGCTGCTGGGCGCCGCCGAGCACGGTGCCGAGCGCGCGGCCAGCCACCTGACGGGGCGCGCGCCGCGGCTGCTCAAGCGGTGGGGAACCGATTGGGAATCGGCCGAGAAGCTGGGCCGTGAGGCCGCAGCCGCCGCGAAGAACCCCGAGTTTGGCCACGGCGTGTCGTTCTCGTCGCGCATTCGGGGTGGCCCCGACGGGAACGTGGTGAGCACCGAAGCGCTCACCGAGGCCGGGTTCACCTTCCGGAAGACCGGCAATAGCGATACCCATTATACGGTCTACCTGCCGCAGCCCGTGGACGATAAGGTGGCCGAGGCCTTCAACACGGTGCTGGGCCGCACGCGGTAGATTGGCGCAACGCCACGGGGCTGGCACCCGCCGGCCCCTGGTTGCCGCCGCGGCGCGGAGCGGAGAACTTCCGTTCCGCGCCCGGCCTTACTCTGGAACCGCAGAGGGTGAGCGAGATGAGCTGTGAGGTGCTGGACAGCGAGGCGGCGGGGCCCGCGCCGTTCTCGCGCGTGGTTCCGGTGGGGTGGTACGACGGGCCCACCGAGGGCGTGCTGGAGTGCGGTGGCGTGCCGTACGTGTTCCGGAAGGTGGCATGGGACCGCCACTTCGCCCGCCGCGTGTTCGTGCTCCGCCCCGTGAGCCGCGGCGCGTTCGATGCGGTCGCGGAGATCGTCGGCCGTCCGGCCGATGCCTCGGCCACGGACGAGGAGCGGCAGGCCACCTGGGAGCGGCTGATGGACCTGCTGGACCAGGGCGGGCCCGTGGAGTACCTGGTGATGGCGGACTGGATCACGGAGGCGCTCCTCGCCGTTCGCCGGGTGGACGCCCCCGCGCTGCGCGCCGAGATCGAGGCGATGATCCTGCCCACCCCGGGCGGCGACGACTACTGGGACGGCTTCTCGTACTCCGACGCGCCGCACGAGCGCTGGTTGGAGCTGCTGCTCCAGCCCGAGCCGGCCGCCGGGTGAGACGGTCGCGGGCGGTGGATCCATGCGGGCGCATGAGGACGACCGCGTCGGAGCATGACGTGTGGAAACGAAGGATGATCTCGCGCCGTACGTGGCGTCGGGCGGAACGACGGCGACTCTGGTGAAAGGCACGATCAATCGATGAGCGACACGCGCGAGCTCGTCGTGCTGGCGCACGGCCTGGGCCGCACGCCCGCGAGCATGTGGATGCTGGCGCGCACGCTGCGGACGCGCCGGACCTCCACGTCCGCCTGCGCGCCGAGCCCCACGTCCGCCGCGCCATCGAGCTGCTGTACCACCTGGGCCAGCTCGCCGCCGACCCGCACCTGGCTACCGCCGCCATCGTCCCCGCGGTCCTGCCGCCCTCCCCGCCGCCCGCCCCGGGCATCCTGGCCCGGCTGGGGCGGGCGCTTCCGCCGCCGCCGGCCGAGCCCGAGGAGCTGGCGCACCGCGACCTGTCCGTGCGCGACGTGAACGGGGTGGAGGTCCGCCCCAACGCGCGCATCAAGCACGAGCACCACGGCCTGGGCACCTACCTGGGGATCGGCTCGCGCGGGAGCACGCTGATGCGGCGCGAGGACGGCGTGGTGGTCGCCTTCACCGACCAGGATTTCCGCCGCATCTACGAGATCGGCTCCGGCAGGCGGGACTGAGCGCCCCGGCGCGGGAGTGCGGTCGTTCCCGGCTTTGGCCGGGCGGTTGAAGCCGCGGTCTGCAACCACGGGAAGCCTCGCAAACGCGCCGCGCCTGGGCCGTGTGGTCATGCTCGCTCCGCCCAACCGCCACGCTCGCCGCGCCTGAAGGCGTGGAGGTCGGCATCATCGCCGGCGCGGACGACCGGACGGTGCGCGTGGCCGAGACGCACCTGGACGGCGCGGCGGGGCACGTGCTGGTCCCCGGCGGCCACGCCTTCATCATGCTCCGCCCCGACGTGCACCGCCTGGTGCACGGCTTTCTGCGCACGGGCACGTTCCCCGCGCACCACCCGGCCGAGCGGCGTGATCAGCACCCACCCAACCCAATCACCACACACACAGGCGCGTTTTTCCTGGACAGCGCATGGTCCGCTCCGGGGTGCTGTCGGGGTTGCGGGGCTCGGTGGTTCAAACGCGTTCTTCCACGGCGGGATCCAGACGCGGAGAAACAGAAAGAGGACGCGAATGAAGGTCTCATCCGCGTCCTCTCCCTGTTCCTCCGCGTGATGGTTCAGCCGGAGGCCGACGGGTAGTTGGCCAGCAGGGCATCGGCCACGGCCGTGGGCACCCGCTGTTCCGGGAACGCCGGCGCCATCACCTGCAGCGCGCGGCGGGCATCCATCCACCCCGGACCGGCCGGGAGCTCGCGCGGCGCGGGCACCTCCGCCGTGTCGTACAGGGCCAGCAGCGCGACCTCCAGCTCGCGGTCGGCCCACGCTACCAGGCCGCCGGAGGGGGACGCGATGGCTACCACGCGCGCGCCGATCGCGAGCGAGTCCGCCGGGTTGTCGTCCGGCTCGAACGCCACCGTCTCTTCGTACGCCGCGCCGTCCATCGTGGCGGGGAGCACCAGCGCCCCGTACGCCCCGAAGTGCGTGTGGTAGTACGCGTCGGCGGCCGGCTCCACGGCGGCCAGGAACAGCTCACGGTCGCCGTAGTGCCGGGCCAGGGCCCGCAGCGCCTCCCAGAGCTCCGCGGAAAAGACCGCCTCGAACTCCAGGAACGCCAAGCGCCGCGGTCGCTCCCGCAGCACCGCGCCGGGGAGCCGCGCGCCGCGGTCGAGGCGCGCGTCCACGCGCGCCTCGATCTCCCGGTACCGCTCCGCGTCCGTCAACATCGCCATCCGCGTCCTCAGGGCTGAAGCCGGATCTTGAGCGTGGCCGACCTGGCCCCGGCCGGAAAGAACTCCGCCGTGGGCAGGCCGGTGCTGCGCGAGGTGGCGCGGGTGGTGTACCGCACCCCGTCCTTGACGAAGATCTTGACCAGCCCGTCGCGGCTCACGCTCTGGCGGAAGCCGGCGTTCACCAGGTTGGCCTCGAACTCGGCCACCGTCACGTTGGTGGCGCGATTGGCCATGCGCGCGCCCGCCACCGTGATGTCGTCGTACAACGACGCCGGGGCGGCCGTGGCCGCCGCGCGGGCGCCCGACCCCCACAGGCTGGCGCCCAGCGACGCCACCGTCAGCACGCCCTGGCACGCCCAGCTTTCGCCGCACGATGCCAGCACGCCCCCGATGTTGTTGAGCGCCGCGTTCCCCTCGCCCGTGGCCAGGCGGTGGGCGTACCACCCGCTGGTGCCCGGCGGGCAGTCGCTGTACTCGTCGGTCTTGCCGTCGCCGCCGGCGTCCTTGGGGCACAGGCCGTACGGATCGGAATACGACACCGGGTCGCCGTTGGCAAACCCGTAGGCGTTCAGCCCGCCACCCAGGCCCATGGGGTCTTCCTGCGTGAACCGCCCCGTGGACGCGTCGAAGTAGCGGTTGCGGCGGTAGAAGGTGCCGGCGGCGTCCCGCTTGTCCTCCACCAGCGACCCGTGCCACCACGACGGGCGGAACCGGGGCCGCTCGTTGGCGAACCACGCCCCGGGCCAGTTGTTGTAGACGCAGCGCGTGCGCGAGTTCAGGACCTCGCACTTGCGCAGCCCGCCGTCGGCGAACACGCCCAGGTCGGCCTGGCCGCGGGCGCTCCACAGCGGCATGATGGCGAACGGCGCCACCGCGCGGTGCGCGACGACGGTGTTCGTCTCGTCCACCTGGTCCCCGTACCCGATCCGGAGCAGGTCCAGCGGACGGTCCACCCCCAGCGCGTGCGTGTACGCGGTGCGTCCGTAGAAGGGGTTGGGGTCCACCGAGTACCCGCCGCCGGTGGCGTCCATCGGCAGCACCACCTGGCTCACGTCGTTCTCCAGGTACGCCGAGCCGTCCTGTCCCGGCATCTGGATCTCGTACAGCTCCGAGTCCCCGTCCCACACGGTGCGCCGGATCTTGTCCAGGTTGCACTCGGCGTTGAACTGCTGGGGATCGTTGATGCAGAATCGGCGGGCGCGCACCCAGATGCGCCGGCCCAGCGCGTCGTAGCGGTACTCCTCGAAGGTGGTGTTGAACGGGCTGCCGTACACCACGCTGGGGTTGCTGAGCACCCGGCTGTCGGCGGCGCGCAGCAGGCCGTCGGCGCCGTAGTACGACACGCGGTCGCGCAGGCTGGACCCCGAGTAGTAGCTGTACCACGCCTGGGTCTCGAAAACGGCGTTGCCGGCCGCGTCGAAGTACGTGGTGTCGCGCTGGTACAGGTTCTGGTTGTACGCCAGCCGTCCCACGCCCGCCACGTACCCCCAGCTGCGGTCGTTGCTGTAGGTGCGGTTCCACCCGCAGCGGTACCACAGCGTATCGGCGGCCGCCGTCTGGTACATGTTCCCCAGCGCGTCGTAGCGCATGGTCTCGCCCGAGCGCGAACGCAGGTCTGTGTTGTAGCAGCCGTTGTAGTGCCCGTACCCGTGGCTGGTGATACCGCCGCCCACCGCGTGCCCCAGGCCCGAATACGCGGCGGTCAGCGTGTCGCGGCTGCCGTACAGGTTGCCGGTGAACACCATCTTGCCGCGCGAGTCGTAGCGGAAGGTGGTGTGGCGCAGGTACGGGTCCGCCGACCTGTACGCCGAGTTGCTGCCGTTCTGCACCAGCTGCTGCAGGATGTTGCCGTCGCCGTCGTACGTGTACGTCTCGGTGATGCCGCCGGGGTACTGGATGGACACCGGCTCGCCGCGGGTGCTGTACCCCACGCGGAACTGGTTGCCCAGCGCGTCGGTGACGCGCGTGAGGTTTCCGGTGCCCGGCTCGTACTCGTACCGCGTGGTGTTCTGCGTGCTCGAGGGCGCCAGCTGCGACGGGTGCTGCAGCGCCGTGCGGCGGCCGTTCAGGTCGTACGTGTGCTGGATCTGGTACACGTGCTGGCTGAAGTCCGCCCCCGCCGTGGTGCGGATGCGCTGGGTTTCGCTCTGCAGCAGCCCGTTGGGGTAGTACGTGCGGTACACCTGCGCGTCGCCGTTGTTGGCGTTGCGCACGCGGCCCATGTCGTCGTAGTCGAAGGTGGCCACGTCGGCCGCGATCAGGTATCCGCCCATCCCGTCGTTGGGGTAGCGCGGATACGGCGTGTTCTCGCCGCCCGCCTCGCCCGTGTTGTAGCGCACGGGAATGCCCTCGTTGCGCTGCGCGTACCGCACCTGCGGCGTGTTGCGCTGCACCAGGCGGTTCATGGCGTCGTACTGCATGGTGATGTACGCGCCGATCTCCGCGTGGCGCCGGCTGCGCGCCCGCACCGCGTTCCCCGCCGGGTCGTAGAAGGTGCTGTCCACCTGCCCGTCCGGCGCGATCTCGGCGATCTGCCGGCCGGCCGCGTCGTAGCGGAACTGCGTGGTGACCCAGCCGACGTTGTTGTTGTCCGGGTCCGACCGCCGCGCCACGCTCAGCGCGTCGCCCTCGGCGTCGTAGGTGTTGCGCACCGTGAGCACCTGCGACGCCACGCCGTTCAGCGCGGGGCCGGTGGTGCGGGTGTACTCGGCCAGGTCGCTGTTGGGATAGAACGTGGTCTCCTCCACCTGCACGTTCGTGCCGTCGATGGGGGCCTCCACGCGCCAGGTGCGGCCGAACGCGTCGTTGTAGCGCGTGGTCCAGTGGCCGGCCGGCGTCTGCGTGCGGTACAGGTTGCCGCGCGCGTCGTACTCGTACCGCTCGGCCGCCGTCACGCCGTTCACCGCCGGCAGCGTCACCGTCTCCAGCAGCCCCAGCGTGTTGTACCCGAAGGTGGCGCGCCTGGCCTGGTCATCGCCCGGCTGCTGCCAGGCCCGGTTGCCGTCGGACAGGTACTCCGTGCGCGTGACCTCGCCCTCGGGGAGCGTGGCCGCCGTGACGAAGTCGGGCCACTGCGCGTTGGTGCGCGCATAGCGGCTGGTGGCGTACACGGTGGTTCCGCCCACCACGCGCGAGTTGCTCCAGTCCGTCTCGGCCTCCAGGTTGCCGCGCGCGTCATAGCCCGCGCTCACCACGCGGCCGTTGGGGTAGTCCACGCGGGTCACCAGCGCGGGGAACCGCGCGTCGCTGCGCGTGAGGTACGTCGTCCTGGCGTCCGCGTTCTGGATGCGCGTGGGCGCGCCCCAGCGGTTGACCCAGAAGTACGACACGTCCACCGCCTCCGTGCGCGGGCCGTCGTGCACGGTGTACGCGTTCCACACCGGCACCGAGGCGGGAATGCCCCTGCTTTCCGCCGCGGCGAAGCTTTCCACGATGGTGTGGCCCATCTCCGGCACCGGCAGCGACGCCTGGCTCAGCTTGCCGGCCGCGTCGTACGCGAACGACACCGTGTTGTTGCGGCGGTCGCGCCGGCTGCGGACGATCCGGTCGGTGGTGTAGCCGAGGCCGATGGAGTTGCCGTCCGGGTCCACGATCCCCGTGACCCGCTTGTCGCCGTACGCGTACTGCAGCGTGGTGGTGCGGCAGGCGGTGCCGGAAACGAACGCGCACACGTTCCCCAGCCGCCCGCTGGCGTCGTAGTTGAACAGGTACGACGCCTCGGTGGTGTTCCCCGCCGGCGCCGGCAGCGTGATCTTGGCGAGCCGGCTGGCGGCGTCGTAGGTGAAGCTGGTGGTGTGGCCCAGGCGGTTGACCGTCTTGTAGTGGCGGCCCTGCGGGTCGTACCACACTCGCGAGCCGTTCACCAGGGTGCGGTACTGGTGCAGCACCCCGTCGATGTACACGCCGCGCAGCGTGTCCGGGCGGTCCACACTCTCCGAGACGGAGGTGTTGGTGGCGATCCAGCGGTACAGCCGGGTGCTGCCGTCGCCGCCCACGACGAGGGTGCGGGCGCCGTCGTTCAGGTAGATGAGCTGCTCAACGCCGGCCACGCTCCACCCCGCGCCCACGGCGCTCTCCGAGCGGTTCACGACGGCCAGGTCGCCGCTGTAGAAGGCCATCTGGCTCACCGATCCACCAAACGTCCCCTGCACCTCCAGCTGGTAGGCGTAGACGTTGGTGGGATCGGCGGATGCGTCGTACTGGACGGCGAAGCGCCACAGGCCGCCGTTGGCCCACGCGCCGTCGCTCCACGTGCGCCGCGCCCGCTCCACCATCGTGCCGCCCACCGGGCCCACGCGCAGGATGGCGGTCACCACCGAAGGCGCGTTCCCCGCCGTCATGGCCACGTTGAAGTCGACGAGCGGCTGGGGCCGTGCGTGGTCGCTGTTGTACAGCAGCACGGGGGTGCGTGGGCTGTTCAGCACGCGCGTGGTGGAGAGCGCGTGCGCCAGCCGGAGGTCGCCGCACTCGTACGCCGCGCCCCCGCCCATGGACATGGTGAGGCACTGGTCGCGGCGCACGGACGCGCCCGCGTGCACCACGCCGGCG
>DASSME010000533.1:0-3448 GCA_035689035.1 Longimicrobium sp. | reverse complement strand
CTGCCGGGGCCACCCGGTGGGAGAGTACGGCGCCGCCGGCCTTTTCTTGCAAACGCCCGCCTCGATCGTCAACGATCGGGGCGGGCGTTTGTCGTTGGTGCGCACTCTCACAACGTCGCAGCAGCCGCGGCAAGCTCGGGGCAGTTGAAAGTGCGGCAACGACTGAACCAAGGCCGCCTGCGCGGACTGCACGCAGGCATCGCTCCCCGGGCGGGCCAAGAAGCGAGTTGGAGAAGGCGAGGCATGCCTTGGCCGAGCTCGCCGGCCGCGCGCTTTCAGTAATCCGTGTTGGCGCCGCCACCGACCGCGAAGTAGAGGACGACCACCGCGGCCACGACGCCGAGCACGATGAGCCCGGTGCGGGTGCCGTTCGCACGGCGGGTCTGCGGTGCCACGTCGGCGGCGGGGGCGGCCAGGCGGCTCGCGGGGAGGACCGGTGCCGGCGCCATCGGCGCCTCGGTGCCGGAGCGCACGGCGGCCGGGCGGGGAGCGAGCGCCGGCGCCGGGGGCTGGGCGGAGCAGGCGGCCAGGGATACGGCGAGGCTAGCGGCCGCGGCCGTGCGCGCGAGGAGCTTCATGCGGACCTCTCAGGGTGGTGGCGGCGGGGGCGTCCGCAGGGAGGGCGAGGCGTCGCTGCCTTCTACGGTTGCGCCGGGGTGGCGGGGGTGTCAAGGAAACAGGACAACTTGGGCGGGCGGCGGGTTTGCGTGAGGGATGCGCGCCCGGAGGGCCGGGAACGCGGCGGCCGGCGCGCGGTGCTGTCCGCCGGGAGAAATCCGTGGCCGCCGCGGGCCCGGCGCCGTTGGCAACGGCGGTATCGTTGCCTACGGCGCGCGCAGCCCGGCCCGGAGCGCAGCGGAGGGACACGCCCAAACCGCGGTTCGCTGTCGGAAACTGCCCGTCAACCATTGCGGTGGCGGGCCTGAAGGGTAGAATTCCGCGCATGGCGCAGGCTAAGAGAGAATCCGAGGCAGAAGAGACCAGGGCCGGGACCGTGGCGCTGGTCGGCTTTCCCAACGTGGGAAAGTCGTCGCTCATGAACCGGATGGTGGAGCAGAAGCTCAGCATCGTGACGCCGCTGGCGCAGACCACGCGGCAGCGAGTGCTGGGCATCGACACGCGCGACGGCGTGCAGATGGTGTTCGTGGACACCCCCGGCCTGGTGGACCCGCGCTACCTGCTGCACCGCGCCATGATGCACGAGGCGCTGGAGGTGATCGACGACGCCGACGTGGTGCTGCTGCTGGTGGACGCGACGCGCGGGCCCCCCAGCTACCGCGACGACGTGCTGGAGCTTATCCGGCGCGCCTCGAAGCTGGTGGTGGTCACCAACAAGATCGACGTGGCGACGGTCGACCACCGCGCGGCCGTCCGCGAATGGGCGCGCGAACGGCTGGGGATGGCGCCGCTGGAGGTGAGCGCCGAGACCGGCGAGGGGGTCGAGGCGCTCCGCGCGGCGGTGGTCGAGCGGCTGCCGGTGTCGCCCTTCCTCTACCCCGAGGAGGACGTGAGCTCGCAGCCGGTGCGGTTCTTCGTGGCCGAGCTGGTGCGCGAGACGATCTTCGAGCAGTACGAGAAGGAGGTGCCGTACAGCGTGGCCGTGAAGGTGGAGGAGTTCCGCGAGAACGCGTCGCCGATCTTCATCCGCGCGGTGATCTTCGTGGAGCGGCCCACGCAGAAGGCGATCCTGATCGGCGCGGGCGGCAGCGCCATCAAGCGGCTGGGGCAGTCGGCGCGGATGAAGGTGGAGGAGTTCGTGGGCGCGCCGGTGTACCTGGACCTGTGGGTGAAGGTGCTGCCGCGCTGGCGCAAGAACCCGCTGGAGCTGGGCCGCCTGGGCTTTTCCCTTCCCGAGGAGCAGCGAAAGTGATCGAGCAGTGGCTGCTGGACCTGCTGGTTTGCCCCAGGTGCAAGGGCGAGCTGGTGCACGAGACCGACCCCGAGGCGCTGGTGTGCCCCGCCTGCCGGCTGCGCTACGAGGTGCGCGAGAACATCCCCATCCTGCTGATCGACGAGGCCACGCCGCTGGCGTGACCGCCGCGCGTCACGGCCGCCCGATCCGGTTTGTTTGACAACGGGTTACGGGCGCGATTAGCTTCTCGCTCATCTCCACCCTCCCTTTCGGCCCCGCCGACTGTTTCCCCATGTCCCAACGCGTGCTGCTGCACCACTCCTCGCACGGCCGTACCGCGCCCGATGCCGTGCGCGAGTTCGCCGCCGCGTCGGGGTACCCGGTGCTGGAGGTGCATCACGCGCACGAGATCCACGCCCGGGTGAGCCGCAACTACCCCGCCGCGCTGGTGGTGGACGCCGCGCCGCCGGGCGACGGCGCGCTGTCGCTGTGCCGGCAGGTGAAGCACGACTCGTTCACCAGCGTGGTCCCCGTGATCATGTACCTGGACCACAAGACGGGGAACGAGGAGCTGGCCGCGAGCGCGCTGGAGGCGGGGGCCGACGAGGTGCTGTACGGCGGCGGGCGCGAGGTGCTGCTGCGGCTGAAGATGGCGGTGGCGCGCGCCGAGCGCGACGTGGGCGTCCACCCCACCACGCTGCTGCCGGGCACGGTGCAGATCCAGCGCGACATCAGCGAGCGGCTGAACGGCGGCGGCAAGTTCGCGGTGTGCTATGCCGACCTGGACCACTTCAAGGAGTTCAACGACCGCTACGGCTACATCCACGGCGACCGGGTGATCCTGGTCCTGTCGCGGATCCTGCGCGAGGTGGTGCGGGCGTACAGCCCCAAGGCGTTCGTGGGCCACATCGGCGGCGACGACTTCATCTTCAACGCCCCGCTGCAGGACTACCGCACCTGCTGCGAGGAGGTGATCGGCGTGTTCAACGAGCTGATCCCGCTGCAGTACACCGAAGAGGACCGTGAGCGCGGCTATTTCCTGGGCAAGGACCGCCGCGGAGAGGTGTACCCGGTGCCGCTGATGACGCTGTCGATCGGCGTGGTGACCAACGAGCACCGCTCCTTCGTGCACACGGCGCAGATCAGCGAGCTGGCCACCGAGATGAAGGCGTACGCGAAGACCTTCTCGGGCTCGATCTACGTGGTGGACCGCCGCACCGACCACCCGCACTTCGACGCCGGCGCCGCGGCCGGGCGCGACCCGATGGCGATCGTGGCCGCGCACGACCAGTCCGCATCCGCCGCGATGCCGCCCCTGCCCGACCCTTCATCGCGGGCGAGCGCGCCGGCCGCCGCCGTGGGCCCGGCCGACGGCGACGCGGATGCCGCGCTGGCGGTGGCGCGCGAGGCGGGCGACGCGTAGCTTAGCCGGCCCTGCACAGCAGCACATCAGCCTTTGGGAAGCACACGGATCGTTTCATGAACGTTCAGTGCACCAGCTGCAAGACCGTTTTCCGCGTGGACCCGCGCAAGGTGCCGGCCGGCGGCGTCCGCGCGCGCTGCTCCATCTGCCGCGCGGTGTTCGAGGTCCCCGCG
>DASSME010000532.1:0-2943 GCA_035689035.1 Longimicrobium sp. | reverse complement strand
CCGCGGGGGGAGGGTGACGCGGGCAAAGTCCCGTGCACTCCGGACGCATCGGAGCACGCTTCCAGTTTACTCTCCCCCTCCCCGCGGAGCGCGGGGAGGGGGCGGGGGGAGGGGGCCCGCCGCGGCCGGCACGGTGCCGGTCTCCAGCCGCCGATCCACCGCCGATCCAGCACGCCCGCCCTCACGCCCGCGCCTTCTTCCCCGCGTCCGTCGCATCGGCGGGGGGCTTCTGGACGGTGGTGAAGCCGGTGCGGTCCATCTTTCCCCACTGGCGGCTGCCGCGCACGTAGTTCCACATCCCCTTCAGGCGCCAGATCACCGTCAACTGCCGGTAGCCCAGGTTCTCGAGCAGCGCCCACACCACCAGCATCACCCGGTCGCCGAAGGTGTGGTAGCGGTGGAAGTTCATCTCCTCGAGCACCAGCGCGGTCAGGGTGAGCAGCGCGCCCAGGCCGTAGGCGGTGAGGAAGAAGAGCACCGCGAACGGCCAGTTGATGGCGCCCAGCAGCAGCCCCAGGATCACCCCCACGAAGCCGATGAACTCCACCACCGGCGCGAAGAGCTCGTTCACCAGGAAGTACGGGTACACGATGGTGCCCATCCGCCCGTACTTCGGGTTGAACAGGAGCCCGCGGTGGCGCCAGAGCACGTCCGACAGGCCGCGCTGCCAGCGGTCGCGCTGGCGCGCCAGCACGCGGAACGACGACGGCGCCTCGGTCCAGGCCACGGGGTCGGGGATGAAGTCCACCCGGTGCGCCCCGCCCTGCTGGTAGCCGATGCGGCGCAGGCGCAGCACCAGCTCCATGTCCTCGCCCACGGTCTCGTGCAGGTAGCCGCCGGCGGCCAGCATCAGGTCGCGCCGGAAGAGCCCGAAGGCGCCGGAGATGATCAGGGTGCCGCCCAGCCGGTTCCACCCCAGCCGCCCGAAGAGGAAGGCGCGCAGGTACTCCACCACCTGGAACCCCGGCAGCGCCCGCCGCGGCACCCGCGTCTCCACGATCCGCCCGCTCTCCACCTGGCTGGCGTTGGCGATGCGGATCGTTCCCCCCGCCGCGATCACCCGGTCGTCGTCGATGAAGGGGCGCACCATGCGGATCAGCGCGTCGGGCTCGATCAGCGTGTCGGCGTCGATGGCGCAGACCAGGTCGCCGGTGGCCAGGTTCAGCCCCGCGTTCAGCGCGTCGGCCTTGCCGCCGTTCATCTTGTCGACCACCACCAGGTTGGGGTGCGTGCGCGAGCGGTAGAGCGCCACCACCGCCGCCGAAGAGACGCGGCGGGGGAAGATCGGGTGGATCGGGGCCAGGTCGAACTGGTCGATGAGGACCGCCATGGTCTCGTCCTTCGACCCGTCGTTGACCACCACCACTTCGAGGTTGGGATAGTAGAGCGCGAGGAGGGCGCGCACGCTCTCGCCGATGGTGGCCGCCTCGTTGTAGGCGGGGGCCAGCATGCTGATGCCGGGGACCACGCGCGAGCCCAGCATCTTCCACCGCGCCTGCCCGCGGGAAAGGAGCGCGTGGCGCCGCATCTCCATGCTGGCGCTGAAGAGCAGGATGAAGTACCAGCCGTTGACCAGCAGGAAGTAGAGGAGGATCGCCCACTCCAGCTTGACCAGGATCCAGGCCGCGACCTCGTACGTGCTCATCGCCACTGGTCCCGCTCGGCGGTGGTCTCGGGCATGTCCAGCACCTGCCGGGCGATGTCGGCGGCGAAACGGTCCGAGTCGTCCAGCGCGCGGCGCAGCAGGAGGAGGCCGGGGCTGCCCAGCCGGCGCATGGCCAGCGCGCTCTGGCTGCGCACGATCCACGCGGGGTCGCGCAGCATCCGCGCGAGCTCGGTGGCCGCGGGCCAGTGCCCGAGCCGCCCCAGCGACGCGGCGGCCGCGGCGCGGACGGCGGCGTCGGGGTCGGCCAGCAGCGTCTCGAGCCGGCGCACCAGCCGGTCGCCGCCGATGGCGCCGGCCAGGGCGGCGGCGCGGGCGCGCACGCGGGGCTCGGGGTCGCCGCAGAGCCGCTCGGCCGCGGCGCTGAAGCGGGGGTCGGCCAGCCCGGCGGCCACCTCCAGCGCGGGCTCGGCCTGGGCGCCCAGGTGCGTTTCCAGGTAGGCGGCCAGGGCGGGGATGCAGGGGGTGCCGATGCGCAGCAGCGAGTCGCGCAGGACCCAGCTCCCCACCGCCTCGGGGGTCTCGAGGAGCTTGATCAGCCGCTCCACGATCTCTGGGCGCGGGTGCTGGCCGGCCCACTCCGCGGCCTCGGCGCGGACGGCGGGGTGGCGGTCGAACAACAGCTCGGGCACCACGTTCTCGCCGCCGCCGACCGCGGTCAGGAGCCGGACGCCGCGCAGCCGCCGCCACCACTTGCGGCTGTAGCACATCCGCTCGGCGGCGCCGGCCAGGCCGATCTCGTGCGCCAGCGCGGCCAGGCGCTGGCGCTGCGTCCCCGCCATGGCGGGCATCAGCTCCACGAACAGGCGCACCTGCAGCCGCCGCGGGAGCGCCCTGAGCAGCGTCACGTCCGAGCGGTCGACCCGGGGGTTCACGCCCACCGCGGCCAGCGCGATGCGCCCGCGCTCCAGCACCGGCCGCGCCCTTCGCTCGCGCCACGCCGCCCGCGCCGCGTGCCCGAAGATCATCGCCAGCGCCGTCACCGCGCCGATGATGATCACCAGCAGGGCGATGTCCAGGAGACGGATGGAGTCGATCATCCGCGCCTCCGGTCCGCCGCGGCGCGCGGGCGTGGCGGTGCGCAGGTGCCCGCGTGCGCCCGCGGCCCCGCGGGCCCCCGCCCCGCGCGCAGCTTCGCGCGCGCTGCCCCTCCCCCAAAAACCGCCTGGGGGAGGGGCGTCGGCGTGGCCCGCGGGCACCAGGCGGGGCGACGTCTCGGCGTGGCCGGGAGGGCTGGGACGACGCTCGGGTGCGGCGCCAGACTCGTTGGACGCGGGTCG
>DASSME010000531.1:0-8062 GCA_035689035.1 Longimicrobium sp. | reverse complement strand
CGGGGCCGCCGGCTTCGGCGGCTCGCCCCTCCCGACGGTCGCGGGGGTGAACTCGGACGTGAACGCCGACATCAACGTCACGCCGATGATCGACGTGATGCTGGTGCTGCTGATCATCTTCATGGTGGTCACCCCGGCGCTCGCCGGCTACACCGCGATCCTGCCCAAGGCGAAGACGGCCGCTCCCGAAAAGGAGAAGCGCGTCACGCTGGGCATCGACCGGCAGGGTTTCTACTACATCGAAGGCAGGCAGACGATCAAGGTGGCGTCCGACCAGCTCGCCACGGAGCTGCAGAAGGCGTACGCCACCCGTCCCGACGACCACGTGCTGTACCTGAAGGCCGACAACCAGGCCGGGTACGACAAGGTCCTCACCGCCATCGACGCCGCGCGCGTGGCGGGGGTCCGCCGCATCGGCGCGATCACCGAGCTGCCGGCGCACAAGGCCAAGCACTAAGGAGGCTTTCCGATGGCGATGGGAGTAGGCGGTAAGAAGGGCGGCCCCACGTCCGACATCAACGTGACGCCGATGATCGACGTGCTCCTGGTGCTGCTGATCATCTTCATGGTGGTGCAGCAGGGGCTGCAGAAGGGCGTGTCGATGCAGGTGCCGCCGCCCAAGGACAAGAACCAGGTGGCGCAGCAGAACAACCCCGAAGACCAGATCGTGCTCGAGGTCAAGCCGGGGCCCGCGTACGCCATCAACACGCAGCCGGTGGACGTTACGCAGCTGGAGACCACGCTGCGCAACATCTACGCGCAGCGGCCGCGCAAGGTGATCTTCGTGAAGGGCGCGGAGAACCTGGCGTACGGCGACGTGGTGAAGGCGGTGGACGCCAGCCGCGCCGCGGGCGTGGAAGTGGTGGGCCTGGTGCCGCGCCCCGAGGTGGGCCCGGCCGCACCCGCCGCGGCGCCCGCGCCGTAAGCTTCGGTTCAGCCTCCGGTTCGAATACCGGCCGTCCTCCTCGCGGGGGCGGCCGGTTTCGTCTGGGGGGGCATCTCCGAAGGGGCGAATGAATTCGCTGCAACGACCACACGAAGTCCGCCTTCGCGCCGCCTTCGCGGACCACCGGCTCTACGCGACCGGGGGGAGCGCGGCTCGCATCGGGCTCCCCCGCTTCCGACGTGGCCGGCCGGCGCGGGTGCACCGTTCGGGAGGCTGCGCGGGCACCCGCCCGGACGCCCGGTGAGGGCGGTGGAGCTCGCGGGCGTGTATCTTCGCTCGTGCTAATATTTTAGCCGGCAGAACGCCACTGGGCCGCGCGTTCCATCACGGACCCCTCGCCGTGGAACTTGTTGGCGTGGACGGCGGGTAGTATCCGGGGAACCCACCTCGCGGAGCTCTCCCATGCATCCCAAGCGCCTTCTCTGTACCGCCCTGCTGGGCCTGTCCGCCGCCGTTCCGGCGCGCGCGCAGGGGATCATCGTGCCCGACTGCCGTGACTGCCGCACGCCGTGGATCCCGCCGAACGGGCGGAGCGGGCTGCCGGTGCAGTCGGTCGACATCCAGACCACCATCGAGGGGCAGGTGGCCACCACGCACGTGACGCAGGTCTTCCGCAACGAGACCGGCGTCACGCTCGAGGGGACCTACCTCTTCCCGATCCCGCGCGGCGCCACGGTGAGCGACTTCGCCATCTGGGACGGCGACCGGCGGCTGGCCGGCGAGGTGCGCCCGCGCGAAGAGGCGCGCCGCATCTACGACGGGATCGTGCGGCGCCGGCGCGACCCGGGGCTGCTCGAATACGCGGGCGAGGAGCTGTTCCAGGCCAGCATCTTCCCGATCAACCCCAACAGCACCAAGAAGCTGGAGCTCACCTACACGCAGGTGCTGCGCGCCGAGGGCGGCACCGTGGGCTACCGCTACCCGCTCGGGGTGGGCCGCAACGCCAGCCCGGTGGAGCGGCTGACCGGCGCGGTGGAGATCCGCGGGCGCGAGCCGCTGCGCACCGTCTACTCGCCCAGCCACGCGGTGGACGTGCGCCGCAGCGACGGCGAGCGGCGGGTGCGGGTGACCTTCGAGACCGCGCGCGGCGCCGAACGGCGCGACTTCCAGCTCTTCTACGCGCCCAGCGCGGCCGAGGTGGGGATGAGCCTCTTCACCTACCGCGAGCCCGGGAAGGACGGCTACTACCTGCTGCTGATCTCGCCGCCCAACGAGAGCACGGCGCGCGAGTACGCGGCCAAGGACGTGGTGTTCGTGCTGGACGTGAGCGGCTCGATGCAGGACGAGGGGAAGATCGACAAGGCGCGGCGGGCGCTGCAGTACGGCATCCGCGGGCTGAACCCGGCCGACCGCTTCAACGTGATCGCCTTCAGCGGCGACACGCGGCTGATGGAGTCCGGCCTGGTCACCGCCAGCGAGGCGGGGCGGCGGCGCGGCGTGGAGTGGGTGGGCGCCCTGCGCCCGGCCGGCGGCACCAACATCAACGACGCGCTGGTGGAGGCGATGGGCCAGTTCCCGCGTGACGCCGCCCGCCCGCGCATGCTCGTCTTCCTGACCGACGGGCTGCCGACGGTGGGCGACACCGCGGTGGACCGGATCATGGAGAACACCCGCCGGGCCCGGCGCGAGGGGGTGCGGCTGTTCACCTTCGGGGTGGGCTACGACGTGAACACGCGGCTGCTGGACCGGGTGGCGGCGGAGAACGGCGGCACCGCCGACTACGTGGACCCGCGCGAGGACCTGGAGCAGAAGGTGTCGCTCTTCTTCGACAAGGTGAACCACCCCGTGCTCTCCAACGTGCGGGTGGACATGGGCGCCGTCCGCACCGACCTGACCTATCCCCGCAACCTCCCCGACCTGTTCCGCGGAACGCAGCTGGCGATCGTGGGCCGCTACCGCAACCAGCAGGACGTGCGCGACGTGACGGTGCGGCTGAGCGGCACCGCGTCGCCGGCGCACGTCTACAGCTACCCCGGCCAGCGCTTCCCCCTGCGCGCCGAGGAGAACGACTGGCTGCCGCGGCTGTGGGCCACCCGCCGCGTGGGGTGGCTGATGGAGCAGGTGCGCAGCAACGGAGAGTCGAGGGAGCTGCGCGACGAGATCGTGGAGCTGGGCACGCGCTACGGGATCGTGACGCCGTACACCAGCTTCCTGGCGCTGGAGCCCGGCGCGCGCGACATGGACCGCCCGGTGGCGCTGCAGGGGCTGAGCGTGCAGCCGGGCGTCCGGCGCGACCGCACCCCCGCCTCGGCCGGCGGGCGCGACGTGAACGCGGTGCCGCCGCCGCCGTCCGTGCTGCCGCCGCCGCCCCCTCCGTCCGCGGTGGTGGTGACGGGCGCCGAGGCCGTGCAGCAGAGCCGCAGCGCGCGCGAGATGCAGGACGCGACCACGGTGAGCGGCGCCTACAACGGCGGCGACGCGGCCTCGGTGCAGCGCGTGGGCGACCGGACCTTCTACCTGCGCGAGGGCGTGTGGACCGACTCGGAGATCCGCGCCGATTCCCGCCTGCCGGAGACCGCGGTCACCTTCGGCAGCGACGAGTACTATGCGCTGCTGACGCGGGTGCCGGCGCTGGCGCGCTACTTCGCGCTGGGCGAGCAGGTTGCGGTGATCGTGGACGGCCGCATCTACCGCGTCCGCGCCGCGTCGCACTGAGCGCAGGAGGAAGGGAGAACCCGCCGGAGGAAGCGGAGCACGAAACCCGGCTGATGCCGAGACCCAATCCGGCTGAACTGCTTCCTCACGCAGGGTCCGCAGGGTTCGCAGAAAAACGAGCAGTTCTCTGCGAACCCTGCGGACCCGGCGTGAGATGATCCTGAACTTTCGGGTGGAACGATTCACGCGGATCTGGCATGAAGTTGCGGTTCTCCGCTGCTCCGTTCCCCTCCGCTGCTCCGTGTGACCCGCAGTCGTGAGGGCTGGGAGGATGACGAAACCGCGGACGGGGCACGATGCCCGTCCGCGGTTCTGTTTGCCGCGAAGCCTCGCAGGGTTGGCGAGGCGGTTCGTGGTGCCGCGGCTTCAGCGGCCGTCGGGACGCCGCTAGCGCCGCCCCTGGGCGCGCATCAGCCGGCGCAGGTCGGCCTCGGCCGCGATGTAGCCGAAGGGCGCCCAGTTCTCGCCCTGGGTGATGCGCAGGAAGATCGCCTGCGCCTCGTCGCGCCGGCCGTTGTACAGGTGCCAGTTGCCCACCCCGTACGCCTGCGTCACCGCGTCGATGCCGCTGCGGCCCGTCGCGTCGAGCAGCGAGTCGGGCGGGAGCAGGCCCTTGTACAGGAGCAGGCGGCGGTAGTACGCCTCGTTTTCGCGCAGGTGCAGCCCGGGCTGGATCGCCGCCAGCACCTGCGCGGCCTCGGGGGCGCGGCCCGCGCGGCGCAGCGACATGTACAGCCAGTCGGTGGCGGCCACGCGGCTCTCGTCGTTCCGGGCGAGCCCCAGCGCCGTGCGGAACGCGGCGGCGGCGCGCGGGAACTCGCCGCGCAGGTAGTACGCCAGCCCCAGGTGGTAGTAGAGGTTGCCCTGCAGCGTGGTGAGCGGCACGCCGGCGGCGTTCGGCTGTCCGTCGGGCTCCACCTGGTCGGGCCGGCCGCGCACCAGCCGCGCGCCGCGCTCCAGGTCGCGCACGGCGTCGCCGAAGCGGCGGAGGGTGATCAGCCGGTGGCCCCGGTGGCGGTAGAAGCGCGCGTCGCGCGGGTGCTTCTTCATCCCCTCGCCGAACAGGTCGACCGCGGCGCGGTACTCGCCCAGGTACGCCAGCCGGCGACCGTACCAGAGGATCGCGTCCGCGTCGTCGGGATGGGCCTCGTAGGCCAGGCGCGCGCTGTCGAGCTGTGCCTCGAGCCGTTGCCGCGTCTCCAGCGGGAGCTCGGGGGCGTACAGCGGCTGTCCGAGGAGGGAGCGCGTCTCCGGCGGCCCCACCGGGCCCGGGCCCTTCCCCACGTGCGGCACGCACGCGGCCGCGGCCAGCAGCGCGCAGACGGCGAGCGCGCGGGCGGCGGGGCGGAGCGGGGGCGTGGAGAGGTGCGGCATGGCGGACGGGAACTCCCCGGCGTGATGCGGGCCTGGTGCGGGTTCGCCCTCAGGATACCGAGCCTTCGCGCGAAAGGGAAGACCAGCGCGCGTTCTGCACCGGCCAATGGAAGCAGAAGCGCCGCGGTTCGCACCGCGGCGCTCCCGGCCGGCCTCGTCCAGGCGACGGCTCTCCGGCGGCGCATCACCCCGCCGCCGATTCCCCCCGCGGCTCAGTTCGACATCGACAGGCGCACGGGAAGGGTGAGCTCGCCGGGCACGGGGTAGCCGTCGGCGGTGGCGGGGACGAAGGCCAGGGTCCGCACGTAGTACAACAGGCGCTGGTCGGCCTGGCGGCCGCCGGGGCCGCGCTCCACGCGCGCGTCGGTGACGGTGCCGCGCTCGTCCACCCACACGTGCACCCAGGCGACGGCGGGGTCGGTGACCAGCGCGTTGCCGACGGAGACCGCGCTCCGCTCGCGCACGTCGAAGCGGTTGCCGGCGGCGCGGTACTCCCAGTCGCGCGGGGAGGGAGTGCACGTCTGGCCGCGCGCCACCCGCAGCCCCACCGCTTCGCCGAGGTCCACGCGCAGGCGCACGCCCCACTCGTGCGGCGCGGGCGGCATCTCGCGCCGGTAGGCGAAGAGCAGCCGCTGCAGCGTGTCGGCCAGCGCGGGCGCCACGTTGCTGTCGATCAGCGCCCGCCGCACCTGCATGCCGTCGGGCGAGTGGCGGATGGAGAAGGTGAGATGCCCGTCGGGCCGCCCCGCGGCGGTCCACAGCCGCGCCGCGGCCGAGCGGAACGCCGCGTCGTCCACCAGCTGCCCCGCGGCGGGGAGCTGCGCGGGAGACGCGGCCGTGCGGCAGCTGCGCCCGCGCGTGGCCTCGGAGCCCACGGCGGACGGCGAATCGTCGCGGGTGACGGGCGGCCCCGCGGTGGCGCAGGCCTGCGCGGCCAGGAAGGCGAGGGCGACCAGCGGAAGACGGCGCATCCGGTTCATCGGCGCGGCTCCGGGAGACGGGCGGTAGGCAGGTTCGGCCCGCCCGGCCGCCGTGACGCGGCCGTGACGAGCCCGTTTCATTCTTACACCCCTCCTGTAACGAAAGCCAGCCCCGGCGCGTAACGATCGCCCGCGCGGGAGGAACGATCGTACCGACGGCGCGGCGAGCGAGGTCCCGGCCAGGGACATTCTTGTTCCAGGATCGAACCCCCCTGGGCGTGGTGAGCCCCGCCGGAGAGCGGCAGCCCGCAACTTCGCCCGTTCCACCTCCGTACGATCAAGGCGTCACTTCACGGGAGACCGACGATGCCTCCGATCGTGCTGTTGATCGCCATCCTGCTGCTGATCGCCGCCGCGGTGAACAGCTTGCTGGGCGCGCTGGCCGACACCCGCGTGCTCGGCTTCGACCGTGCGCTGCGCGACGAAGACCCGCGCGTCCCCGACGAGCTGCTGGGCCACGCGCCGTACGGGTGGATTCACCAGCGCCTGCTGGACGCCTACGCCTGCGAGCAGGACGGCTGGGCGGTGGAGCAGGTGCGCCGCATCGAGGCGCGCCTCCAGGCCGGAGTGCCGCCGGAAGAGCGGCTGGAGACCGTGATCCTGTGGATTCCCGAGGCCAGTGCGTTCGTGATGCCCGGCCGCTACGTCTACGTCTCGCGCCGCCTCGTGGAGCGCGCGATGGACGACGAGCAGGTGGCGTTCGTGATCGCGCACGAGATCGCCCACCACCGGCTGGGGCACGTGCGCGGCCTGGCCGAGATGGTGGAGCGCGTGCCCGAGCCGGCGCGCGCCATCGCCGCCAACGTGCTGGTGGCGCGCTCGCTGGTGCTGCACGGCGCCGACCGCGAGGCCGACGCCGACGCGCACGGCTTCAACCTGTGCCTTGCCGCCGGGTACGATGGTCACCGCTGCCTGCGGGCGCTGGACCTGATGGAGGAGATCCACCTGGACCACGGAGACGCGGAGGGCGTGTTCGGCCCCGACGCCGCCATCGAGGCTGCGCTGGACGACCAGCCCGAGTGGATGGTTTCGCTCCGGCACTGGCTGTACGAGCGGCGCCGCGGCTACCCGTCCGTCCGCGAACGCAAGGCCCGCCTGCGGGAAGCGTACGAGCAGGCGCTGGCCGAGGCGGCGAGCCAGGCCCGCGACGAGCCCGATCCGCAAGGCGCCGCGACGGGCGGCTGAATCCGCCAGCCACAGCCACGCAAGGCCTCGCCGATCAGGCGAGGCTTTTCGCGTTGACGGAAGACGGGCCGGTGCCATAGCTCCGCGCAGGAGGTCTCCGGGTGCGCCAGTCAGGAAGTATCCGAGGACGACTCGAAGATGGCACTACGTGCAGCGATCGAGGCGGACCCGTTTGCCCGGCCGCCGGGGCTCGCCCGCTCGCTCCGGTCATCGTACTTTGGGTGCACTTTCGAGGTTCGAGCTCCCGCACCACCTCTCCCGACCATGCCCAGGCTCCGCACCCTTGCCGCGCTGGCACTGCTGGCGCTTCCCGCCGCCGCCCGCGCGCAGGCCGCCGCTCCGCCGCAACGCTGGCTCCTGCGCCCCGCGCGCGTGTTCGACGCCGTGACCGCACAGCCGCACGAGGGGTGGGGCGTGCTGGTGGAGGGCGACCGCATCGCGTCCGTCGGCCCCGCCGCGTCGCTCTCCGCCGCGGGGGCGCGGGTGGTGGAGCTGCCGGGGCTCACGCTGATCCCCGGGCTGATCGAGGGGCACAGCCACCTGCTGCTGCACCCCTACAACGAGACCGAGTGGGACCAGCAGGTGCTGAACGAGGCGCTGGCCCTGCGCGTGGCCCGCGCCACCGCCGCCGCCCGCGCCACGCTGCTGGCCGGCTTCACCACCGAGCGCGACCTGGGCACCGAGGGCGCCGGCTACGCCGACGTGGGGCTGCGCGACGCGATCGAGCAGGGGATCATCCCCGGCCCGCGCCTGATCGTGGTGACGCGCGCCATCGTGGCGAGCGGCGCGTACGGCCCGCGCTGGGCGCCCGAGTGGCGGCTGCCGCAGGGCGCCGTGGAGGTGAGCGGGGTGCCCGAGGCGATCCGCGTGACCCGCGACCAGATCGGCCACGGCGCCGACTGGGTGAAGGTGTACGCCGACT
>DASSME010000530.1:0-5656 GCA_035689035.1 Longimicrobium sp. | reverse complement strand
CGACTCGCACACCTTCTTCGTCCCCCCGCAGATCCCCGTGATGGTCCACTACGGTTGGTCGATGCTGATGGTGGGTGACAGCTGCTACGTGCAGCGCGTGGAGCCCGGGACCGACGCGGCCAACCAGGGCGTGAAGGCCGGCGACCGCGTCCTGGCGGTGAACGGCGACCTGGTGACGCGCGACCACCTCTGGCAGATCCTGTACATCGCCCACGTCCTGCGCCCGCAGCGGTGGCTGCGCGCCCGCATCCGCTCGGCGGACGGCACCGAGCGCGACCTGCGGCTGAACGCGAAGGTGGAGGCGAGCTTCCACCCGCTCGCCCTGACGCGCATGCAGGACGGCGGCGGCATCGCGGGGCTGATCCGCGCGGCCGAGCTGCCGCCCGATGCGTACCAGCCTCGCCTGGAAGATCGCGGTAACGTGCTGGCGTGGACGCTCCCGACGTTCACCCTCACCCCCGAGGCGCTGAACGAGGCGCGCCGGCGGATGCGCGGCCGCGCGGGGCTGGTGCTGGACCTGCGCGGCAACGGCGGCGGGTCGGCCGAGGCGCTGCAGGCGGTGCTGGGGATGATCCACCGCGACCGCGTGGAGATCGGCACGCTGGTGGAGCGGAGCCGCGAGCGCCCGCTGGCGGCCGACGGGGGCGGCGCGAGCGCGTTCGCCGGGCCGGTGGTGGCGCTGGTGGACAGCCGCACGGGCTCGGCCAGCGAGGTGCTGGCGCGCCTGCTCCAGCTCACCGGCCGCGGGGTGGTGCTGGGTGACCGCACCGCCGGCGCCGTGATGCACGCCGACCAGCGGCAGATGAGCATCGGCGCCGAGAACCGGGCGGTCTACTACGGAGTCAGCGTCACCGACGCGGCGCTGGTGATGCCGGACGGCAACGAGCTCGAGAAGGTGGGCGTCACCCCCGACGAGCTGATCCTCCCCACGCCCGCGCAGATGGCGGCGGGCGAAGACCCGGCGATGGCGCGGGCGATGGCGATCCTCGCGGGTCCGCCCACCGCGGGGGGACCGTCCTCGCATGGCGGAGCCGCCTCGCGCGGCGGGTTGAAACCCGCCGCTGGAACTTCGTGAAGTCCGCCTTCGCGGACTGCGGACGCTGTCCTCGCGCACAACGCCCGACCTCCGCACCGACCAGCCTCGCGTAGTTTGCGAGGCTTTTCGTAGTGGTTGCTGCGGCTTCAGCCGCCGGTGCGGGGCCGGCCTGACAGCTCCTGGCCGGCGATGCGCGACCGCTGGCTCCGCGTCCGCGATCCGATCCGAGAAGATCATGTCGCAAAGGCGCCGGCCGCACTATCATGGGCGCTGTCTCCTCTCACGATCTGTTTCCCGACCCCACCCTTTCCACCCGCGCCTGCCATGCGGATCCGCCGGTCTCCCAAGGTTTACGACGTGTGCATCGTGGGCTCGGGCGCCGGCGGCGGGATGGCGGCGTACGTGCTGACCCAGGCCGGCGCCGACGTGGTGATGCTGGAGGCCGGCGGGGACTGGGACAACGCCCGCGACGGCACCATGATGCGCTGGCCCTTCGACTCGCCCCGCCGCGGCGCCAGCACCACGGAGCGGCCGTTCGGCGAGTTCGACGCCTGCATCGGCGGGTGGGAGATCGAAGGCGAGCCGTACACCCGCGCGGCCGGCTCGAAGTTCGACTGGTGGCGCGCCCGGATGCTGGGCGGCCGCACCAACCACTGGGGCCGCATCTCGCTGCGCTTCGGCCCCGACGACTTCCGCGGCAAGAGCCGCGACGGGCTGGGCGACGACTGGCCGATCGGCTACGACGAAGTCAAGCCGTGGTACGACGCGGTCGACCGCCTGGTCGGCATCTTCGGGAGCAACGAAGGCCTTTCCAATCATCCCGACGGCGTCTTCCAGCCCGCACCCCGGCCGCGCTGCTACGAGCTGCTGATCAAGGAGTCGGCCCAGAAGCTCGGCGTCACCTGCATCCCCTCGCGCCTCTCCATCCTCACCCGCCCGCTGAACGGCCGGCCGGCGTGCCACTACTGCGGCCAGTGCAGCCGCGGCTGCGCGGTGAACGCCAACTTCTCCAGCCCCGGCGTGCTGATCGCCCCCGCCAGGCGCACGGGGAAGCTGACCCTGATCACCGGCGCCATGGCGCGCGAGGTGACTACGGACGCGCAGGGGAAGGCCACCGGCGTCAGCTACATCGACAAGGCCGCGGGGGTGGACGAGCACGTGCGCGCGCGGGTCGTGGTGCTCGCCGCCAGCGCGTGCGAGTCGGCGCGCATCCTTCTCAACTCGCGCTCGCCACGGCACCCGCAGGGGCTGGGCAACGGGAGCGGCACGGTGGGGAAGTACCTCACCGACACCACGGGGACGGACGTGTGGGGGTACGTGCCCAGGCTGGCGGACCACGTGCGGCACAACGAGGACGGGGTGGGCGGCGCGCACATCTACATGCCGTGGTGGCTGGACAACCGGAAGCTCGACTTCCCGCGCGGCTACCACATCGAGCCGTGGGGCGGGATGCACGTGCCGGCGTACGGCTTCATGGGCGGGATCGAGAAGTGGCCGGGCGGCGGGGGCTACGGCAAGCAGCTGAAGGACGACTACCGCCGCTACTATGCGTCCATCGTCGGATTCTCGGGGCGCGGCGAGCAGATCCCCAGCGACGACTGCTACTGCGAGCTCGATCCAACGACGGTCGACCGCTGGGGGATCCCCGTGCTGCGCTTCCACTGGAAGTGGAGCGAGCACGAGATCAGGCAGGTGAAGCACATGCAGGAGACCTTCCGTGCGCTGCTCACCGACCTGGGCGCCACCATCTTCACCGACATGCCGTCCGCTGAGGACGGCTACGGGATCGCCACGGGCGGCCGCATCATCCACGAGCTGGGGTGCACGCGCATGGGCGCGGACCCGCGGACGAGCGTGGTGGACGCGATCGGCCGCGCGCACGAGGTGCCGAACCTGTTCGTGGCCGACGGCGGCGTCTTCGTCTCGCAGGCGGACAAGAACCCCACGTGGACGATCCTCGCGCTGGCGATGCGGACCGCCAGCCACATCGCGGACCAGGTGAAGCAGGGGGCGCTGTGAGCGAGATGACCCGCCGCGCGGCCCTCGGCGTCCTCGCCTCGATCCCACTCGCCGCCGCGTTCGCGCCGCTCCCGGAGGGCCTCGACGCGCCCGCGGTGGAAGCCGCGTCCAACGCCGCGGCGGACGCGCTGGCGTCCACGTCGCCCTACGCGCCGAAATTCTTCACCGCGCGCGAGTGGGAGACGGTGCGCGTGCTGGCGGACCTGGTGATCCCCCGCGACGAGCGCTCGGGGAGCGCCACCGACGCGGGCGCCCCCGAGTTCATGGACTTCATCCTGGACGCCTACCCGGACCAGCAGACCGCCATGCGCGGCGGGCTGGCCTGGCTGGACAGCGAGAGCGTGCGCCGGTACGGCACGCGCTTCGTGGCCACGGACGGCCCGTCCCGGCGCCGGCTGCTGGACGACATCGCCTGGCCGGCCAGGGCGCGGCCGGAGATGAGCCAGGGCGTGGCCTTCTTCTCCCGCTTCCGCGACCTGACGGCGGCGGGCTTCTGGTCCAGCCGCATCGGCGTGGCGGACATCGGCTACAAGGGCAACACCGGGATGGCCCAGTGGACCGGCTGCCCGCCCGAGGCGCTGCAGAAGCTGGGGGTGAGCTACGGGGCGGAGGGGGGATGACGGGGTTGCGGCGGCCGGCCCCGCACACCGGCGGCTGAAGCCGCAGCAACGACTACGAAAAGCCTCGCAAACTACGCGAGGCTTCTACGGCTCGGTCGTCGATCAAGGCTCTCCTGAGATGTCATCCTGAGGGAGCCTAAGCGACCGAAGGATCTATACTTACCCACCGCGCTCGCCCTCGCGATCAACTACGTACATCGTGGGTTTCGACGCGGAATATGCAAGTGAACTCGCGGCTACGACGGCACGCAGTCCGCCTGCGCAGACATCAACTGCGCGATCCCGCGCAGGGGCCCGCGTTGATGAGCCGAACTCCGCTGCCGAGCCGAATAGCCTCGCGCAGTTTGCGAGGCTTCTCGTAGTTGTTGCTGCGGCTTCAGCCGCCGGTGCGGGGTTTGGTGTGCGGGGTGATGCCCCGGCGGTGACCACCATCTATCGGCCACGAATCAAACGGATCGGGAGGCGGGATGAGCGGTCGGCGGCTGGGGATCGGGATCATCGGGAGCGGGTTCAACGCGCGCTTCCACCTGCAGGCGTTCGTGGGCGTGCGCGACGCGGACGTGCGCGGCATCTGGAGCCCCAATCCCGCGCGCGCCGCCGAGGCCGCCGAGCTGGCGCGGCGGCTGGACGTGGGCGAGGCGCGCGCCTTCGGCTCGATCGGCGAGATGGTGGCGGACCCGTCGATCGACGCGGTCTGGCTGTGCGGGCCCAACCACGCGCGGGTCGAGAACGTGGAAGAGGTGGTGCGCGCCGTCCACGCCGGCGCGGCGCTGAAGGGGATCGCGTGCGAGAAGCCGCTGGCGCGCAACGTGGCCGAGGCGCGGCGGGTGGTGGAGCTGGTGAAGGGCGCCGGACTGATGCACGGCTACCTGGAGAACCAGGTGTTCGCGCCGCAGGTGGAGGCCGGCCGCGCGCTGCTCTGGGCACGCGGCGCCGCGACCACCGGGCGGCCGTACCTGGCCCGCGCGGCCGAGGAGCACAGCGGCCCGCACATGCCCTGGTTCTGGCAGGGCCGGCTGCAGGGCGGCGGCGTGCTGAACGACATGATGTGCCACTCGGTGCAGCTCGTCCGCCACCTGCTCACCGAGCCCGGCGCGCCGCCACGGTCGCTGCGGCCGGTGAAGGTGACCGCGCACGTGGCCAGCCTCAAGTGGACGCGCCCCGAGTACGCGCGCCGCCTCTCCGAGACGATGGGTCCCGAGGTGGACTACACCCGCGCCCCCGCCGAGGACTTCGCCAGCATGACGGTGGAGTTCGAGACGCCCGAGGGCCTGCGCGTACTCGGTGAGGCGACGACGAGCTGGAGCTACGTCGGCGCCGGCCTGCGCCTCTCCGCCGAGTTGCTGGGGCCGGAGTACTCGCTGCAGTGGAACAGCCTGGACACCGGCCTCAAGCTCTTCTTCAGTCGCGAAGTCCGCGGCCGCGCGGGAGAGGACCTGGTGGAGAAGCAGAACGCCGAGACCGGCCTGATGCCCGTGGTCGCCGGCGAAGCCGCCGCGTACGGCTACGAGGCCGAGAACCGCCACTTCGTCCGCGCGTTCCTCGGCCTCGAAGAACCAATGCTGACGTTCGACGACGGCCTGGAGGTGGTGCAACTCCTGATGACAGCCTACCAGAGCGCCGAGCAGGAGCGTACGCTGCCGTTCCCGCCGGAGGGTCTGGACGCGTACGTGCCGGCGGTGGCGGGCGACGTAGGCCCGTTCACCGGCGGCTGAAGCCGCAGCTACAACTACAGGAAGCCTCGCAAACTGCGCGAGGCTATTCGGCGCGGCAGCAGGTTTGTGGACGCCGGACAGATCTCAATCGTGCGTCCGGTCGTACTTCGTGACCAGCCGTTTCGGCGCCACCAGCCGCCACGCCTCCTCGATCCGCTCGCGCAACGCATCCTCGGAGACGGCGGAGAGCCGCACGAGCATCCACGGATGCACCCGGAGGTCGTCGGTGATGAAGAAGGCGTCGGGGTCCGCTTCGATCAGGAAGC
>DASSME010000529.1:0-6632 GCA_035689035.1 Longimicrobium sp. | reverse complement strand
CAGGTCCAGCACGTGCACCCGGTTACGGCGGTCGCTCCCCTGCGAGAGGTTGATCACCAGGTAGCGCCCGTCCTCGGTGACCGACGTGTTGATGAGGAAGTCCGGCTGGTCGGGCCGCTCGTACACCAGCACGTCCTGCTCCTGCGGCGTGCCGGCGCGGTGGTAGTAGACCTTGTGGTTGCGCACCGCCGCGGTGAGCACGTTGCCTTCGGGCTGCGCGTAGCGGGAGTAGAAGAAGCCGCGGCCGTCCTTGGTCCAGGTCATCCCGCTGAACTTGATCCAGCGCAGCCGGTCCGGCAGGTCGCGCCCGCTGTCGACCTCGCGGATGCGGAACTCCTGCCAGTCGCTCCCGCCCGAGGCCACGCCGTAGGCCAGCATCCGCCCGTCGTCGGTGAACGCCGTGCTGGTGAGCGCCTCGGTGCCGTCGGCGCGCAGCGTGTTGGGGTCCAGCAGCACCCGCGCCTGCCCCCGCGGCGATCCGCTGGCCAGGTACAGCACGCTCTGGTTCTGCAGCCCGGTGTTGCGGAAGTAGAAGTAGCGCGTGCCGCGCCGGGTGGGCGCCGACCAGCGCGGCGCGTTCCAGAGCGCGGTGAGCCGCCGGCGGATGGCGTCGCGCTGCGGGATCTGCGACAGGTACTGCTCGGTGAGCCGGTTCTGCGCCTCGATCCAGGCGCGCGTCTCGGGGCTGTCGGTGGCTTCCAGCCAGCGGTACGGGTCGGCCACGCGGGTGCCGTGGTAGTCGTCCCACTGCTCCACGGTGCGCGCCGCGGGGTAGTCCAGCCGCTGCGCCGGGAGGGCGGCCGCCACACCCGCCAGCAGCAGCGCCAGCGATGCGGAAGTGCGTGCGAAGGTCTTCATGCGGGTACGTCTGGTCGGGAGGTGCCGGACCGGCGATTCGGGGGAGCAGCGGACGATAAAGAACGCCGCGGAAGGGGGCAAGCGGACGCGCGTAAATTCCTTGCGCGAGGGGGGTTCACAAATCGCCCCGGCGCGTGTATACTCGTGGCCCCCGGGCGGCGGAGAGGGCGCTCCGGGGCAGGCGCGAAGGGGTGTTTCGGGGTTGACGGGCCGGGCGCCGGCTGTTAAATTCCCTGTCCTTGACGCGGGGTGGAGCAGCCTGGTAGCTCGTCGGGCTCATAACCCGAAGGTCGCGGGTTCGAATCCCGCCCCCGCTATTGCCCGACCCCCCGCCGCCGCCGGGCGGCTTTTTGTTGGGGGAGGACGGCCAGGTAGCTCAGTTGGTAGAGCACACGACTGAAAATCGTGGTGTCGGGGGTTCGACTCCCTCCCTGGCCACTGAGCAGCACGGATGGACGGCAGTAGCTCAATTGGTAGAGCACCGGTCTCCAAAACCGGCGGTTGGGGGTTCGATTCCCTCCTGCCGTGCTGAGCGAAGACGGACACGCCGCTATCGTCTAGAGGCCCAGGACGCCGCCCTCTCACGGCGGTAACGGGGGTTCGAATCCCCCTAGCGGTATTGGAAAAGGCGGGGACCGCCCGGAAGTGTCGGGTGCTCGCGTAGCTCAGCCGGCAGAGCACTTCCTTGGTAAGGAAGAGGTCATGGGTTCGAGTCCCATCGCGAGCTTGAGGTGAAAGAGTTGCTCCCATCGTCTATCGGTTAGGACGCCACTCTTTCAAGGTGGAGAGCGGGGTTCGACTCCCCGTGGGAGCGCCTGACGGCGGGAGCAGGAAGCGGTACGCGGGCATAGCTCAGTTGGTAGAGCGCAACCTTGCCAAGGTTGAGGTCGCCGGTTCGAGCCCGGTTGCCCGCTCTCAGGACCGGAGGGTTGCGTCTCCGGGAGACCAAAACGCGCAAGGGGCCGTAGCTCAGTCGGTTAGAGTGCCGGACTGTCACTCCGGAGGTCGCGGGTTCGAGTCCCGTCGGCCCCGCTCGGCGCCCCCACGGGGCGCGCGGAACTTGAAAATTCGGGTCGTGCGCTGGGGCCGTAGCTCAGTTGGGAGAGCGCTTGAATGGCATTCAAGAGGTCAGGGGTTCGATTCCCCTCGGCTCCACTGCTGGAATGGTGCTGGTGAGGTGGCCGAGTGGCTAATGGCAGCAGACTGTAAATCTGCCGGGCACAGCCCTACGTAGGTTCGAATCCTACCCCCACCACTGCCCGGGCGGTTAGCTCAGTTGGTTAGAGCGCCACGTTGACATCGTGGAGGTCACAAGTTCGAGTCTTGTACCGCCCACTCGCGCGCAGCATTTGGGGCCGTAGCTCAGCTGGGAGAGCGCTGCAATCGCACTGCAGAGGTCACCGGTTCGATCCCGGTCGGCTCCACTTGGAAGATGACGGGCTGCCACCGTAGCTCAGGGGTAGAGCACTCGATTCGTAATCGAGCGGTCGTCGGTTCAAATCCGACCGGTGGCTCTGGTCAGATGGGCGCAAATCGGTTAGATTTGGGCTCGAGCGCGGGAGTAGCTCAGTTGGCAGAGCATCAGCTTCCCAAGCTGAGGGTCGCGGGTTCGAACCCCGTCTCCCGCTCTAGGTTGTTTGACAACGTTGGTTCGATTGCCCCCTGGTGTAATTGGCAACACGCCTGACTCTGGATCAGGAAAGTCCAGGTTCGAGCCCTGGGGGGGCAACTTGCAGGCTCGGTTTGGAGAGGTGGGTGAGTGGCTAAAACCAACGGTTTGCTAAACCGTCCTGCCCAAAAGGCAGACGCGGGTTCGAATCCCGCCCTCTCCGCTCCAGCTGGGACCGGTGTCCGAGCGGCTTAAGGAGCACGATTGGAAATCGTGTGGGGTTAACAGCCCTCGTGGGTTCGAATCCCACCCGGTCCGCTCCGGTGCAGGTCCGCGGTTTGGAAGGTGGTATCCGGGAGTTCCTTCGGGACGTGGCTCAGCCCGGTAGAGCACTCGCTTCGGGAGCGAGGGGTCGCCGGTTCAAATCCGGCCGTCCCGACTGATGTCGGATCTGGAGGCGTAGTCTAACTGGTAAGGCACCGCACTCGAAATGCGGCGGGCGCAAGCCCTTGGGGGTTCGAGTCCCTCCGCCTCCGCTGTGTTGTGCAAACGAACAAGGCCCCGTCGCTCAGTCGAGCGGCGGGGCCTTTCGTGCTTTCGGGTGGCCGCCATGCACGGTGAAACGGCGTTCCGCCGGCCTACCCGCGCAGTCGGTCTTTCCGCGCCACCGGCGGCCTGGTCCGCGTGATCCCAGTCGCCGCCGCCGAGCACATCATCGTCATCAGGCCAGGTCCGGCTGAGTTGCATGCTCACACAGCGGCGCCGAGACACCAGGAACCGCGGTGTCTGTGCCTCGTGGGTGGGATTTCAGCAGTGTTTCTCGCGGCCTTGAACCGGGGTCGGGGACCCGGATCAGGCCGTGCCGTCCATTCGCCGACACGAAAAGCTCCATCTCACGGACGGCTTCTTCCCCTCGGAACGGTTCCGGTGTACATTCGCTGGAGAGCAGGTTCTCTCCACGCCGCAGCGGCGGCGCATGGCCGGCCGGCCCTGCCGCCCGCAAGGGACGGCAGGGCCGTTTCCCTGTTGCACGGCATCAGCGGACTGGACGCTGTACGGCCGCGCGACGCTCTGCCATCGCCAGACCAGCCCGGTTGCGCCACGAGCCGGAAGAATGCCAGCGTGGTGGCTGACAGGGGGCTGACCCACCCTCCACTCACCCTTCAGATCGACGAGCCGGACATGCGGATACGGAACGGGCAGCCTCTTCTCGCGGCCGCCGCGGCCGCGGTCTTCCTGGCCGCCTGCGGCAAAGCGGGTGGGCGGAGGGCCGCGGCGGACGACCTGGAAGTGGGCGGCCTCCCGGTCACCTGCAACCTGTCGCTCCCGGTGGCCTGCATGGCCATGCAGAACGCGGAAATCTCGCCCGACTCCGCCGCGAAGGTGTCCATGGCGGGGATGGACATGGGCGGCGCGGCGTCCATGGACAAGATGGACGGGATGAGCATCGGCGGGCTGGCGGTCTACCGGAAGTACAACGGCTGGCCCGAGCTCAAGGAGGCGCTGATGTCGGGCCGGCTCCAGGCCGCGTACCTGCTGGCACCCATGGCCATGGAGCTGGCCGACCGCGGGATCCCGGTGCGGGTGGTGGCGATCGGGCACCGCTCGGGCGCCGTGATCATGGTGAGCAACGACAATCCCGCCCGGAACATCGGCGACCTGAAGGGGAAGCGCATCGCCATCCCCAGCCGCTTCGCGGTCGACTACCTGTTCGTGCGCCGGATGATGCAGAAGCACGGGCTGAAGGAGGGCGACATCACGTTCGTGGAGATGCCGCCCCCCGACATGCCGGTGGCGCTGCACACCAGGGGCGTGGACGGCTACGCCACCGGCGAGCCGTTCGGTGCCAAGGCGCAGATGGCGGGGTACGCGCGCACCCTGCACATGACGCGCGACGAATGGCCGGACTACATCTGCTGCGTCCTCACCGTCCGCCAGGAGCTGATCGACCACAATCCGCAGATGGTGCAGAAGCTGGTGGACTACGTGATCTCGGCCGGTGACTGGCTGGATTCGGACCAGGCCCACCGCCACACCGCCGCCGAGCTCGCCTCGCACCCGGCGTTCTTCGGGCAGGACCCCAAGGTGCTCCGCTTCGTGATGGACAACCCGCCCGACCGCGTGACCTACGGTGACCTGCGGCTGGTGCGCTTCGAGTTCGACGCCGTCATGCGCCTGGCCGTGGAGGCCGGCGTCCTTCCCCACCCGGTGCCGTACGAGCGGTACACCGACGAGCGCTTCATGCGCGCCTTCACCCCCAGGCCGATCCACGTGAGCGCGGACAGCGCGAAATGAGCAGGATCGCCCCCGTCGCAGAGCAGAAGACCGCGCCCGAGGCGGTCGCGGTTCCCCACGTGTCCACGGTGAGACCGGCCGCGCCGTCGGCCCTGCGGCGCGCGGCGGAGAGCATCACGCCGCTCGTCATCATCGCCGCCGTGATCGGCGCGTGGTGGGTGGCCGCCGCCGACAGCCCGATCTTCCCCACGCCCCCCGAAGTGGTGACGGGGCTGAGGGAACTGCTCACCTCGGGGCTGCTGTGGAAGCACATCTGGACCTCGCTGATGCGCGTGGGGATCGCCTACTTCACCGCCACCGCCATCGCCATTCCGCTGGGGATCCTGATGGGGTGGTTCACGCCGCTGGACCGCGCGCTGAACCCGCTCTTCCAGCTGATGCGGCCGATCTCGCCGATCGCCTGGACGCCGATCGCCATCCTGTGGTTCGGGATCGGCGGGATCTCGCCGATCTTCCTGATCTTCCTGGGCGCCTTCTTCCCGCAGGTGGTGGCCACGGCGTCGGCGGTGCGCGGGGTGGGGCAGCACTACATCCGCGCCGCGCGCAACTTCGAGCTGAGCGGGCCGCGCTTCTTCGCCCGCGTGCTCTTCCCCGCCGCCCTCCCGGAGATCATCACCGGGATGCGGATCGCGCTGGGGGTGGCGTGGCTGGTGGTGGTGGCCGCGGAGATGGTGGCCACCGAGTCGGGGCTGGGATACATGATCATCGACGCGCGCAACCAGGTGACGCGGTACGACCTGGTGGTGGGCGCGATGGTCCTCATCGGCATCATCGGCCTGATCCTCGACGGGATCATGCGGCAGGTGGAGCGCATCGACCTGTTGAGGTGGCGTCATGGCGGGTGAGATCGTCGCGAAGGGGATTTTCAAGTCGTTCAAGAGCAAGCGTGGGCCGCTTCCGGTGATCGACGGGGTAGACCTCAAGCTCCTGCCGGGCGAGATCGTGGCGCTGGTGGGCCCGTCGGGGTGCGGCAAGTCGACGCTGCTCTCGGTGATGGCGGGGTTCGACACGGCCGACCGCGGCACGGTGCACATCGACGGCGAGCGGGTGGACGGCCCCAGCCGCAAGCGCGTGCTGATGCCGCAGAGCCCGTCGGTCTTCCCGTGGATGAGCGTGGCCCGCAACCTGATGCTGGTGCAGAACGGCGCCCCCGAGGCCGAGAAGCGGCGGCGCACCGCCGAGCACCTCGAGCTGGTGGGGCTCACCGACTTCGCCGACGCGTATCCCTGGCAGCTCTCCGGCGGGATGCGGCAGCGGGTGGAGCTGGCCCGGGCGCTGGTGGTGCAGCCCGAGGTCCTGTTCATGGACGAGCCGTTCGGCGCGCTCGACGCCCTCACGCGCATGCAGGTGCGCACCGAGGTGCTGCGCATTCTTCTGCGGAACCGGCTGACCACGGTGCTGGTGACGCACGACGTGGAGGAGGCGCTGCACTTCGCCGACCGCGTGGTGGTCCTCTGCGAGCGCCCGACCCGGGTGGTCCGCGTGTTCCCCGTCCCGTACCCGCATCCGCGCCCGGATTTCCGCGACAAGCTGGCGGTGCTGCAGGACGAGATCCTGCGCGAGCTGGGGATCGACCGGGACGAGGGCCGCGGCCCCGCGCTCACGGGCGGCGCCAGGAACGCGCGCATCCTGGTGCCGCCGGCGTAGCGCTCGCTCCCGGGTCGCCGCTCCCGGACCCGGCTGGACTGCAGGTCACATAGAGGCACGGAGACACGGAGAACTACGGCAGTTCTCCGTGTCTCCGTGTCTCCGTGCCTTCGTGTGAGCGTGTGAGCGCCCTGCGAAGCGCGTTCAGCGATGACGCATGCGGACCGGGTACGAAACGAGCCGGGCGGGTCCAGCGCTGGACCCCCCCGGCTCGCCGCGTGCT
>DASSME010000528.1:0-5409 GCA_035689035.1 Longimicrobium sp. | reverse complement strand
CGCTGCTGGAGCGCTACGGGATGACGGAGATCGGCATGGCCCTCTCCAACCCGCTGCACGGCGAGCGGCGCCCCGGCTCCGTGGGCCTCCCGCTCCCCGGTGTGGGGGTGCGGCTGGTCGACGAGGACGGGCACGCGGCGGAGCCCGCCGCGCCGGGGGAGATCGAGGTGCGCGGCCCCGGCGTGTTCCTGGAGTACTGGCGCCGCCCGGATGCGACCGCCGAGGCGTTTCGCGAAGGGCGCTGGTTCCGCACCGGCGACGTGGCGGTGGTGGAGGATGGATACTACCGCATCCTGGGCCGCCGCAGCGTGGACATCATCAAGACCGGCGGCTACAAGGTGAGCGCGCTGGAGATCGAGGAGGTGCTGCGCACCCACCCCGACGTCGCGGAGTGCGCCGTGGTCGCCGTCCCCGACGAGGAGTACGGCGAGCGCGTCTGCGCCGCCGTGGAGGTGCGCGATGGAGCCGGTCTGACGCTGGACGCTCTGCTCCCCTGGGCCCGCGAGCGCCTGGCGCCCTACAAGCTCCCCCGCGCGCTGCGGGTGGTGGACGCCCTCCCGCGCAACGCCATGGGCAAGGTGATGAAGCCCGAGGTGGCGAAGGGGTTCAGCGGCGGGGGATGAGCCCACGCATCCCTCACCCTGGCGTTCAGGCGCGCGACTGCGTCGCGTCCTGAACGCCTGTCCCTCTCCCAAAAACAGCCTGGGAGAGGGGCCCGGGGGCGCTTCGCGCGGCTACTTCATCGCTCGAGGAGAGGCCCGCGCACCATCACCGCAGCGGTTCGCGGGCGGGTAGCCCGCCCAGGCGGACTTCGTGTGGTCGTTGCAGCGAATCCATTCGCCCTCCCGTCCGATCGCCGTCGGATCCGCCTTCGCCCACCGTCGCCAGCGCCCGCCCCAGCACCGCGCCCGCGGACAGCGACGACGCGAGGATTCCGCACGCCATCACCACCAGCATGGTGAAGCGCTGTTCGGCCCCCGGCGCGCCGATGCGCATCCCCGCCAGGTCGAACGCCAGGTCCACCGCGGCGAAGGCGGCGAACGCGGTGACGCCCACGGCGAGCCCCGTCCGCGCCGCGTCGCGCAACCGCCCGCGCGCCACCCCGACGGCGAGCGCGGTGGAGCCCGCCACGACGAAGGTTGCGGCGGGGAAGATCAGCGCGAAGAGCAGGTGCACCGGCAGCGTCCGGCCGCCCGGGAGCGGGGGGAGCCGGATGCTCTCCGCCACGGTGAGGAAGTAGACCGCCACCGGCGCGGTCACCCCGAACGCGCCCGCCGCCGCCCCGCCGCTCCGCCGTCCCTGGCCCGCGTCGCCCGCCCGCGCGAGCAGACGCGCCCAGAGGTACGCCCCGCCCGCGCAGAACACGCCCAGCAGCGCCAGGAACAGCCACGGCGCCAGCGCCTGCGCCACCTCCGGCGCCACCAGGTTCACCACCCCGAGCGCGGGGAAGACGAGGAAGACCGCTCCGCCCAGCACGCCGGTGGTGAGCAGCGCGCCGCGGATTCCGGGACCGCGGGGAAGGGAAGGGATCATCGGGAGAGCGAGAAGACGGGTGAAGCGGGGCCGCGGCCAAAAGCTCACGCCGGGCCGCGGCCGCGGCAAGTGGGGAGATTCCCGCATCGGCCGCGCCCGCATCTTGCTTGCGATCGATGCGGGTGAGGTCGGGCGCACGCAAACGGGAATCGAGCACGGCGGGGGATGGCTGCTTCCGGATTCGAAGGGCTGCTGACGGGCCACACGCTGGCCGACCGCTACCACGTGGACGAGGTGATCGGCCGCGGCGGGTTCGCGGCCGTCTACCGCGCCACCGACCAGCGGCTGGGGCGCACGGTGGCGGTCAAGGTGATCACGCAATCGGCGTCGAACCCCGAGCTCCGCGAAGAGCTCCAGCGCCGCTTCGAGCGCGAGGCGCGCGCCATCGCCATGCTGCACCACCCCAACGTGGTGACGGTGTTCGACTTCGGCGCCGACCCGGCGCTGGGGCTGGACTTCCTGGTGATGGAGCTGCTGCCGGGCGAGGTGCTCTCCGACCGGCTCAAGCGCGCCGAGCCGATCGCCGTCCCCGAGGCGCTGCGCATCCTGCGCGACGCGGCGGCGGGGGTGGACGCCGGCCACCGCGCGGGGCTGATCCACCGCGACATCAAGCCGGGGAACATCTTCCTGGCGCAGGCCGACCACGGCGGGCCGCCGCGCGTGGTGGTGCTCGACTTCGGGATCGCGCGCTTCACCGAGGCGCAGGAGACCACGCAGCTCACGCACAGCGGCCGCGGCTTCCTGTCGCCCGCGTACGCGTCGCCCGAGCAGCTGCGCGGCGAGCGGCCGGTGACCCCCGCGGCCGACGTGTTCAGCCTGGGCGTGATCGGCTATCACCTGCTGGCGCGCGAAAAGCCGTTCGCGCACGACCGCCTGCACCCGGGCCCGCACACGAAGACGCCCGCGCCGCTGCGCGAGCGCAACCCCGCCGTGCCGCCCGCCGTGGCCGCCGTGATCGACCGCGCCATGCGCGACGACCCCGCCGCGCGCTTCGCCGACGCGGGCGCCTTCGTCGCCGCGCTGGTGGAGGCCGAGGCCGCCGAGGCGGGGCAGGGAAGCGCCCCCGTCGTCCCCGCCGCCGTCCTGACGCCCGATGCCACGCAGCTCCAGCCGCCCGGGGCCGACGCCGGCGTGATCGAGGCCGACGCCGGCCCAGCGGCTCCGGCCGCGGCGCTCGACGACCCCTCCGCCCGCCCCGCGCCGGATGGCTCGTCGGACGGGGAAGCCGTGCCGGCCGCGGACGCTGCCGCGCTGGCCGGCTTCACGCCGCCGCCCGTGTACGCCGCCATGGCACCCGTCGCCGCGATGACGGTCGATCCGCCGCAGCCGCCCTCCGTGGGCGACGATCAGCGGCGAGAGCCACCGGTCGAGCCGCGCCGCGAGCCGCCGGTCTTCGCGCCGGGCGCGCCGGAGCGCGCGACACCGGCGCGTCCGGCGCGGCGGATGAGCCCGGCGCTGCTCGCGATCCCGCTGCTGCTCGTGGTCGGGCTGGTGATGTGGCTGGCGCTGGGCCGCGGAGGAAGGAGCGGGCGCGTCGCGGCGGATGCGCCTTCCACGCAGCCGCGGAGCACGGACGTCCCGGTCGCCCCGGCGTCGAATGCCCCGGGTGCCCCGACCGAGACTTCGCCACCGTCGGCCGGCGGACCGCGAACCGGCGCGGGCCAGGCCGGGAACGCGCCCTCCCGGCCGACCGCGGCGGCACCCGCTGCCGCGCCGCCGGCGGGCGGGCTCGCGCGGGCCCCTTCCACGGCGCCCGCGTCCACGCCCGCCGCCGGCGCGCCCGCTGGCCGCCCGGCCGCGCCCGCGCAGACGCCGGCGAGCGCGCCCGCGCGGGCCGGCACCGGCGGACCCGAGGCGATGGCGCTGAACCGCGAGGGCGAGGCGCGGTTCGAACGGGGCGACCTGGACGCGGCGATCGAGCGGTTCCGCGCGGCGGTGCGGGCGGCGCCGGGGAACGCGTACTACCACAACAACCTGGGATGGGCGCTGTTCCAGGCCGGCCGCGTGGACGAGGCCGGCCGCGAGCTGAACCAGGCCGTGCGGCTCGACCCGCGGCGCGACATCGCCTACGCCAACATCGGCGAGGTGGAGCGCGCGAAGGGGAACATCCCCGCGGCCATCGCGGCGTACGAGCGCTTCCTGGAGCTGAACACCGATCCCCGCCGCGAGGCGATCGCCCGCGAAAAGCTGCGCTCGTTGCGCGGCGGCTAGCGGAAGGCGCGCACCACGGCGGTGCGGTCGCGCAACGCGCGGATCTGGGAGGGGAGCACCATCACCATCGAGTGGCCCGCCCACGGCCGCGCGTAGTAGCCCGTGAGCACCGCGTCGTACCGCACCAGCCAGGCGCGTTGCGACTCCTGGAGCCGGGCGCGGCGCTCCGGCGCGAGCGCGTCCATCCGCTCACGGTACACGCGGTTCAGCTCGGCGTCGGCGGCCGCGAGGTCCCGCTGCAGGCAGGCGTAGATCTCCGGCCGGGCCAGGAACCAGAAGTCCTGGCAGGGATGCGCCACGTGCTCGTGGAACTCCTGCGCCCGCGCCGGCCGCGCCGCCACCCCGCTGATGAGCAGGAGCGCCGCGGCGATGGCCGCCCTCCGCCGGCGCGGACGCCCGCGAGCCGTTTCGTGGTGTGAATGGCGCATGGTTACGGGAGCAGGTCCAGGACTGATCGCGCCCCGCCCGGGCGCACACCGCGTGCCCGCAGCCGATTTCCACTCCTCGGGCGGCTGCTTCACCTCGGTTCCGGTGCCTGGCGCCCGTGCTGAACGCAGCCGGGCCCATCCGTGCCGGGTGAGCGTGTGGAGGACGGGATGGCTCCGCTTCCCGCTTGTTTTTGCCAGAACGATTCGTTAGGCTCTCGGCCCTCCCGTTCATGTTTTTCCACCCGGAGACCGATCCCATGGCCCAGCTGATCGCCCTGTACCACATGCCGAACGACCCCGCCGCGTTCGACGAATACTTCGCTGGAACCCACATCCCCCTGGCGCGGAAGATCCCCGGGCTGGTGCGGCAGGACTCGAGCGTGGGCCCGGTGATGACACCAGAGGGCCCGGCGCCGTACCACGCCGTCGGCGTCCTGACGTTCGCCTCGATGGACGACCTGCAGGCCGCGCTGGGCTCGCCCGAAGGGCAGGCAGCCTCGGCCGACCTGGCGAACTTCGCCACCGGCGGCGCCACCGTGCTGGTGTTCGAGCACCGCCAGGTGTAGCCCCGGGCCGGGACGGGCCTTGCCGGGTGCGCGGAAATGAAGAATCCATCTCCCGAGCTTGGTCGAGACGTGACCATCGACGAACCGCGGGACCTTGCCGCGCTGCAGGCCGCGATCGCGGGCGGCTGGGCACCCAGGTACCTGTTCTTCTGGGGGCACACGGCGAAAGACCCGGCGAGCGTCGGCAAGGAGTGCCTCAGCCAGTGGTACCCGGCCGCGTTCGAGATCGACGGCGTGCGCTATGCGACCGCCGAGCACTGGATGATGGCGGAGAAGGCCCGGCTCTTCGGCGACCACGCCGCGGCTGAGCGCGTGCTCGCCGCGCCGCACCCGGGCGCGGCCAAGCGCGTGGGGCGCGAGGTGCGCGGCTTCGACGCGGCGGTGTGGGAAGAGCGCCGCTTCGGGATCGTGGTGGCCGGCAATCGCGCCAGGTTCACGCAGCACGCGGAGTTGGGCCGCTTCCTGCTCGGCACGTCCGCGCGCGTGCTGGTGGAGGCCAGCCCCGTGGACCGCGTGTGGGGCATCGGCCTGGCCGCCGACGATCCCCGCGCCACCGATCCGCGCACCTGGGATGGCCTGAACCTGCTCGGCTTCGCGCTGATGCAGGTTCGCGCCGAGCTGGCGGGAACGGACGCCGCGCCGGGCTGACCGGCCGCGCCGGCGGAGCCCAC
>DASSME010000527.1:0-7212 GCA_035689035.1 Longimicrobium sp. | reverse complement strand
GCAGAGGGCGAGGAGGAGGGCCGCGGCGCGCATCATCGGCGAAGACGGCGCTCGCGGCGGCGGAAGAAGGAGAGGATGGCGGTGGAGGTGGGCTCGTCGGTGCGCAGCTCGATGGCGTCCAGCCCCAGCCGGCGGAACACCCGGCGGATGGCGCCGCGCTCCTGCTCCACCGCGTCGGCGAAGGCGCGGCGGTGGCCGTCGTTCGAGGTGTTGAACACCACCAGGTCACCGGTCTCGGGGTCCACCAGCTGGATCAGCCCCGCTTCGGGCACCTCCAGCTCCGCGGCGTCGGTGAGCGCCACGGGCACCACGTCGTGCCGGAAGGCGAGCATGGTCAGCGCGCGCTCCAGCTCGGGCGTGGCCGGCGCCAGGAAGTCCGAGACCAGGAACACGATGCTGCGCGAGCGAAGGAGGCGGATGGCGTATTCCAGCGCCGCCACCAGGTCCGTACCCGTCCCCGCCGGCTCGAAGGAGAGCAGGTCGCGCACGATCCTGAGCGCGTGGCGCCGCCCCTTGCGCGGCGGCACGAACAGCTCGATCCCGTCGGTGAAGACGAGCAGCGACACCCGGTCGTTGTTGCGCACCGCGCTCATCGCCAGGCTGGCGGCCACCTCCGCCACCATCTCGCTCTTGAACCGCCCGCGCGTGCCGAACCGCTCCGACCCCGAGAGATCCACCATCAGCAGGACCGACAGCTCGCGCTCTTCCACGTACTTCTTCACGAACACCCCGCCGGTGCGCGCGCTCACGTTCCAGTCGATGGTGCGCACGTCGTCTCCCGGCAGGTACTCGCGCACCTCCACGAACTCGATCCCCTGCCCCTTGAAGACGCTGTGGTACTCGCCGCTGAAGCGGGACGAAACCAGCCCCCGCGTGCGCAGGTCGATCCGCCGCACCTGCCGCAGCACCTCGGGGAGCGCCGGCGCCGTGCTGGCGTGCGCGGGGAGCGTGGGCATGCGGTTGCGCTCCCCGCGCGCAAAGATGCGCCGGAGCCACCCGAAGCGGCGTTTGGGGGGCGACACGGGCGGTGTCATGGCGCGCAGACCCCGCGGGGCCCCCACCCTGGCGGCCCCGGCGCGACCGCGTCGCGTCCGGAACGCGCCTGTCCCTCCCCCTGGCACGCCGACGCGTCTTCCGCGCACCGGCGCATCGCCCACGCCGGGACGGATAGTCCGCGAAGGCGGACGTCGTGTGGTCGTTGCCGCGAATTCATTCGCCCGGCTCCCCCGCGCCCGGAACGGTGGTCGTCACGGCACCCGCACCGTCTCGAAGATCCGCCGCACGATGTGGTCGCTGGTGACCTCTTCGGCCTCGGCCTCGTAGGTGATCAGGATGCGGTGGCGCAGGACGTCGGGGCCGATCGCCTTCACGTCCTCGGGCGTCACGTACGCGCGGCCGCGCAGGAACGCATGCGCCCGCGCGCACGCCGCCAGCGCGATGGTGGCGCGGGGAGAGGCGCCGAACTCGATCAGCGGCGCCAGGTCCGCCGCGCCGTGCGCCTTGGGGTCGCGGGTGGCGCCGACCAGGTCCAGGATGTAGTCGGCGATCTTGTCGTCCAGGTACAGGTTGGCGATCTGCTCGCGCGCGGCCAGGATCTCGTCCGGGTGCGCCATCTTGGCCACGGGGATGGTGCCGCCGCCGCTCATCCGCTTGAGGATCTCCTTCTCCTCCACACGCGTGGGATAGCCGACGCGCACCTTGAGCATGAAGCGGTCGACCTGCGCCTCGGGGAGCGGGTAGGTGCCCACCTGCTCGATCGGGTTCTGCGTGGCCAGCACCAGGAAGGGCTGCGGCAGCGGATACGTCTCGCCGCCGATGGTCACCTGCCGCTCCTGCATCGCCTCGAGCAGCGCGGCCTGCACCTTGGCCGGCGCGCGGTTCACCTCGTCGGCCAGCACGATGTGCGCGAAGATCGGCCCCTGGTGCGGCACGAACTCGCCCGTCCTGGCGTTGTAGATGGTGGTCCCCACCACGTCGGCGGGAAGCAGGTCGGGGGTGAACTGGATGCGCTGGAAGGAGGCGTCGATGGTCTCGGCCAGGGTGCGCACGGCCAGCGTCTTGGCCAGGCCGGGAAGGCCTTCCATCAGCACGTGCCCGCCGGTGAGCATCCCGATCAGCAGGCGCTCGATCATGTACTCCTGCCCCACCACGCGCCGGTGCACCTCCGCGCTGATGCGGTCCAGGAAGTCCGCCCGCGGCAGGTCCGCCGGCGCGTAGGGTGAAGCAGCCGTCATCGCGTCTCGTTCCCGTATCCGAGCCCCAGGGACAAAGCAACCCGCCCAGCACGAGGAAAGATCGTGCCGGGCGGGGCCCCGCGGCAAATCGGCGCTCTCCGGCAGACGCGGAGGACCCTCTCAGCGCCCGCCCGCCGGAAGGTTCTCGGTGAGGTAGCGGGTCAGCAGCGAGAAGAGGTGCAGCGTGGTCCCATCTCCCTCGCAGATGCAGTGGCTGCGGTTGGGGTACACCATCAGGTCGAACGGCTTGCCCAGCTCCACCAGCCGGTTCACCAGCCGCTCCGTCCCCTGGTAGTGGACATTGTCGTCGCCCGAGCCGTGCACGATCAGGAGCTTGCCCCGCAGCCCCTCGGCATAGGTGTACGACGCGCTGCGCCGGTACCCTTCCTCGTTCTGCTGCGGCAGCCCCATGTACCGCTCGGTATAGATGGTGTCGTAGAAGTGCGAGTCGGGGACGGGCGCCACCGACATTCCTACCCCGTACAGGTCCGGGTAGCGGAACAGGGCGTTCAGCGTGGCCCCGCCGCCGCCGCTCCACCCCCAGATCGCCACGCGGGAGGGATCCAGGTACGGACGCGAGCGCAGCAGGGCGCGCATCGCCTGGGCCTGGTCGCGGCTGGCGAGATCGGAGACGGCGCCGTACACCACCTTGCGCCAGGCGCGCCCCCGTGGGGCGGGCGTCCCCCGGTTGTCCACGCTGACCACCACGTAGCCCAGGTCCGCCACCATGCGGTGCCACAGGGCGTTGCCGCCGCCCCAGGAGTCGAGCACCGTCTGCGCCGCCGGCTCGCTGTAGACGTAGACCAGCACCGGGTACTTCCGCGAGGGATCGAAGTCCCGGGGCACGATCATCCACCCGTCCAGCTGCACCCCGTCGCCGATGTCCACCTTGAAGAACTCCGTCGGCCGGTGGACCAGCGGCGCGACCGCCGCGCGCGCGGCGCGGTTCTCCGACAGCGTGCGCACCGCCGCGTGGGTGGGAAGCCGCACCAGGTCCAGTTCCCGCGGCAGGTCGAAGCTGGAGAAGGAATGGATCGCCCAGCGGGCGTTCGGCGAGATCTGGTAGCGGTGGGTCCCCGCCGCCCGCGCGGGCGAGAGGCGCTCCGCGGGGCCGCCGGACAGGCGCGCCCGGTAGAGGTAGCTCTGCGTGGCGTTGGACGGCGAGGCGGCGAAGTACACCCATCCCCCCGGCTCGTCCACCGCCTGCACGCTGATCACGTCGTACGCGCCGGGGGTGATCAGACGCAGCGAGCCGTCCCGCTTCCCGGCGTACAGGTGGCGCCAGCCGTCGCGCTCGCTCACCCACAGGAACTCCGCGCCGCCGCCCAGCCAGCGGAAGTCCTCGACCACGTCCACCCAGGCGCTGTCGCGCTCCGTCAGCACCGTGCGCACGGCGCCGGTGGACGCATCGGCCAGCATCAGGCGGTCGGTGTTCTGCAGCCGGTTCATCCGCTGCAGCGCCAGCGCGCGCGAATCCGGCGTCCACTCCATGCGCGGCAGGTAGTCGTCGCGCGGGTCGCCAGGAAGCTCCAGCCAGCGGGTGGGCCCACCCTCGGCGCTCACCACCCCCGCGCGGACGGCGGAGTTGGTGCCCCCCGCCTTGGGGTACTGCACGGGAACCACGAAGGAATACAGCGAGTCGGTGTCGTTGATCAGCAGGAAGTCCCGCACCCCGGTCATGTCGAACTGCCAGTAGGCGATCTGCCGTCCGTCCGGCGACCAGCGGAAGGCGTCGCGCAGCCCGAACTCCTCCTCGTAGACCCAGTCCGTGGTCCCGTTCACCAGCGTGCGCGACCCGTTGCTGGTGAGCCGCGTGAGCTGGCCGTCGGAAAGCCGCTCCACGTACAGGTCGCCCTGCCGCACGTACGCGACCCGGTCGCCCAACGGTGAGAACTTGGCGAACATCAGCGACGCCTCCGGCGCGTCGGCGCCGCCCAGCTTGCGCAGGGCGCCCGTGCCCAGGTCCAGCACCCAGTAGTCGCCGCGCGTGTTGTCGCGCCACACCTTGCGCGTGTTGGTGAACACCAGCAGCCGCGACCCGTCCGCCGACCACGCGTAGTCCGCCACCGTGAGCGCGGCCGACGCGCCGGGCGGCACCAGCCGGCGCGCGGAGACCAGGACCTGGCGGCTGCCGCTGGCGGCGTCGTAGCGGACGATGTCCATCGCCCCCTGCACCTCGCCGGAGGGCTCCAGCGTGGTGTACGCATTCCCGTCGGCCAGCCAGCGCGCGGGCCCGAACGGCTCCGTCGCGAAGTCGCGCGAGGCAAAGATGCGGCGGAGCGACCGCGCGACCGTGCTGTCCTGTGCAGGCGCGCGCGTGGCGGCCAGGGCCGCCGCGGCGCACGCGGAAATCAGCAGGACGCGGCGGAGGGTGGCACGTGGGAGCAGGCGATCGAGAGCTGGCCTTCGGATGCCCATGGACGGACCTCGGGGAGCGGGGCGGATCGGATCGACGCGGTCGCGGCGGATTTTCGTAAGGATTGCGCCAGCGACGCACGGACACAAGCAAAACGACATTCTGGTACATCGTCCAGGGAGACGGTGCGCGTCCGTACGTCATAGGGCGAAGCAGGCGACCAGCGCGCCGTCGATGCGCCGCAGCGTATCCTCGTCCACAGTGACGGGGGTGAGCCCCGCGATCTGGCCGGGGGTGAACGGACGCCGCTGCTCGGAACCGGTGAACAGCCCCGGGACCGACAGGATCGCCACCGACATCCTCCCGGGAAGCGCCCGGACCCACGCCGCGCTCGATTCGATCTCCCCCTCCTGCGGCTCGACCGCGCCCGAGTCGTAGATCGGGATCAATTGCTGGTAGCGGCGGACCCGCGCGTACCCGTCCGGCGTAACCACCACCGCGAACCGGGCGCCGTCGAGGTCCCACTCGGCCTCCCGCGTCAGCCGAACCACGCGGCCCCGCTCGGGCTCCCCCGGGGCCGTCCGGCGCCCCGCGCCGGTGCCGATCCCCAGCGCGTCCCGGAACGCGGTCCGGATGCGTGCGTCGGCTCCGCACACCCCTCCCACGCGCGTACCCGTATCGCCGGCGGGCGGGGTACGCAGACGCGCCGGGTAGAAGCTGGACCGCTCCAGGCGGCCGGTGCTCGCGCGGGTCCAGGCGAGCGGAAGGGGCCTGGCCTGAAGAGCGGTCTCTGTCACCTGGGTACTGCCATAAGCAAACGCCCAGGTCGGGGTCTCCGATCTGGGCGTGTGCAGAAGCAGCCAGGGCCGCTCGAGTTTGATGTCCGCGTCCGGCCTCTCCTCGAGCGGGAGGCGGTGGACGTCCCCTGTCTGGCTCATCCGGCTGGCTCGGACCTCCGGCGGCGGCGCGGGCGTGCCGCAAGGTCGCGGCTCACGGCGCGCATGTAGGCGTCGTGGTCCGCGGGAAAGTGATCGTCGGGGAGTGGCGGAAGGGTGATCATCCCATGCTCCAGGAGCTCGGGGCGCATCGGCCCGAGATCGACCTTCATCCCGGGAGCGTTGCGATTCTCGTATTGCCGCCGGTAGAACGCCTGCATCTCCGGCAGGGGGATCTCACGGCGACTCCGGCTGTTCGGCGGCCGGTCCCCCCAGGCGACCAGCCACGGGCGCTCGCTGTGCGTCAACGCCTCCAGGAAGGTGGCGGAGTGCTCGCCGTACACCGCGAGCACGTCTTCGAGCACCACCCGCTCCTCGGGCGCGAACTCGGGCTTGCGCCGGGATGGGGGCAGGCTGTCGAACCCGCAGGGCTTGTACTCCTGGTAGACCGCGTTCACCACCGGCCCGTGCGCCCATGCCTCGACCGGCTCGCTGAACAGCGGCCGCCCGAGCAGCGCCACCGCCCACGCCTGGGCGTAGTAGACCAGCTTCTGGAGCTTCAGGTTCGTGATCGAATCGCCCGCCTTGCGGTCGACTTCGTTCAGGAACCAGGCCGCGACGTCGAGTGCGCTATGCATGCTCACGGGGATTCGGGAACCCACACCCGAAATATAGCCGAAGCGCCCTTCGTTGTCGAGGGCGCATGACCCGGTTCACGCCGGCTGCGGATCGGGCTCCTGCCTCCCCTCGCTGGCCTTGAGCGCGGCGGCGCGGACGGCGTCGTGGCGGTCGCGCATCAGGCGCTGGATCACGGCGCGGGCGCCCTCGCCGCCGATGTCGCCGAGCGCGCGGATCGCTTCCAGGCGGATCGGCATCGGCGTGCGGGAGAAGAGGCTGCCGCCGCTGGCCCGCTCCGCCAGCGCCGCCACCGCCCGCGCGTCGCCGATGCGCCCCAGCGCGCGGATCACCTCGATCGCCGCGTCCTGGTCGGTTTCTTCGCCCAGCCGCTTGAGCAGCGGGGCGACCGCCGTCCCCGCCTTGGTCAGCCCCAGCCCCAGCGCCGCGGCGGCCCGCAGCGACGGCTCCGCGTCCGCCAGCCCCACCAGCAGCTGCTGCACCGCCTCCTCGCCGCCGAACTTGCTGAGCGCGATGATGGTCTCGCGGCGCACCCGCACGTCGGAGTGCCGGATGGTGCGCGCGAAGTGCTCCACCGCGTCGGCGCTGCGGATCTCGCCCAGGATCCCCACCATGTTGCGCACCACGAACCAGCGCTCGTCGCCGATCATGTCCTCGAGCAGCGGCACGCCCACGCGGTCCAGCTCCACCAGCGCGTCGCGGTAGGAGCGGCGGGCGCTCAGGTCGCTGGCGCCCACCAGGTTGCGCACCAGCGGCGTCACCACCTCGGCGCCCAGCGCCAGCAGCACGCCCCGCAGCGCGGCGCGGTCGTCCTCGCTCTTGCTGCGCCCCAGCCGCTCCACCACCTCTTCGATGATGAAGCGGTTGGCGATGCGCGTCATCGCCATCATGATGCTGCCGCGGGTGGCCGGGTTGCGCCGCGCCAGGGTGTCGGCGTCGTGCCGCAGGTCGGTGAGCACGCCGATGGCGCGGTCCAGCATCGACCGCTCGATGCACCACTGCGCCACGAACTCCAGCCGCTGCAGCGCCTCCACCCGTTCGCTGTCGCTCC
>DASSME010000526.1:0-2628 GCA_035689035.1 Longimicrobium sp. | reverse complement strand
CTCGCTCCCCGTCCCCGCCCAGACGGTGTTCGGGTCCGAGAGCGAGACCTCCACCGCGCCGATCGACGCCTCGGTGAAGAAGGGGTCCGACACGTTCACCCACGTCTGCCCCGCGTCCACGGTCTTCCACACCCCGCCGCCCGTCGATCCGAAGTAGAAGGTGAACGGCTGGCTGGGCACCCCCGTCACGGCCGTCACCCGCCCGCCCCGGCTGGGGCCGATCATCCGGTAGCGCAGGTCCCCGAACATCGCCGGGTCCACGTGGGGCGCCGCCGACTGCGCGGCCGATGGAGCGGCGAGGGCGAGCGCGAGCGCTGCGGCGAAGCCGATGGCGCGGAGCCTCATGACGGCGCCTTGCGGAGCGGGTGACGAGTCGGAGGTGAGCAGCGATCGTATACAGCCGCCGCGGGCGCCCCGCCAGAGGCCGGGCGCGACGATGCGCGAAAGCCCCGCGCATCGGCGAGGCTTTCGGGTGGATGAACCGCGGGTGACCCGGGCGGCGCGGACGCTTCAGCTCACGCGGAAGCCGCCGTAGCCGGGGCGGGCATCGTCGGGGTCGACCGTGATCCCGCACACCGTCTTCTGCAGGTGCTGCCGCATGTTCCAGCCATCGTACGTCTTCGACCCCGCCCACCCGCTCGACTGCGCCAGCCAGGTGAAGCGCGCCAGCCCCGCGTCGTGGAGCGTGGAGCACACCAGCCCCGAGCCGTACACGCCCACCTCGTAATCCGTGCCGCCGCCGGCGAGCTCCGCGAACGCCTCGCCGACGCCGCGGAAGTAGTCGGTGATCACGCCCATGGTGGCCTTGGGCCCGGCGTCGTAGTCCACCGCGAAGTAGATCGGCGTCCCCGTCGGCTGGCCGATGGTGTCGCGGCCGTACAGGAACGCGGCCCGCCCGTCCGCCACCCCCACCGCGTGGCTGAAATATCCGGGCTTGGTGGGGGAGCCGCTCTCCCACACCACCACCACGTCCATCCCTTTCGAGATCGCCCGCGCCTCCGCGAGCGTCAGCCGCTTGGCCCCGTGGTCCGCGTAGTAGCGCACCACGAACGCGAGCCCGGCATCCCGCAGGCAGGACAGCGCGTCGAGCGTCGATACGCTGGTGTCGATTCCCTGGATCATGATCGTGTCGGAGGGATGGGGTTGGCTTCGCCGGCAGCCGTGCGGCCCCGGATCGTCACCGGATCAGATGGACGAGGCGGGGCGAATTGCCCGGTCGCATCGTTCGTATCTGCCGAACGGCCCCGAGGCTCAGAACGGCCTCACGCAGGGTCGTCAGGGTCAGCAGAGAACCTGCCGTGCTTTTTCCGTGAACTCTGCGGACTTTGTGTGAGGAAGCAGTTCAGCGGGATACGGGATCGCCAGGATGGTGACGCGCAAGAAAAAGCCCCCGCCGAAGCGGAGGCACGTCCATACGGCCGTGAGCCCAAAACGCACTTACGCACTTGCGCACTCACGCACCCATTCGGCCGTTCACGCCTCCACCTGCCCCGCGTCCACCTGCTCGCGGCGCTCCACCTTCACCACGCCCTTGATCCGCTTCACCGCGCCGATCACGCGGTTCAGGTGCGTGAGGTTCTCCACCTCCACCACGAACTCGCCCTTCATCCCGCGCTCGTCGGCCTTCATCTCGGCGCTCTGGATGTTGGTGTTGGTCCCCGAGATGGCGCTGGCCACCTCGGCCATCAGCCCGCGCCGGTCGGTGCCCTCCATCACCAGCCGCACGAAGAAGCGGTCGCTCCCGTCGCCCTCCCACTGGATGTCCACCCGCCGCTCGGGGTGGTCGCGCAGCTGCAGGATGTTGGGGCAGTCGATGCGGTGGATGCTCACCCCGCGGCCGCGGGTGATGTAGCCGATCACCTTGTCGCCCGGCACCGGCTGGCAGCACTGGGAGTAGCGCACCATCAGGTTGCTCATCCCCTGGATCTTCACCGCCGGCGGCTCGCCGCGCACCCGGCTCACCAGCCGCTCGAACGCCGAGGGCGCCTTGGCCGGCTCGCCGGTCTCGGGCCAGAGCTCGCGCATCACCGCGCCCGGGCCCAGGTCGCCGCGCCCCAGCGCGGCGAACAGGTGGCTGCGGTCCGGAAGGTTCAGCTTGCGCGCCGCCTCGTCGAAGCGGTCGTCGCTCACCTTCTCGCGGCGCGCCTTCTTGATCTCGCGCTCGATGAACTCGCGCCCCAGCTCCACCGAGCTGCCGAACTCCTCGTCCTTGATCCACTGCCGGATCTTGTTGCGCGCCCGCGCCGTCTTCACGAACGCCAGCCAGTCCCTGGACGGGCGCTGCCGCGGGTCGGTGAGGATCTCCACCGTGTCGCCGTTGGCCAGCTCGCGCGTGATCGGCGCGATGCGGCCGTTCACCCGCGCGCCCACGCAGTGCAGCCCCACCTCGGTGTGCACCGCGAAGGCGAAGTCGATCGGCGTGGCCTGCTTGGGCAGCTGCTTCACGTCGCCCATGGGGGTGAAGACGAAGATCTCGTCCTGGAACAGGTCGATGCGGAGGAATTCCATGAACTCCTCCGGCTCCTTCGTCTCCTGCTGCCACTCGAGCACCTGGCGGAACCAGGTGAGCGTCTCGTCCACCTCGTTGCCGGAGGCGCGGGCGTCCTCCTTGTACTTCCAGTGCGCGGC
>DASSME010000525.1:0-9098 GCA_035689035.1 Longimicrobium sp. | reverse complement strand
CCGCCCACCCCCACTGCGCGGCGATCAGGGTGAAGAAGCCGTCGTCGGCGGCGTTGGGCGCCGTTTCGCCGTGGCCGCGCCCGGGCCCCTCGCCCACCCACTCGCCGGCGAGGACGTTGGCGTCGAAGAGCTTGATCTGGTGCACCTTGTCGGCCCACTTCTGCGCCTGGGCCGAGTCCATGGCGGAGAGGTCGCGGTAGGGGTGGTACGCCAGCCCCGCGCGGATCTGCGAGCGCTCGTCGGTGCGGAACACCGCGAACACCATCGCGCCCCACACCACCAGCAGCAGCGCCGCCCACCATCCGCGCCGCGTCCCTACGAGAAGCATCGCCGCGAAGCTGGTCGCCAGCACGATCGACAGCCCCAGCTCGTGGATGATCAGGAAGGGGACGATCGGGAGCGCGCCGTACACGAAGAGCATCCCCAGCCGCCGCGGCGAGACCACCGCGCCGGGGCGCGCCAGGTTGTACGCGTCGTCGGCCAGCACCGCCGCCCAGGTCAGCACCAGGAAGGGGAGGAGCAGCTCCCACGGCGTGGTCCCCGCCACCTTCCCCGTGGCCCGGGCCGATGGCAGCATGGCCAGCCCGAAGAAGAGGAGCATGACGGGGGCGAAGACGAGCAATCGCCGGTCTCTCGCCCAGCGCAGCAGCCACGTCTGCCGGCTGATCACCAGGTAGCCGACCAGCACCAGGAGCGGCGCGATGAAGACGGGGAAGTAGGTGATCCCCTTCTCGAAGAAGCCGCGCGTCTCGCCGCCCACCGCCTCCTTGAACGGGTCCGGGAGCGGCGGCGGCGTGCCCTGGTAGACCACCTCCTGCCGCTCGGGCGTGTAGACGCGGGAGATGGTGGACAGGCGGGACCGCGTCGCCTTGGCCTGGTTGGCCACGGGCCGCGCCTTGCCGCGCGCCTGGTACGCCGGGTCGGTGAACGCCTGGAACTGCGCGGGGCGGCTCAGGCAGAAGACCACGATCGGCATCACCACGATCGCCCACGCGCCGCGGTAGCGCGCCTTGCGCAGCATCAGCAGCACCAGCGCCCACGCCAGCAGCGCCAGCCCGTCGCGGAAGAGGATGCCGCCCGCGCCGGGGCTGGTGCCGTGCACCGGCCACACGCCGATGATGATGGAGGCGTGGGCCAGCACGTAGAAGGCCACCGCCAGGAGCAGCCCCCACCAGAGCGGGCCGGGAAGCACGCGCCCGCTGCGCTCGGCGCCGGGGACGTTGTGCGGCTTGACGTGGATCGCCACGCCCACGGGCCCACCCGGCGAAGACGACGAAGCCGCGCGGCGGCGGAAGGGGTTGAGCGCCATCAGCGCCTCCGCTCGGTGATGGAGTCGCCGCCCTCGTCGCGCTCGCGGCGCGGCGCGGCCTTGCGGGCGGAGTCCTGCGCGGCCTGGCGGGCCTCGGCGGCGGCCTGCTGCGCCATCCAGCGCGTCATCTGCGCGGCCAGCGGCGCGGCGCCGCGGCCACCCTGCCCGCCGTTGCGCAGGTAGACCACCACGCTGTAGCGGGCCCGCCCGTCGGGGCCGAACATCAGCCCGGCGAACCAGCCGTCGGGAACGTGCCCGCGCACCACGTCGGCCGTCCCCGTCTTGCCGCCCAGGTTCCACCCCGTGCCCTGCAGGATGGGGATGGCGCGGACGCCGGTGCCGCGCTGCACCACCTCGAGCATCGCCTGCTGCAGCTTGAGCGAGGTCTCGCGCTTCATGATCCGCCGCCCCTCGGGGACCTCGTCCAGCCGGTCGGCCTCCATGGTCACCGGCAGCATCACCCCGCCGTTGCCGATGGCGCTTACGAAGCGCGAGATGCCGATCGGGGTGACGTCCACCGGCCCCTGGCCGATCGACATCTGCGCCCACTCGAAGGCGTTGTAGCGCTTGAGCACGCGCACCTGGTTGGGCGGCGGCGACATGCGCCGCATCCACTGGTCGTTGCCGCTGTTCCAGAAGTCGAGCGGGGTGCGCGGGCGCTGGTCGTTGTAGACGGCGAAGCCCAGCTTCTTGAGCCCGTCCACGAAGGCCTCGGAGCCCAGCCGCTGGCGCATCTCGATCCCCATCATGATCGCCTGCGTGTTGCAGCTCACCACCAGCATCTCGCGCGGCACCTCGAGCGAGGCGTACTCGTGGCTCTCGAAGTTGTGGATCGCCGGCGCGCGGTCGCTCACCTTGATCTCGCTGGGGCACGGCATCCTCACGTCGCCCAGCCCCGCGTCCCACCACATCGCGCTCAGGGCCAGCTTGAAGACCGAGCCGGGGAGCGCGTAGCGCTTGATGCCGAACGGCGCCTGGCTGGCGGTGCCCGTGGCGGCGTAGGCGAGGAGCGCGCCGTTGCGGACGTCCTGCACCACCACGGCGCCCTGCAGCCCCGTGGCCTCGAGCAGGCGCGACGCCTCGAGCGTGGCGGGGGCGCAGAGGGTGAGCTGCAGGTCGGTTCCGGCCGGGTGCAGCTCGCCGCGCTCGGCGAAGCGGAGCGGCTGGCGCAGGCGGCTGGTGAACACGCGCTCCACCGTGTAGTCGCGCACCTCGGCGCTGTCGCCGCCGCCGACCAGGTTCGCGCCGGCCTCGCCCAGCGGGTAGACGCGGCTGACCTCGCCCTCGCGCACGGCGTAGCGGGCCAGCGCGCGGTCGTCGCGCCCGCTGCAGTCCAGGATCCAGCCGCGCACCTCGGCGCGGTTCAGCTCGGCCAGCCGGGGGTCGCCGAAGCGGGCGTAGCGCGCCCGCCCCGCCTCGATCTCTTCACGGTCCCACAGCAGCCGCGCATGGCCGAAGGCGTAGAGCAGCGCGAGCAGCACCATCCCCAGTGCGATGCGCTGCGCCCACTGCTCGCGGCGCTCGCGGGTGGCGGCCACGATCCAGCGGACGATGGCCAGCACCGCGCCCACGCCGAACAGGAAGTAGACGCCGCGCAGGATGTAGTTGAGCAGGGTGTCGGCGACCACGGGCCCCTTCAGTCCACGCGGGACAGGCGGAGGACGGTGTTCCCCATGCGCACGGTGTCGCCGGGGCGGATCTCGCGTTCCTGGTGCGGCGTGAGCGGCTGGTCGTTCACGAAGGTGCGGTTCTTGGAGTCGAGGTCGGTGACGAACACGCGCCCGCCCCCGCTGCGGAAGCGGGCGTGGCGGCCGCTCATGTAGCGGTCGCCCATGGCGAACACCCCCGCCTCGGGCTTGCGGCCCACCACCATCTCGCCGTCCACGCGCACGGCGTCGCGCCAGCTGTCGCTGGTCACCACCTCGAGCAGCGCGCCCCGGCCGGCGCCCGGCTGGGCGAAGGGGGCGGGCTGCGGCGGCTGCGCGGCGGGGCGCGGCGGCTCGGGGACCAGCGCGCGCTCGCCGCCCGGGCGGCCGAAGAGCTGCTCGGCCGGCGCCTGCGGCTCTTCGTGCAGCCCCAGCGGCTTGACGAAGGCGAACTCGCGCTTGGTGTCGAGCAGGATGATCTCCACGCGGATGCCGGCGCGGGCGATGCCGTTGTCCTGCGCCCACTGCGCCGCGAAGCGGCGCAGGTGGTCGGCCTCGTCGCGCGCGAACATCCCGGCGCTCATCCCCTCGGGGACCAGGTCGGTGGAGACGTACACGCGCAGGTCGGGCGCGGTGCGGCGGTCTGCGTAGCGGCGCAGCGCCTGGCGCACGCCGTCCTCCAGCTGCTGGCGCAGCGTGGGGCGCAGGAGCTTGCGGAGCGAGTTGAACATTTCGGGTCCGTTCCGGTTTTTTTCAGCCGCGGCGGAGCCTCGCAATATCAGGACCGGCGCATGGGCGGGCAAGCAGACCCCGCGCCACGCCTGCGTTCGGCCAACCGTCTACGGAAGATGGAGGGAAACAGATTCGGGGGAGCGACGGGAGCGGCACGGACGCGCGAGATCGCCGGAGCCCGCGGGTCCTCCCGCGCCTGCGCTCCCCTGCCGGAGCCAGCCGCCCAGCCGGGTTGCCGAACCGTAACGCGCCGCTTACTGTTCTCACCTCTGGTGGTCATTCCGTTCTCTTGTGACCGGGCGAGATTGGATGGAGGTGGTACGCTGGAAGGGGCCCGACGTCCTCGTAATCGGCTGGATTCCGTTCGGCATGCGTGCGCCGGCGGGCGGCGCCTACGGCGGCTTCGCCGGGCGCACGCTGTTCCATTCCGGCAATCCGCCGCCTCCGCACGGTTTCGGAGGTCACGCCGGCTTCGACGCGTGGCGTCACAGCCCCGGCAACCCGGTCGGAACAAGGGAATATCGTGCCGCGTTGTACCTCGAGGGAGTCGTCGCCGAATTCCCGGAGGCGGCGCCTCCCCGCATCGACCGCCGCGCGAACGGCCGGTTCCTGGGACATACGCCGCTACGCATGTACGCGGCCGGATGGAACATCGGACGAATCCTTCCCCAGTTCATGGAATACAGCGCCGGTGCCGGACCGAGAAGAACTCCTCCGGCCGCGAACGCCGACCCGTGGGGAAGCTGGGCCGAGCTCCGCTACCGCGCCGACTTCAAGCTTGGGTGGCTGCCGAACGTCATGGGACGGGTGCTCACCGGCTCCTGGGCTCCGTACGCGTGGTGCGAGATCCAGTACCGAATCGATCGCGACGGAGGCGTAAGGGTGATCGTAGAGGGCAGCGCCATTCCCAGCCAGCGGCTGTACATCGACTGGCAGACTCCATCGCCCGCTTCCGGCGTGGTTCCGGAACACGACATGCGCGGTGCGACGAAACCTCGGGTAGACGGCTTCATCCGGACCGCTGGATGGGGGTGCAAGCCTGCGCCGCGCGGTAGCTCACTATCGTGGCGCGGAAGGGCGCAACCATGTTAGCTTCGAGCCAGTGGTACGCTTTGCGCCGGGGCAGCCCATGATGAGTGCGGAAGCCAACTCTCTCGATCGCAGCACCCCCCGCCGGGAAGGCGTTTCGCTCGCGCGGCTGGCGGGGCAGGTGCGCTCCCTTCTCCGGCGCTTCGGCGGGGGGGGCGAGCCGTTCACCACCCGGATCGAGGCGAAGTTCAGGCCCTGGATCGAGATCACGCACCCGGAAGCCGGGCGCTGGTTCGCCACGCTCGAAGCGCTCTCGCCGGACAAGCACCAGGCGGACGCGCTGGTGCGGCTCTCGCGGGCGGTTCCGGCCGCGGCGCATGCCCCGCAGCGCACCATTCCCGAAGACGAGGAGCGTGACCGGGTATTGTTTGCCACTCCCGTCCCGGCAGCGCCATCCACCGATGACGATCTGGTGCTGGCGTACTCCTTCCCGATGTTCCTTTCCGAAGAGCACAACGTCCGGCTCTTCGAGGAGTTCGCGCGGAACGAGCTCGGGCGGCTTCGTGCGCCGGGATCCAGCCGGCCGACACGCACAACCAGCCATGCTGCGGAACGCTGAGGCGGAGGACGAGCGGGGCGGGACCCGCCCCCGCACGATTCTGCTGAGAGCAAAGGAGGCCCCGGGCGCAACCGCACCCGGGGCCTCTCTCATCCTTCTACTTCGCCGGACCGGGCGCTAGCACCCGTCCAGCGATCCGCCGCTCACCCCTCGTACGACTGGCCCTCGGTGGGGGCCGCCGTGGCTTCCACGGCGGCGGCGTCGCCCGCCGCGGCGGCGGGCTGGATCGCGGCCAGGTTGCACGGATCGTACACCCGGCAGCGGTTCTGCGGCACCGGGCCGCCGTCGTTCTGGCCGCAGCGCGACGCGAAGCCGTCGGCCTCGGCCTTGATCTGGTCGAAGGTGGGTGGGATGTCGCTGCAGCCACCCGGCGTGGGCACCAGCGGGATGCCGCTCTTCTTCAGCTTGTCGATGATGATGCAGGCCACCGTGCGGCCCAGCTGGTTCCCGGCCACGTGGTCCGAGCGCCAGTGCACGCCGGCCCACAGCCGCGCCATCCCGACGTTGTCGGCCAGCCGGTCGAACTCGGCGCGGTAGTCGGGGAAGAAGAAGCTCAGGATCTCGCTCGCCGCGCCCGAGTAGGTGCTGTGCCCCGACGGGTACGACGGGTGCCGCGGCGTCCCCGGCGAGGTGTTGATGTACGGCGCCCCGGGCGAGGGGAAGAAGTCGGGGCGGCGGCCGTTGCGCTCCAGGGTGGGTGGGTCGGTCGTGTAGCTCACCAGGTCGTCCAGGCTGTCGTACCCCGCGCCGTTCACCGGACGGTCGAAGAGCACGTTCAGCCTGCACCCGTTGCTCACGGCGTACTCCCACGGCCGCTCGCGGTACGAGGTGTCGCCGCGGCCGAACCACTTGTAGTACCACGCCGCCATCAGCGCGCTGTGGATGGCCGTGTCGAGCGCCGCCCACACCAGCGCCTGCCGCGGGGGCGACCAGTTGGTCTCGCGGATCAGGTGGTTCAGCGCCTGCCGGTGCGCCAGGCCGGGCGTCTCGTTCTCGAAGTAGCGCGCCAGCTCGGCGCCGCTGAAGATGGTGGGATAGCCGTCGCCGCGCGTCCAGTTGACCACGGCGCCCAGCGGCGCCGGGCGCAGCTGCAGGAAGGTGCTGAGCGGGCAGCGCTGCCGGCACGGCTGGGTGCTGGCCAGGCGGTACGGGTCGTAGCGCAGCCGCTCCAGCTCGATCAGCTCCGACAGCTCCGACTGGATGATGGTGATGTCGGTGGGATACGGGGGGAAGTAGTGCGGGCTGGTGGGATCGTCGGTGAGCGCGGTGAGCTCCTTCACCGACACCGGGCACGGCGTGGGGCAGAAGTTCCAGTACGCCGCCCCCGGTTCCACCTGGGGCCCGGACAGCCGGTAGTGCATGATCCAGTCGCCGCACGGCCTGCACGCCTCCTCCACGCACTCCACGCACAGCCTCCGCCTGCAGTCCGCCGCCAGGTCCGCGCTCGTGGCGGCTTCTTCGCTGGTACTCATCGAACTACCCCTCCGCTGAAAGGATGAAGGATGTTGGGTCCCGACCCTTCCAGCATAGCACATCCCCAACAGATCACACACACATTTCCAGACTATCAGTTAAAATCGTTATACCGCGGATGTGATCTTTGTCGTAATCATCCCGATAGGCGGCGAGCGGGGCGAACGAATTCGCTGCAACAACCACACGAAGTCCGACTTCGCGGACTACCGCCTCACGTGCTGCCCAATGCGTCCGAGCACGGGAGATGGGCCAAGAGCGTGACAGGTTCCTCGGCCGGATCCGCTAGCAGGCGTTTCAGGGAGGACATCGCGTGCCATCCGACATGGGTCCGACAGGCGCGGCGCCGGGTTCTTGCAACGGGGCGGGGGGACGATGTCGAACCAGGGGAGGGGATGGATGGCGGAGCGGGGGGAGGCGCGGAAGCCCGAGGCGGTGATCTTCAGCGGCGTGCAGGCGTCGGGGAAGAGCACCTTCTACCGCGAGCGGTTCTTCGAGACGCACGTGCGCATCAGCATGGACATGCTGCGCACTCGCAACCGCGAGAGCCTGCTGCTGAACGCCTGCATCGTGGGCAAGCAGCCGTTCGTGGTGGACAACACCAACCCGCTGGCGGCGGACCGGGCGCGCTACATCCAGGCCGCGCGCGCCGCGGGCTTCGCCGTCACCGGCTACGTCTTCCGCTCCACGCCGGCGGCGGCCATCGCGCGCAACCGGAGGCGCGCCGGCCGCGCGGCCATCCCCATCCCCGGCATCCTCGGCACGTACAAGAAGATGGAAGAGCCCACGCTGGAGGAGGGGTACGACGCCCTTTATTCCGTCACCCTCACCGAAGCGAACCTCTACATCGTCGAAGAGATCGGCCGCGCGCCGGCCGGGTAACCCGTGTTCTCTCCTTCGCCCGTGTCCAGGAGAAGGGCTGAGGGATGAGACCCGCCGTCTGATCATCCCGAGAAAATCATTGTGCGGCGCGCGGCGGGCGAAGCACATTCCAACAGGCCGAATCTTCCTTCCGGGCCGCGTTCCCCGTGGCCCGCCCCTCTCACCCCAGGAGGTCATCATGCGGGCTCTCGTGATCAGCGGCGGCGGGTCGAAGGGCGCGTTCGCGGTGGGCGCGCTCAAGTACCTGATGAACGAGCGCGGGCTGGACTGGGAGGTGCTGGCCGGCACCAGCACCGGCGCGCTGATCGTCCCCATGCTCGCCGCGAAGGGGAAGGAGGCGCTCGCCACTCTCGAAACCGAGTACACAACCGTCAAGACCGACGACATCCTGGACGGCGAGCCGGTGCTGCGGGTGATCGCCGGGAAGCCGTCGCTGTACGGAAGCGGGCCGCTGCGCAAGCGCATCGAGAAGCACATCACCAAGGACCTGTTCGAGACGCTGAAGAACTCGAAGAAGCGCATGGCGGTGACCTCGGTGGACCTGCGCGACGGCAAGCTGGTCTACTACCAGACCGGGCAGACCGCCATCCCCAGCAACGACGTGGTGGTGCAGGTGGAGAAGCTCGAGCAGCTGGTGAACGCGATCCACGCCTCGTCCAGCATCCCCATGGCCATGCCGCCGGTGGTCAACTCGCGCCCCGGCGCCGGCGACGACGGCTACGTGGACGGCGGCGTGCGCGAGTACGTGCCGATCGAGATCGCCATCGACGCGGGCGCCGACGAGATCTGCTGCATCGTCCTGGCGCCGCCGATGGACAAGCGCGGCACCTACGACAAGCGCTTCGGCAGCGTGGTGGACGTGGCCCAGCGCGCGGTGGACCTGCTGAGCGAGGAGGTGGGCGCCAGCGACATCAAGCTCTCGCAGCTCTACACCGACGCCAACGTCTACATCAACGCCGTGGTCGGAAAGCTGCGCGCCGCGGGAGTGAAGGACGACGTGATCGTCCCCGCGTTCCAGAACAGCGGGGTGAAGAACCCGTTCGCCAGCAAGCGCGCCGTGTCGCTGCGCATCATCCGCCCGCAGAAGCCGCTGCGGGGCGACACCCTCAAGTTCAGCCCCGAGGACATGCGTGCGAACCTGGAGTACGGCTACCAGTGCGCCAAGGAGCAGTGGGATGCGTCGAAACAGGTGCAGGTGCACGCCCTGATCGGCGGCGACCAGCCCGCGCCCGTCGGCTGACCACCGGCGGGCGACACGGGAGGGCGAAGCGGCCCGGACGCACGGTGCGTCCGGGCCGCTTCGTTTCCGTCATCGGTGCTCCGGCCGGACTTGTGCGCCGGCTGCTCGCACCCTGCGCAATCTGGCGTGATCCGCACGACCGCCTTATCGATACGAAGAGATTCCTGG
>DASSME010000524.1:0-13603 GCA_035689035.1 Longimicrobium sp. | reverse complement strand
GCAGCATCCCATACGTCTTCATCGCGTTCAGGATCACCTGCAGGTTGGGGCTGAAGTGCGATACGTCGAAGCCGGCCTTCAGCCGCACGCGCATCCCCATCGGCGGCAGGTTGGGGTCGGTGCGGCTGCTGGCCCAGTGGCGCGCCGGGTCCACGTACGCCCGCCGCGTGAGCGGGCAGGTGAAGCGCAGCGCGTGCCGGATCGCCTTCTGCTCCACCACCTCGTCGTAGCGCACCAGCCCCGGAAAGATCGGCAGCCCCGCCGCGTCCGCCGACGTCCACCCCGCCGGGCGCAGCGCGTTGCTGTTCAGGTCGAAGATCGCCCCCGACCCCGCGGTCCAGCTCTGGCCGGCGTTCACCGGGTGCGCATCGTACAATTCGTACAGCTTCCAGTTGTCGCGGTCGATCACCAGCACGTGGCGGTCGCCGTCCGAGCTCGGCCCGCCCTCGATCGGCGCGCCGGGCGGAACCGGGTACGGCCCGGGGTCGCTCTCGTCGGCGTAGTAGAAGCTGACGGGCACGCGCCCCTGGCTCCCCGAGACCACGACGTAGGGGATGCCGATCGGCGCGCCGTTCCATACCGTGCCGAAGTCGGGGTGCAGCCCGGTCGCCGCGCTCCCGCACGCGGCGATCAGCGTGGCCGAGCCGGGGTCCACCGCGTCCTTCGAAACGTCGCGGTTCCAGGGGTTGTCGTCGGGGAAGGGCCGCTTGCCGTGCAGGCTGGCGCCGGGCCCCAGGTCCGGCACCCCGCCCGTTCCGCCGCCGCCACCTCCCCCTCCACCGCCTCCGCCCCCGCCCGTGCCGCCGCCGGGGTCGACGGGGCCGGACGATCCGCCGCCCGAGCAGGCGGCGGCGGCGAGGGCGAGGAGCAGGGCGGCGGTGCGAGCGAGCCTGGTCATGCGGATCAGCCGTCGAGTCGAGTGGGTCAATGGATTTCCGTCCGACCATAAGGCAACGCTGGTGCCCGGTCTTCACTTGCGCTGCAACGCATTGTGGTTGATGGGTTTGCAGTGCGCGAAGGCGCCCGGCCGTCCGGCCGGGCGCCCCGTGTTGTGAAGCAGTTCTTGCGAGATGCGGCAATCTGTTCCGGCGCGAAGGAGCCAGATCCTGGCGGCTCCGCACCGGACGGACGAATCATACCGGATCCGGATATACAGTGGTTGGATCATACGGGCTGAACGGCGTCACACGGAGCAGCAGAGAAGACCGGAGCAGCGGAGAACTGCGGCGGATTCGCGTGCAGTTCTCCGCTGCTCCGTTGCCCTCCGGTCCTCCGTGTGACGCCGTTGTTAGCGGTGCAGGTGCAGCAACTGTATTCGCGGATTTGGTATCAGATCGCCATCTCCAGGGTGAACGCGTGGAGCACGCCGGTGTCGCCCGCCTCGCGGTCGCTCACCTCCAGCGTCCAGGTGCCGGTGGGCACTTTCCCTACGGCGTTGGCCAGCGCCGGCGTGCTCAGCGCGTCGTAGGTGCGGCGGAGGTTGTCGGTGGAGCCGCCCTGGCGGTCGTGCAGCACCACCGGCGGAATCCCCGAGCCCGGGGGCGGCACCAGCGTCACCACCAGGTCGCCGATGAAGGTGTGCTCCAGGTCCACCCCCACCTTCAGCCCGCGCAGCTTGCTGGTGTCGGCGATCGGGAGCTGGATGCGCGAAACCTTCAGGTCGCGGATCTGCACGTCCTGCCGCGCGGTGCGAATGGCCAGCGCGCCGGCGGGCTTGGCCTGCGCCAGCTCCACCGCGCGGCGGGCGTTCAGCCGGCCGAAGCCGTAGAAGGCGCTGTGCCCCGCCGCGTCGTACGCGCCGCCCGCGGTGTCGACGCGGTCGCAGGCGTTCTTCAGGATCCCGCGCACCTCGTCGGCGCGCAGCTCGGGGTTCCGCGCGATCACCAGGGCGGCCACCCCCGCCGCGCCGGGGCACGCGCTCGAGGTGCCGCCGAAGTCGTTGGCGTAGTTCCCCGCCACGTCGCCCTTGGCGGCCGAGCCCGGGTTGTAGCCCAGGGTGCCGCTGCGGTCGGTGGTCCAGATCCCCGTGGTGAGCGGCCGCGGGCGCGGCGGGTCGATCACGTCGTTGCTGGGGAAGGCGCACCACACCGCGCGGCCGAAATCGCTGTACAGCGAGCGCACCCCGCGGTCGTTGCACGCCGCCACCGCGATCACGTTGCGGTAGCTGGCGTAGCCGTCGTTGTCCACGCTCTCGTTCCCGTTCCCCGCGGCGAACAGCACCACGCACCCCTTGCCGCCGCGCCCCTTCTGCACCGCGTGGTCGATGGCCAGCCGGGTGCTGTCGGGAAGGAGCACCTTCTGCGCGTGGCGCGGGTCGGCGGGGTCCCACCAGCGGCCGTCGGCGGGGCCCCAGCTGCACGAGATCACGTCGGCGCCGTGGTCGGCGGCCCACGCGAAGGCGTCGGCCTCGGCCATCGACCCCAGCCCCGACGCCAGCCGGATCGGCATCAGCCGCGCGCCGGGCGCCACGCCCGACGCCCCGAAGCTCCCCGCCGCGCAGGCGACGCCGGCGCACGCGGTGCCGTGGTTGTCTTCGTTCCCCGGGCGCGGGTCGTTGGTGCGGCGGGTCACGTCGCGCGGCGACACCACCTTTCCGGCGGCGCGGAACTCCTCGTGGTCGATGTCCACCCCGTCGTCGATGACGGCGATGGTCACGCCGCGGCCGTCGGAGAGCTGCCACGCCTTCTCGGCGTTCACGTGCTGCTCCACCACCACGCCGCCGAAGGTCGCCTTCTTCAGGTGCCACTGGTTGGGAAAGGCGCCGCGCGCGCGCACCTCGCGCACCAGCTCGGGGTGGCAGAGCTCCACCGTCGGGTCGTCCAGCAGCCCCTGGGCGATCTCGAACACCGACACGCCGGTGCCCTCGGGGGCCTGCACGAAGAACGCGTTGCGCGCGAACGGGAGCGGGCGCTTCACCGACAGGCCGTACCGGGCGAGCCGCTCCTCGCACTGGCCGGGGCCGGCCTCGGGGTCGAACTTCACGAAGAAGTTCTCGGTGTACACCACCGGCCGCTCGGCCCGGGGCGTCACCAGCACGCGCCCCGCGAAGCGCACGTCGGGCTGTTCCCTCAGCACCGCGCGGGCCTCGTCGCGCAGGGCGCGGTCGGGGCGGCGGTCGCGCGTGCGCAGCACCTCGACGCCCGCCTCGGGAAAGCGCAGCTGCACCTCGAACGCGTCGATCACGCGGCGCGCGGCGGCGGTGAGCGACGCCGCGGCGAACGGCATGCGGGTGGCGGCGGGGGTGCGGCTCTCGGTGCGCACCACCACGTGCGCGTCGCTCACGTCCAGCTCGAACGAGGCGCCCTGCCGGCCGCCGTAGGTCACGGTGTACATGAGACCTCCACACTTGGGGGGAACGTAGGGCCGGGCGGAGGCGCCGGGCGGCGCGCGCCGGGTCCCGGGGGGGAGACGGGACGTGAAACCCTCGCGCGGTGCGTCCGGGCTTCTCACATTGGGGTGGGGGACACCTTCTCAGCGGAGGACTTCGATGGCCGATCGGAACACCCCGCCGGCCCGCCTGCTCGCCGCCGCCGGCCAGCCGGCCTACGAGCTGCGCGCCGACCTGCACGCGGTCCACGGCGCCGCGGGTGAGACGGAAGGCGCCGCCCCCGTGGCGGACGTGGGAGAGGCGCGCGTGTACCCGGGGCCCGGGGCCGGCGGCGGGCCGGTGTACGCGCTTTCCGGTGGGAGCCTGGCCGTGCCCACCGGCCGCGTGTACCTGCGATTCGCCCCGGGCGCCGACCCGCACGCCGCCGAGGGGGCCCTGCGCGGCGCGGGGTTCCGCATCGAGCGGGTGCCCGCCTACGCGCCGCACACCGCGTGGGTCGCGCCGGTGGAGGGAGACATCGCCGGCGCCCTGCAAAGGATTGGCGCGCTCAGCGCGCTGCCGGGGGTGGAGCACGCCGAGCCGGAGATGTTGATGGAGCGCGAGACGCGCGGCTGACCGCCACCCGGCGTCCGCCCCGCACCGTTGCAATCAGCCGCGCGGGACCACGTTCGTCAAGAGCGTTGGGCCGTCCATTTCGGGTGCCCGCGCGGGCGCCCGGGCGACCCGCCGGAGCCGCTCTTCTTCGAGATGGCCGCCGGGCCGGTCGGTGTGGCGGTGGTGACGGGGTGCGGCTACTGCTTGCGCAGCACGATCTCGTCGCCGTAGAAGCCGCTGCCCACCATGTACGCCGCGATCTCGTTGCGGCTGGTGAACCCGCCCGTCATCTGCACCGGCTGGTAGCCGGGCGAGGTGAGGACGACCGAGAAGTCCGCTGAGATCGCCGAGCCCTCGGCCGTCACCGCGATCTCTCGCTCGCCGCGGACGGTGCCGGTGCCCGTCACCGCGTCGCCTTTCTGCGTGAGGACGAGCGAGATCAGCGTGGTGCCGCTGGTCTCCTGGCCGGCCCAGGTGCCCTGCGCGCTGTACCGCGTGGGGCCGGTGGAACTGTCGCACGCCGCGAGCAGCGCCGCGGCGATCAGGGCGGTGTGACGGATCCGCATGCCCAGCCTCCCCTGCACCTGGCCGGCAGCCGCCCGGCTCTTCCGCCGCGCCGCTCCCGTCCGCCGCCGTGCCAGCGGGCGAAATCCGCGCCATGCGGCATCCGTTTCTTCCGGCGCCGGGAGAGATCACGCAGAGATGGGAGGGAAGGGGAGACAGCGGAGAAGGCCGGGTCGCGGATCCGTGGGTTCACCTGCTGCCCCCGGAGCCGAGAAAGGGCGTCACACGGAGCAGCGGAGAAGAACGGAGGAGCGGAGAACTACGACCCAAGTTCTCCGCTCCTCCGTGTGGTGCGCGCACCGCTGTTTCGTCCCCCGAAACTCCCGCGCGGCCGTTCACCCGCCGCGGCTGGCGCCCTGCTCCCAGTCGCGCAGGTGGCCGATCAGGTAGTCGATGCCGAAGACGTGCAGCGTCCGGTCGTCCTCGCGGCGGAAGAGCACCTGGCTCCACCCCCGCATCCCGGTGGGGACGTAGTGCATCCCGTTCATCCGCAGCGTCTGGCCGCTGATGGCGCGGATCAGCACCTGCTCGTAGCGGCTGCGGCTGAGCTCGCGCTCGGGGAAAAGGTTGTCCCAGGTGCAGAGCCGGCCCACGTCCTCGTACTCGGGCGGGTGGTCGCCCAGGTCCAGCAGGCTGGGCGCGCGCCCCCGCATCACGCTGCCGATCAGCCGGAACGTCCAGGGGTCGCTGATGCGCTGGATGGCGTCCCAGAAGTGGCGCACGGTGAGGCCCGCGATGGCGCGCAGGCTGAGCCGGCGCCCGTCGCGGGTGCTCCACATCGGCACGTCCACGTCGGCCTCGAAGGGGTTGCACTGGAAGCAGGTGAGCTTGGCCAGCCACCCATTGCGCGTGGTGTGCGGGATCGGCGCGTACCCCTCGATCACGGGAAGGTCCGTCCGCTCCAGCACGTCCAGCTCGAAGCTGGGCCAGGTCATCACCTCGCGCACGATCCCCGTGATCAGCGTGGCGGTGGCGATCATCAGCGACGCGCTGGGGGTGAAGTCGGCGGTGATCTCGATGCGGTCGCCGCGCGGCCGCACCCCGATCCCCGTGGACCTGCGGTTGGCCGCCAGCAGCATCACGGGGACGGGAAGGATGTAGCTGAGCAGCTTGGCCAGCTTCCCCACCGTGCGCGAACGCCCCTGCAGCCGCCGCGGCAGCTCGAACGAGATGTTGTAGTGCGTGCTGAAGCCGATCAGCCGCACCTCGCGACCGGTGCGCTCCTCCCACGCGTCCAGCTCGCCGCGCACGTACAGGATCGCCTCCCACAGGCTGCGCCCCGCGCGCGCCGCGCACCCCGGCGCGATCTCGATCACCGGCGTGGCCACCTCGATCACCCCGGTGTCGAAGTAGACCGCGCCGCCGGTGGGAAGGTGGTAGCTGGTGCCCTGCCGGTGCATCAGGTCGTCGCGGATGAACGCCGTGGGCGTGCCGAACACGTCTTCGGGGCGCGCCAGCTCGCCGTCCACCGCCACCTGGAACTCGGCCTCCATCCCGATCGCGGCCAGCCTCAGCCGTGCCTGCCTGGCGCGGCCGGTCTTGCTGGAGAAATCCTCCTTCTTGCGCTTCACGCTCATCAATCCCCAGCTCCGGCGGTCCCTGTTCCCGTTCCCGTTTCCATGCCCGAGCCCTCCGCGCGGGCCTCGTCCACCGGGTCTTCCCTGCGCGCCCGCTCGCCGGGCACGTTGTGCGGCACCACGATCGTCCATCCCAGGTCCAGGTGCAGGTGGTCGTCGGCCTCGGCCACCCCGTGCCCGTAGGGCCGCACGTACACCCCGGGCATCAGCTTCCGGGCAACCCTGGCGTACTTGGCGATCGTCTTCTCGTCGTCCAGCCAGTCGTCGCCGACGCGGTACAGGTTGGCCGCGGTGCCCCAGCAGTGCGTGCTCGCGTGCGTGCTGAGCCGGTGCGAGGGCGAGCGGTAGCCGCCGTTGGCCGCGATGTGCACGTAGGTGTCCACCTCGCGCCGGAGCAGCTCCAGGAAACTGGCCAGCAGCTGCACGGCGCAGGGGAGGTAGCGCGGCCATTCGTGGCGCAGGCGCTCGGTCTCGCGCACGTCCACGTTCAGGAACTCCCAGGTCTCGAAGTGGGGCGAGAGCGGGCTTTCCAGCGCGGTCTCCCAGTCGGGGACGCGGTAGAAGAAGCGCGGGAGCCGGCGCAGCCGCCCGTCGCGGTCGCGCATCAGCTCGCCCGGGCGCAGGATCTTCCGCAGCTCGTCGTCCAGCTTCAGCCCGTCCACCACCTCCAGCTTTCCGTCCGCCATCACCCCCCGCCCCCGGCCGTCAGGTGCTCGTACACGGCGCGCGAGACCCGCGCGATGGTGTCGCTGCGCCCCGACGCCCCCGGCTCCCACTGGGTGAGCACGGTGATGCAGTAGGGCTTGCGCTCGGGGAGGTAGACGATGGCGGTGTCGTGCGCCACCGTGCTGATCTCGCCCGTCTTGTTGGCCACGCGCGCGCTGTCGGGCACCCCCGCGGGGATCCCGCTGCGGAACTCCTGGTCGTGCAGGATCTCCAGCATCCGCGCGGACAGCTCCACGCTCAGCAGGGCCTTCTCCCGGTCGTCGGACGGGAACGCCCTCCCCTCCTCGATCAGCTGGAGGACGGAGATCAGCCCCTTCGCGGTGACCCGGTTGTTGAGCCCCTTCTCCCACGCCCGCTCGTCTTCCACGCCGCGGCGCAGGTCCACCCCGGTCACCCCCAGCTCCCGGACCGTGGCGCGGATCTGGTCGATCCCCACCAGGTCCACCAGGAGGTTGGTGGCCAGGTTGCTGCTGGTGACGATCATGTGGTACGCCAGCTCGTTCACCTTCATGGTGCGCCCCAGCGCGCGGTGCACCTCGCTGTTGGCGTCGCGCCCGCTCTCCACGCGAAAGGGCTTGCCGTCGGCGGCGCTGTAGAAGCGGTTGCGCACGTTCACGCGGCTGTCCAGCACCAGGTGCCCGCGGTGCGCGGAGCCGAACACGCCCAGCAGGATCGGCACCTTGATGGTGCTGGCGGCGTGGAACCACTCGTTGCCACACAGGTTCCAGTCCCGCCGTGTCTCATAGTCGTACCAGGCGCACGCCACGCGCTGGGCGCCCGCCTCTTCCGCGATCCCGGCGATGCGTTCTCCGAGCGCGTCCTTCGTTTCCGTCTCAGTCGCCGTCATCAGCCGGGTGGGTGCAGCCCTGGCCCGGGCGCGCGCCGCCCGGGGAACACGCGGCGTGTTGCAGGACTGGGGCCACGGACGGTGCTGGGTGCTGGGTGCTGGGTGCTGGGTGCTGGGTGCTGGGTGCTGGGGGGGGGGCGGATCTCGCACGGGGCGGCTGAAGCCACGGCTACGACGACAGGAAGCCTCGCAAACCGCGCGAGGCTGTGGGCGCGGCATCGGGGCGCGCCCATGCGGCGGTGCGCGCGGAGCCCGCGTGTCGCCGGAGCTCGCGCGGATGTTGTCGGGTCGCCGAGCCACACGGCGGCAACGAGCGTGCGCGGTTCCGCGGCAGGCGTCGGCGCCGCATCTTCGGGGGGACGGGATGCGGACGGACGAATCTCCAGGTGCTCGCGGGAGGGGGGATGCGGCTGAAGTTCAGGGATGCGACGGCCGATGACGCGGCGGCGATCGCGGGGCTGCACAACGCCACGGCCGGCGCGCTGACGGCCCGCTACGGCGAGGGGCACTGGTCGTCGCTGGGCTCGGAGCGCGGCGCGGTCCTCTCCCTGCGCCACGCCCGGGTCCGCGTGGGACGCGAGGGGAAGCGGATCTACACCGTCCTCCGGCTGGCGCCCAAGAAGCCGTGGGCGATCGACGTCGCCTATTTCACCCCCGTGAAGCGGCCGCTGTACCTCACGGGGATGGCCGTCTCGGTGGCGCACCAGGGGATGGGCCTGGGCCGCCAGGCCATTGCCGACGCGATCGCCGTCGCCCGCGCCTGGCCCGGTGACGCGATCCGCCTGGACGCCTACGACGCGCCGGCCGGAGCGGGCGGATTCTACGCCGCCTGGGGGTTCCAGGAGCGCGGCCGCGTGGTCTACAAGGGCAATCCCCTCGTCTATTACGAGTTCCTGCTCGAAGGCACGGCGGGATGACTCGTGCGCGAGTGCGTCAGTGCAGAGGTGTGCTGGTGCCGCGCGCCGGGCAACCACCGGAATGGAAGCGGCGTCTCCTCAAAGTCGGGGAAGACAGGAAGGACGGAGCTCCGGACGATGCCAGCCGTCGCCGCACCCAGCACCCAGCACTTAGCACCCAGCACCCAGCACTCAGCACCGTCCATGGAACCTCTTGCCGCGGCGGGGGTTGATCGTGCGCGCTGTCGACAAGACCGGCCGAAGGGCTTACCTTTGTCCGGTTATCCACCCACCCCCAGACCGACCCTTTGCAGGGCCGCTTCATGACTGCGACCAAGACCGAGCGGGCGCGCGTTTCCGTTTCCGAGCCGACCGTGGCGGACACGGCCGGGCCCAACCGCCCGCCCTACCTGCTGGCCCTGGCGGCGGCGCTCGCCGTGTTCGCGCTGTACGCGTTCACGCTGGCGCCCACCACCGCCTTCTGGGACACCAGCGAGTACATCGCCACCAGCCACATCCTGGGCATCCCCCACCCGCCCGGGAACCCGCTGTTCGTGCTGCTGGCCCGCGCGTGGGACATCCTGCTCACGCCCACGGGGCTGCCCACCGCGGTGCGCATCAACCTGTTCAGTGCCTTCATGAGCGCCGGCACGGCGTTCTTCTGGTACCTGATGGTGCACCGCATCCTGGGCTTCTTCGACGGGCGCGAGGCCGTGCGGCGCGTGGGGGCTGGGGTGAGCGTGCTGGTGAGCGCCACCGCGTTCACGGTGTGGAACCAGGGGAACGTGAACGAGAAGGTCTACACCGTCTCGATGTTCACCATCGCGGCGCTCAGCTGGCTGGTCTTCCTCTGGCGCGACCACGTGGAGGAGCACCGCGGCTTCCGCGGGCCCGGCCGCTTCCACGACGACAACGTGCTGGTGCTGATGGTGTTCATGCTGGCGCTCAGCGTGGGCAACCACCTGATGGCCTTCCTGGCCACGCCGGCGCTGCTGCTGTTCATCTTCCTGGTACGCCCGCGCAGCTTCACCAACTGGCGACTCTACGCCTTCGCCGCGGTGTTCGGCATCCTGGGGCTTTCGGTGCACCTGCTGCTCAGCACCCGCGCGGGGCTGCAGCCGGTGATCAACGAGGCCAACCCCAGCTGCCCCAGCGTGGGCTCGGCGCTCACCAGCATCGTGGGCTTCGGCAGCATCAAGCTCCCCGGCTACTGCCAGAACCTGTTCGCCTCGCTGGCGCGCGAGCAGTACGCCAAGCCGCCGATCTTCCAGCGGCAGGCGCCGTTCTGGGCGCAGATGGCCAACTACTTCCAGTACTTCGACTGGCAGTGGGCGCGCAGCATCTCGGGGGCCACGGGGTACTTCGGCGCCGGGCGCATCTTCATCACCCTGCTGTTCACGGCGCTGGGCGGTTTCGGGGCGCTGGAGCACTTCCGGCGCGACCGGAAGAGCTTCGTCTACATGGCGGTGCTCTTCGGCACGCTGTCGGTGGGGCTCACCATCTACATGAACTTCAAGTACGGCTACATGCAGGTGCAGAGCCTCGGGCTCAGCCCCGACATGGCCGAGGTGCGCGAGCGCGACTACTTCTTCCTCGTCTCGTTCTCGCTGTGGGGGCTGTGGGTGGGGATCGGGCTCACCGCGCTCTGGCTGCAGCTCTCCGAGGCGATGGGGGGGGCGCGCAAGCTGTGGCCCGCGTCGTTCGTGCTGGCGCTGGGGCTGATCCCGCTGGTGCTCAACTGGAGCTATGCCAGCCGCCGCGGCGACTACGCGGCGCGCGACCTGGCGTACAACCTCCTGCAGAGCGTGGAGCCGTACGGGGTGCTGTTCACCAACGGCGACAACGACACCTTCCCGCTCTGGTACCTGCAGGAGGTGGAAGGGATCCGGCGCGACGTGACGGTGATCGTGCTCTCGTACCTGAACACCGACTGGTACCCCAAGCAGCTGCGCGCGCTCACCACGCCGTGCCGCCCGGGGCAGGACCCGATGAGCGACCCCACGCGCATCATCTGCCAGCGCCCGTACCCGGGGAACGGCCCGCGGGTGTACGCGCCGGGCAGGGCGCCCACGCGCTCGATCTTCGCCTTGCGTGACGACCAGATCGACGCGGTGGTGCACGCGCAGGTGATGCAGGTGAACGAGGAGGGGACCTACTTCACCGCGCGGGGGATCCAGGTGCCGATCCAGCAGGGCAAGTACCTGTTCGCCAGCGACCAGTTCGTGCTCAGCATCATCCAGCAGGCGTGGGGCGACCGGCCGATCTTCTTCGCCAGCACCACCAACGTGCAGTACGAACTGGGGCTGGCGCCGTACGTGGCGCGGCAGGGGATGGCGTTCAAGCTGGTGACGCCGCAGGACGCCGCGCACCTGCTGAAGATGCCCACGGCCGAGTACAGCCCCGTGCTGGGCGCCTACATGGACGCCGACAACGGGTCGAAGCTGCTGAACAAGGTGTTCACCCTGCGCGGCCTGGAAGACCGGGCGCACTGGGCCGACGACGCCACGCGCAACATCCCGATCCACTACTACTACGCCTTCATGGCGCAGGCGCAGGCCGAGCAGCAGCGCGGCAACGCCGCCGAGGCCCAGCGCCTCCAGCACATCGGCGAGAAGTTCCAGGCGCTGTCGCAGCGGTAACTGCAGTGCTGAGTGCTGAGTGCTGAGTGCTGAGTGCTGAGTGCTGAGTGCTGAGTACGACGAGGGGCCTCCTCCGCGGCGCGGGGGAGGCCCCTTCTTGTGCCGGCAGCGGATGAAGCTCGCGCCGAGCCATGCCCAGATCCGCTTGGGCAGTCACGGGTCCGCGTAGATCGTTCACACGACAGGGTGCGATGGCCTCACGCAGGGTTCGCAGGGTCCGCGGAGAACTGCTGGGTTTTTCTGCGGACCCTGCGGGCCCTGCGTGAGGCAGCAGTTCAGCCGGATCTCGAATCAGCACACAGCCATGGGTGGCGGACGAGGTGCGAGACGCTTCGCGGCTGGCGGCGTCAGACCCAGCAGTCGGTGCCGCCGCAGGTGCCGCAGTCCGACGCGTAGCACGAGATCCACTCCGTCTCGCGCGCCACGGTGTCGCGGATGATGGACGACACCAGGTTCGCGCTTCCGTCCGGTATCGCGGCGGTGAACGACTCCACCGCCAGCAGCTCCGGGTCGAGAACCAGCTTCAACGACTGCATGGGAGACCTCCCTGGTCGGGGTGAAGGTGATCGGCGAACGGAATTATCGCGTCGCGAAGGGGAATCTCCGTCGCCCACTGCGACCCTCCTACGCACGAAGCCGCCCCCGCGGATCTCTCCACGGGGGCGGCTCGTCACCTCGGCACTCAGCACCCAGCACCCAGCACCCAGCACCCTACCGGTTCAGCCAGTACGTCGCCTTGACGAGAAGCACGTTCCGGCTGGGGCGGTCGAAGATGCCGGTCAGGTTGTCGCCGAAGCGGAAGCGGCCGTCGGCGTCGGCGCCGGCGCGGTCCTGCTGCCACACCACGAAGAGCGCCGAGCCCGGGTGGTACTCCCACCGCAGCACCGCGTTGCCCCGCAGCGACATGAAGGTGAAATCGTTCTCCGCCTCGTCGGCCACGGCGTACGGGTCGAAATCGAAGGTGCGCGGCGCGGCCAGCGAGCGGTAGCCGTGGAAGCGGTTGGCGCTGACGAACGGCTGCGCGTACAGCTGCAGGCTGAGCGTGGGCGAGAAGGTCCAGCTGAGCCGCGTGTCCATCCCCAGGTTGGTGGCCTCGAGCGTGGCGAAGACGTAGCGGTTGCCGTACGTGTCCGTCGCCGTCGCGTCCTCGACGGTGTCCATCCACTGCAGCGGGTCGTGCGTGCGGCTCAGGTTGGGGCCCACGCTCAGCTGCACCGAGGTGGTGGGGCGCCAGTTCACGCCGAAGCTGGCGCCGCGGTCCCACCCGCCGGTGCGCGCGCGCGAGGTGTTCACGCCGCCGCTGAACCACACCGTCTTGCGGTCGTCGGTGTTGCCGTTCAGCCCCAGGTTCCACCCGCCCGGGCGCCGGATGACCGGGCCGCCGCGGGTGGCGCGGTCGTCCCAGCGGTCCAGCTCCACCCCGCCGTTGACGCCCGCGGACCAGAAGTTCTTGAACTGCCCGTTGGCGCCGAAGCCGACGGAGTTGAAGATGTTGTCGCCGCCGAAGTTCCACGCCGCGTTGTGGTAGATGTAGTGCGAGCGCTGGCGGAAGGCGCCGCCGGGCTTGTTGATCCGCTGCCCCAGGAAGGTGCTGAAGGCGCGGTAGTCGGCCCGGTTCATGAACCCGATGTCGTTGATCTCGTAACCCGGGCTCACCTCCTTGTACGCGGCCGACAGGTCCCACGAGCCGGCGTGGCTCAGCGCCGCCTCCAGCGCGTGCCCGTCCAGCGAGGTGCGCGCCGGGTCGTATTCCACGTAGTCGTTGTCGGGGCGGTTGTAGTAGCGCGCGCTGGAGCGCTGCGTCCGCGCGATCGCGTCGGCCGCGCCGCCGACGCGGCTCCCCGAAAGGTAGCCGGACAGCGTCCACTCGCGGTTGTGCCACTGGTGCTGCCCGTCCACCCCGCCCATCCAGGCGTTCTCGCGCAGGAACGGGTCGAACTCGGCGCCGCGCAGGTCGCGCACCACGCCGGTCAGCATCCCGCCCACCACGGTGGAGCCGCGGCCGAAGTCGCGCTTCACCCGGCCCACGAAGTAGTTGGTGAGCGGCTCCACCGGGTACTGGCGGTCGATCCCGTCGCCGCCGCGGTAGTCGGCCATCTCGCGGTCGGTCAGCGCGTTCATCAGCCCCACCGACCAGTTCCCCACCTTCCCGCTCACCTTCGCCGCGCCCAGGATGGTGGACGCGTCGGGCGAGCGCTCGTCGGTCACGTCGTCGGCGTTCACGTCGCCCTGCGGCTGGCGGCCCACGCGGCGCGAGTAGAAGAACTGCGAGAAGCCGTAGTCGTTGAAGGTGTTGATCTGCCCGAACTGGAAGATGTCGGCGCCCTCCACGAAGAAGGGGCGGCGCTCGGGGAAGAAGGTCTCGAAGGCGGAGAGGTTCACCACCGCCGGGTCCACCTCCACCTGCCCGAAGTCGGGGTTGATGGTGGCCG
>DASSME010000523.1:0-3413 GCA_035689035.1 Longimicrobium sp. | reverse complement strand
GGCGCCACTTCCGGCGCCGCCCCGCCGCGTTTGCGCACCCCGAAGATCTGACCGTGAAGGTTCACGCAGAGGGAGCAGGGAAGCAGAAGCAGCAGAGAAAATCCGCCGTTCCCTGCTTGCTCCATCTTTCCGCTTCTCCTTCGTGAATGCCTCATACCGAATCGCGGTTGGACACCCATCACTTCAATGAAAACCGGACGACGTCATCCCGAGGCAGATCACGCTTAACCGGTGGCTCGATCAAGCTTTGCAGGCTGAAGGATCTATAGCCTGCACTGGGAACGGAACACTCGAAGCGCAAGCCTTGACCCGGGTCGGGGATCGTGTCGTCCGAATCCGATCAATGGGTGGGTATCACGCGCGGAATCATTCCTCACATCCTTTTGAGACACTTCCAAGTGTGTGTAGTGGACCCTACTGTGGGATGATCGTGGCCCTCCGGCCGCGATCGGCTCCTCTCACTCTGGAGGTCCCATGCGCCACCTGCTCCGCCTGCTGGCAGCCGCCGCGCTGCTCGCATCCGCCGCCTGCGCGAACGACGCGGCGCGCCCCACGCTTCCGCCCGACCCCGAACCACGGAAGCCGATCACTCCGTTCGGCGTGTACGAGATCGGCATCACGGGGATCGCCACGGGGCAGATCACCTCCACGGTGCGAGCGGTGAGGGCGCCGTCCCCCGGCCGGGGCACGCTCACGCAGTACAACACGGGCCTCACCATCGAGCAGATCAGCGGCACCGTGGTCAACGACGGGCCGCGCGGGAGCGACGGGCAGCGGTACTTCGCCGTCACCTACCGCGTGCGGAACGCCACCGGCGGCACCCGGAACAACCTCGCCCTGCTGCTCACCTCCACCACCGCCACCATACCGGGAACGGCGTTCTCGACCATCAGCAAGCCCGACGGCACCTCGGCCGACACCTCGCTCGCCAGGCTCATCGTCCCCACCGGCGCGGTGTCGATGGGGCGCGACGGCGTCACCCTGCAGTCGCCGTTCCCCGACGTGCTGCAGGTCTATTCCTCGGGCGAGGTGGCGGGGATCTCGCCGCCCGCGGGCGTGACCCACGTCTTCCCGGTGGGGTTCGTGATCCGCGGCCACGGCGACACCTCGCGGCAGCTGCCGGACGCGACCTCGTCGCCCAACCAGTTCGATGGCGAGCTGACCATCGCGTTCCGCGTCCCGCGCCAGGCCTCGGCCGCCAACGACGTGAACGGCTTCTTCGTGCAGGTGATCACCGTGGAAGATTCCAACACCTGGATGACGGAGAGCATCGAGGAGTCGCAGGACACCGGCGCCGTGCGGCGGCTGCATGAGCGCGCGACGTCGCTGGGCGCCACGGTGGTGACGGTGCTGGCCGGGAGCCCCGCCGAGGACCCGAACGTGACCGACTATCCCGGGCAGCGCCAGATCTGCTCGGTGGTGACCGCCGGAACGGAAGCGTCGCCGGTCACCTACATCACGGCGCCCGCGGCGTACACGCGGCTGGCGCTGTACCTTTCGGGCGAGGCGGTGAACTCGTGCGGGCCGTACTTCCGGGTCAACACGGCCAACACACCCAGCACCGGCACGCCGTACCCCGTCACGCTCAAGGCGATGGACCGCTACGGCAACGTGAAGACCGCCGCGGCGGATACCGTGGCGCTGTCGCGGGTCTCCGGCCCGTCGGCCACCATCGGCTCGCCGGCGGCGCTGGTGAGCGGGAGCGCGACCATCAACGTGACCTACGGCGGCAGCGGCGTGTCGGTGCTGGAAGGGATCGGGCGCCGGCTGCGGTCGTCCAGGCGGAGCATCTTCGTGCCCTGACCACGAACCCTCGCGCGGCGCCCCACAGGCCGATGGGTCGCCGCGCGGCGGGGTGGCGCGTATCTTCCGGACCGGGCGGCACACGCGGAACGGAACCGGAAAGACGAGGCGATGACCATCACCCCCAAGCAGCGCGCGCACCTCAAGAGCCTGGCGCACCACCTGAAGCCCGTGGCGTTCGTGGGCAAGGAAGGGATCACCGATAGCACGCTGCGCTCCATCCAGGAAGCGCTGAACACCCGCGAGCTGATCAAGGTCAAGGTGCTGGAGGCCGCGCCGCTGCACGTGCGCGACGCCGGCGCCGAGCTGGAGCAGCGCATCGACGGCGCGGCGCTGGTGCAGACCATCGGCCGCATTGCCGTGCTCTACCGCCCGCACCCCACCAAGCCCGAGATCGAGCTGCCGTAGCGGGGCCGGACGCCATCGGGCCCAAGGACAAACAGCCTGGAACAGCCGTCGTTTTTTTCTTTCGTGGTCGCGCGCAGCGCGGTGGGTGACTCAGGAAGACATCGCTGGGGCGTGGGAGGGAAGGACGAACGGATCCCCCGGACCCGATGGCAGGCCCGGCAAAATCTCCAGCAGCCCCCGATCGCGATCCGCGCAAGTGCGGAGCAGCGGTCGAGGGCTGATTCGTGCACGCAGCGGCCCCGCAATTGCGTTTGAGATGCCCGCAAGTGGGTGTGCGGCAAGCAATTGACTCGGGACCCAGGGGAACGACGATGCCGATCCGACTTCTACCCAAGCAGATCATCGGGCGAACCATCCGCGGCGTCCGCACGCGGCTGGGGATGAGCGCGGCCGACTTCGCCAGGAGCCTGGGCGTGAGCGACGCGTCGCAGGTCGGGAAGTGGGAGCGCGGCACCGCGCAGCCCGACTACGGCACGCTGGCCAAGATCGCCGCGATGGGCGCGGTGGACCTGCTGGTCTTCCACGAGCCGCAGCTGGATGGCGCCAGCCCGCAGCTCACCCCCGGCGAGGCCAGCGAGCTCAACGAGATCCTGGCGCGGATGGAAGCGCTGCTGACCGACGCGCGCCGCCTGGTGAAGCGCGCCACCGAGCGCACCGCGCTCGACCTGCTCGAGGCCACCGCCGGCACCGCGCCCGCGCAGATCGTGGACACCGGCCCGTTGGTGCTCGAGGCGGGCGTGACCCTCGAGGCCAGGCCGCGCACCCGCTCGCGCACCGCCCAGGCCAGCCGCCGCGCGGCGAGCACGCAGACGCGCTCGCGCACCAGCGGCGGCACGCGCAAGAGCGGTTCGTCGGAGGGAAGCTCGTCGGGTTCGGGCGGATCTTCGTCGGGGAGCACCGCGCGCTCCGGCGGCTCGCGCTCGTCGTCGTCTCGCTCGGTAGGCGGACAGACGCGCGCGTCGGGCGGCAAGTCGTCGGGCGGGTCCACCTCCAGCGCGCCGAAGGGCGGGACCGCGGGCACCGCGGCCTGACGGGACTGCGGGGCGGGATCATGGACCGGGCGCGGAGAGGCGATCTCCGCGCCCGGCCGGCGTTTGGGGAGTGCGGCCGCGGCAATTCGCAACTTCGAAGGGGATCGGCGCGGCCGCGGGCGGCCCCCCTCCCCCGGCCCCTCCCCCCGCTGCGCGGGGGGAGGGGAGCAC
>DASSME010000522.1:0-2365 GCA_035689035.1 Longimicrobium sp. | reverse complement strand
CGCCGTCCGCCGTCCGCCGGCCCCTGTCCCCTGTCCCCTGGCCCCGGTCCCCTGTCCCCGGTCCCCTGTCCCCTGTCCCCTGTCCCCTGTCCCCTGCCTACGCGTGCCTCCCGTACCGCTCGTGCCCCGTCACCCAGTCGTACGACGAGATGGCGGCGGCCAGCGACAGCTCGCCGGCCAGTACCACGGCGGCCATGATCTCGGCGAGCTTGTTCACCGTTCCCGGCCCGGTGCAGCCGAGCAGCTCCAGGCACTCGCGCTGGGTGGCCAGCCCCGTCCCCCCGCCGTGCGTGGCCACGATCAGCGACGGCAGGGTGATGGAGAGATACAGGTCGCCCGCCTCGGTCACCTCGGTGTACAGCAGCGCCGCGCACGATTCGGCCACGTTGGCCACGTCCTGCCCGGTGGCGATGAACAGGGCGGTGATGCCGTTGGCCGAATGCAGCCCGTTGTTGTTCACGCCCGCCATCAGCGCGCCCAGGTTGGCCACGCCGGCGTGGTACGCCAGCGCCCGCGGGTCGGCGCGCAGGTCGTGGCGCAGCACGGCGGCGGGGATGGTGGCCTCGGCGGTCACCCGGCGGCCGCGGGTGCGCAGGGTGTTGAGGTGCGACGGCTTCTTGTCCGTCGCCATGTTCCCCTCCAGGTAGAAGTTCCGGATCCCGTCGAAGTGCCGCAGGATCCAGAGCGAGGCCGCGTGCGTGGCCCGCCCCACCATGTTCTGGCCGGCCGCGTCGTGGGTGTGGAAGCCGAAGCGCAGGAAGACGAACTTGCTGGCGGTGTACGGGTCGATGTACGCCAGCCGCAGGTAGGGGTTGGTGGCCTCGGCCACCTGGCGGATCTCGTCGTGCCTGGACCTGACCCAGGTGACGAAGTCGCGCCCGGCGCGCGCGCTGTCGAAGGCGAACACCGGCGCGCGCTGCATGGCGTCGTCCACCACGGTGCAGGTCACCCCGCCCGACTGGTTGAGCGCCCGCATCCCCCGGTTGTACGACGCCACCAGCGTTCCCTCGGCCGTGGCCAGCGGCACCAGGAACTCGCCCCGGGCGTGCTCGCCGTTGATTTGCAGCGGCCCGGCGATGCCCAGCGGCACCTGGGCGGCGCCCACCAGGTTCTCGCAGTTGCCGCGCGCCAGGTGCGGCTCGAAGCCGAAGCGGGTGACGGTGTCGAGCTTCGCGCCCGTATGCCGCCGCACCCACTCCTGCCGCTCGCGCACGGCGCCGTCGCCGTAGTCGTCGTCCTCGCTGCGGGGGATGCGCTCGGCGGGACCGCCGCCAGGCCCCACATCGTCGTGCACCGTCAGGTGCAGCTCGCCGAACGGCTGGCTCTCCAGCCGCACGTCCAGCTCGTGCGCGCCCGCGGCGAACCCCGCGGCGTCGGAGGTGGCGACCTCCAGCGTCTCGCCCAGCCCGAAGCGCACGGGCCGGTCGGCCGTGACTCCCGGGGCGGCGCGGCGGTCGTCCCCCAGCCGCAGCTCCACGTCGGCGGCCGGCACGTCGTGCCCGTCCAGCCGCACGCCGAGGACGCCGGTGAGCTGCATGTCGTCGAGCCGGTTGCTGAGCTCGAAGCGCACGCCGCCCTCGCACGAGCTCAGGCTGCCGGGCGTGTACAGGCGCTGGACCAGGGCGTCGGCGATGCTCATGGGTACCTTCCCTGTGCATTGGATCAACGGAGCGTCCCGTGGGCGGGGATCCTGCCCCGTCCCCGGCGCGTGCTCGATGCGGCCGGCGTGGCACGCGGGTCACGGCACCGCGTCCAGCCACTGCTTCAGCCCGGGCGATTCGCTCCACGAAGCGGCGGGCCGCGCGGCCGCCGCGGGGAGCGGAGGAATCGCGGGGGCGTTGCACGGCGCGTCACGCGGCGATGCCTCGGCCACGCTGCCCAGCATCGGGCGCTTGTCCATGATGCGCGGTGGCCTGGCGCGCGCCTGTCAGGACGAGCGCCGTGGTGGCGTGGGGTGAATCTCTCCGCGACGGTCAGCCGGCTGGCGCGCCCGTGCCGGCGAGAGATCCCCCACACGCATCGCGGGCCCGTCACTTTCGCACGCGAGCAAATTGGAGCGGGGGCCCCGGCTGGGGCCCCCGCTCCGCATTTGTCCCTTGCTGGTCCTGCTCCTCCACTCCCGCGGCGCGGGCCTCAGAAGGCGACCGCGCCCTCGAAGATGAAGCCGTTGAACTTGGCGCCGTTGAACATGCTGGTCGGGGCGTAGCCGGTGTACTTCTGCGTGACGTACTCGCCCTTGAGCAGGATGTTGTCGGTGATGTACCAGCCGCCGGAGAACTGCCAGCGGTCGGCGCCGATGTCGTTGGTGGTGGCCGCCAGCGGGCCGCGCACGGTGTTGTAGCGGCCGGCCACGTACAGCGCGTCG
>DASSME010000521.1:0-13785 GCA_035689035.1 Longimicrobium sp. | reverse complement strand
AGCGCCCCCGGGTCCCTCTCCCAGGCTGTTTTTGGGAGAGGGACAGGCGTGCAGGACGCGACGCAGTCGCGCCTGGACGCCAGGGTGAGGGCCCCGCCGCCGGAGCGCATCCCTGGACCGGCCGGCCGCCTACCCTGGCTTCGCCGTGGAGCCCCGCTCGCCGATCGTGAACGTGTGCCGCTCCTCGCTCCACCCCTCTCCGGCCGGCAGCGTGGTGGTGCGCTCGGTGAGCGACACCTCGCCGTCGCGGCCGATCAGGAGGACGGTAGAGCAGCGGGTGCCGTAGTCGGGAGTGGCGATGAAGGCGCTGGAGAGGGCACGCTCGCGCTCTTCGCCCACGCCGGTGCTGGGGAGCTCGGCATCGGGCGCGGGGTCGCGGCGGGCGAGGGATGCGAAGAGGCGCGCCTCCAGCTCGTCGTCGGGGGCGTCGAGCGCGCGGTGCAGGTCTTCCTTCGCCAGCACCATCTTGGGCCAGGGGGTGTCGAGCTGCGCGTTGCTCAGGCCGTACACGCCGGGCGGCAGCGTGCGCGCGCCCGTGGCGCGGTTGCTGAACCAGGCCAGCGTGGCGCCGTCGAAGAGCAGGAGGTTGAAGCCGTTGAACATCGGCGCGATCGGCATCAGCCCCGCGGCGTAGCCCAGGCTGGGCGCGCGGCTGACCAGGAAGTTGCCGACCAGGTGGCCGCGCGACGGCGCACCCACGCGGTACGCCTGCGGCTCGCGCACGTTGGTGACGGCGGCGAAGCGTCCGTCGCGCGTCACGCCCATCCAGGTGCCGCCCTCGCGCAGGTCCCGGCCGGCCAGCACGTGCGGCGCGTCGGCCCACCACCCGGCCGGCGCGGTGGGGCGGCCGTAGAACTCGTCGCGGTTGGCGGCCACGATCAGCCGGTGGCGCGGGTGCTTGTCCCAGGCGAGCGTTACCAGGCACATGGGGTGGTGCGGGGCGAGTGGACGGATGTAGGTTTGCCCCCGGAATCTAGCGCCCCGCCGTGCCGTCCACACGCCCCGGCGGGAAGCCCCGCACCACCGAAGTGCCGAGCCCCGATGCCGCAGCCGATCGCCCGTACCGCCGCCCGCGCCCTGCGCCTCGTTCTCGCCGCCGCCACCGCCGCGGCGTGCGGGGGCGAGCCGCGGCGCGGGGAAGGGCCCGCGCCGCACACCTCCGTCGTCGCCGCGGGCGACATCGCCGGGTGCTGGTGGCGCAGCGACGAGGCCACGGCGCGGCTGCTGGACCACATCGGCGGCGTGGTGATGCCGCTGGGCGACAACGTCTATTCCCACGGCACCGCCGCGCAGTTCAAGGACTGCTACGGGCCCACCTGGGGGCGCCACAGGGCCCGCACCCGCCCCACCATCGGCAACCACGACTACCGCACCGACCACGGCGCCCCGTACTACGCCTACTTCGGCGCCGCGGCGGGGCCGGCCGGCAAGGGGTGGTACAGCTTCGACGTGGACGGCTGGCACGTGGTGGTCCTCAACAGCGAAGCCGCCACCGAGGAGGGCTCCGAGCAGATGCGGTGGCTGCGCGACGACCTGCGCGCGCACCCCGCCCGCTGCGCGGTGGCCACCATGCACCGCCCGCGCTTCAGCAGCGGCGAGCACGGCGACTCGGAGCGGGTGAAGGCGCTGTTCGCCGCGTTGTACGAAGGCGGCGTGGACGTGCTGCTGAGCGGCCACGACCACGTCTACGAGCGCTTCGCCCCGCAGACGCCGGACGGCCACGTGGACACCCAGCACGGCGTCCGCCAGTTCGTGGTCGGCACCGGCGGCGCGCCGTTCTACGACTTCCGCGCCCAGCTCGACGCCAACAGCGAGGTGCACCAGAACAAGGTGCACGGCGTCCTGCGCCTGGTCTTCCACCCCGACGGCTACGACTGGGAGTTCGTGGGCGCGGGCACGGGCTTCAGCGACAGGGGAAGCGACCGGTGTCACTGATCTCGGGGTGAGCGCCGGCGGCCGGTTAGGGGGATGGCGGATCGTGCTTGCCCCGTCGTCGCAAACAGGTGCGTGAGTGCGTGAGTGCGCCAGTGCGCGAGTGCGTTCAACCACGTGCGGCCCTCCGTCGCCGCGTGGGAGCCGAACGCACTCGCGCACTGGCGCACCTGTTCTTCCGGTCCCGATATCGCCAATCTGCTACAACATTTGACGACAGGTCTTTCCCGCCTTATAATCATCGCACCTCAACTGATCCAGTAGCAGCCACATCCGCCGCGGAAGCCAGGAGTGCCTGGCCCACGGCAACTGCTACCCTGCGGCTCCGAGCCCGCCGATAGGCCGCCCTTTCCGGGCCACATCGGTCACATCTCCCACCCCTGGTCGCCCCTTCGATGCCCAGAGAACCGTTGCGAACCTCCGCAGCGCTGCGCCCGCTCGTGCTCTGCTCGCTGGCCCTGGCCTGCGCGTCATCGGGCTGCGCGGGCGGCGGCGATACGATCGTGATCGGCACCGCGGGTCCCTTCCAGGAGGGCTACGCCACCATGGTGCGCCACGCCGTGGAGATGGCCGTGGCCGAGGCGAACGAGCACGGCGGCGTGCGCGGCCGGCGCCTGGAGGTGCTGGCCGTGGACGACCAGGGCGACGGCGTGAAGGCGGGCGCCGTGGCGCGCGGGTTCTACGAGAACCCGAAGGTGGTGGGCGTGGTGGGCCACGCCAACTCGGGCGGGATGGTGGGCGCGGCGCCCGAGTACGACCGCGGCCTTCCCGCCGTGGTGCCCAGCGCCACCAGCCCCGAGATCACGGGCATCAGCCCCTGGGTGTTCCGGGTGACGGTGAACGACTCGGTCAACGGCGCCAACATCGCGCGCTACGCCGCGGGGCTGGGCAACCGGCGCGTGGTCGTCCTCTACGAGAACAACGTCTACGGGCGTGACCTGGCGCAGGCGTTCCTGGCCGCGTACCCGGGCCGCCCGATCGGCGTGGACCCGATCGCGGGCGACGGGAGCAAGGTGGAGCCCTTCATCTCGTACTACCGCGGGGTGCAGCCGGACCTGGTCTTCGTGGCCGGCACCGAGCAGTCCGGGCGGGCGCTGCTGGCCGAGGCGATGCGGCAGGGCTTCCACACGCAGTGGCTGGCGGGCGACGGGTGGCCCGGCGTGGCGGTGGACACCGCCGCGGCCGAGGGCGCGCTGATCGCCACCCCCGTGCGGCTGGACGGCACCGACCAGGGCCGCCGCTTCAGCGACGCCTTCGCCGCGCGCTACGGCGTGCGCCCCGACGCGAACGCCGCCATGGCCTACGACGCGGCGATGCTGCTGGTGAAGGCGATCGGCCAGGTCGGCCCCGACCGCGGCAAGATCCGCGGCTACCTGGCCACCGTGAAGGGCGGCAACGCCTTTCGCGGCGTGACCGGCGACATCCGCTTTCGCCCCGACGGCGACCCCGACCGCGCGGGCTTCGTGATGACGCGCGTCACCCACGGCACGCTCGTTCCGCAACAGGAGGCCCAGTGAGCCAGGTGATCACCCGCGGGCGCATCGCCACCCGCCTGCTGGCCGGCTTCGGCGTGCTCCTCGCCCTTCTCCTCACCGCCGGCATCGTCGGCTGGACCACGCTCCGCTCGCTCTCCACCAGCATCCGCAGCGCCAACCAGGGGGTGGAGCAGGAAAGCCGCCTGAGCACCGCGCTGGCCACCGACGTGGCGCGCGAGATCGCCGTGGCGGCACGCTACATCGAAGACACCGACCCCGCCGCCGCGGCCTCGTTCGACTCGCTGCGCTGGCACACGCACGGCACCCACCGGGCGCTCCGCCGCCGCGAGCTGCGCGCCGAGGACAAGACCGTGCTGGTGGGGATCGACCAGGCGCTCAGCGACGCCGAGGTGCGCTACGTGGTCGCCCGGCGCCTGCGCGAGATGGGGCGCCTGGACGAGGCCCGCGCGCAGACCGACAGCGCCCGCGCCATCGAAGCGCAGATGCTGAGCGACCTGGACCGGCTGGGCGACGCCAAGGCCAGGCGCCTGGGCGAGAGCGCCGCCGCGCTGGCCGCCGGCGCCGCCCGCCGCGCCTGGCTGCTGATCGCGCTGATCGCCGTCACCGCCGTCGTCGCGACGCTCGTGGTGGTGCGCGTGGTCCGCTCCATCTCGGGCCCGCTGGAGCGGCTCGCCGGGCACGCCGAGGCGCTGGGCGAGGGCGACCTGACCGCGCGCACCGGCGGCCACCTGCCGGGCGAGCTGGGCGTGCTGGCGGTGGCGATGAACCGCACCAGCGAGTCGCTCTCGCGCATCGGCGCGGGGGCGGCGGGCGCGGCGGACGGGATCGCCCGCTCGGCCGACGACCTGGGCGTGATCAGCGCGCAGCTCGCCGCGGCGGTGGAGGAAGTCACCCGCTCGGTGGGCCAGGTCTCCAGCGGCGCCACCGACCAGGTGGCGCGCCTGCGCCGGGTGGACGACGCGCTGCGGGCGATGATGAGCCATGCGCAGCGCGTGGCCGGCGAGGTGCGCGAGGTGTCGGCGCTCGCCGCGAGCATCGAGGAAGTGGCGCGGACGCGGCGCGAGGAGACCGCGCAGGCGCTGCAGGCGCTGATCGAGATCAAGGCCGCCGTGCAGGCCGCGGCGGGCGAGACGCAGGCGCTGCACGCCGCCGTGGGCGACATCGGCGCCTTCGTGCAGACGGTGAACCAGATCGCCGAGCAGACCAACCTGCTGGGCCTGAACGCCGCCATCGAGGCGGCGCGCGCGGGGAGCGAGGGGAACGGCTTCGCGGTGGTCGCCGGCGAGGTCCGCAAGCTGGCCGGGCAGGCGCGCGAGGGCGCCACCAACGTGGCGGTGATCACCCGCACCGTCCGCGAGCGGGTGGACGCCACCGCGCGGGCGATGACCGCCGGCGCCGCGCGCGTGGCCGAGATCGAGCAGGTGGCCGCGCAGGTGGAAGCCGCGCTGGCCACGATCCTGGACGCCGCCGAGCGCACCCGCGCCGCCGCCGAGAGCGTGACCCAGGCCGCCGAGGGGAACGCCGCCGCCGCGGTGGACGCCGCCGGTGGCATCGCCGCCGTCGCCGAGACGGCGGTGGAGCACGCCGAGGCGGCAGAGGGCGTTCGCGCCGCCACCACGCAGCAGCAGAGCGCCTGCGAGCTGGTGGCCGACGCGACCACGCGCCTCACCGCCAGCGCCGCCGAACTGCGCGCCCTGGTCGGCAACCTCCGCGTCGGAGAGTACGAATCCGCGCCAGAGACCGGGTCGTCTCCAGAGGATTCGCCGGCGGAGCCGAACCCTCGCCAGCCGCAGTTCATCGACATCACCCGGATCGACCCCGCAACGCTGCTCCCCGGTGACGACGCGGAGCCGATCAGCGCCCACGAGCGGCTGAAGCGCCGGAGGCTGCGCGCGGGCGTCTGACGCGACCCGCAGCCCGCCGTCCGGGACCCCGCGGCTGAAGCCGCAGCCAGGAAACCGCCGTTCAATCTCCCCCTCCCCCGCGAAGCGCGGGGAGGGGGCGGGGGGAGGGGGCCCGCTGCGGCCGCGAAGAAGCCTGCCTCCCCACACCGTTGCTTCCCCCCCAGCCTCGCGCGGTTTGCGAGGCTTCCTGTCGTCGTAGACCGTGGCTTCAGCCGCCCAGCGCGATCTTCGCCGCCCGCGATCTCCGCCGGACGCGATCTCCCCCCGGCGCGACCGTCCCGTCCACGCGACGACCGCCCCGCGCGATTTTCGATGGGGGACGCGCCGACGCTTCATCCCAGACTCCGCCCGCCCCGCTGGCACCTCCGGCGCCGACGCGCTACTCTCAATCTTCCGTGTAGCCCGTCCTGATCCACCCGCAGCACACGCCGGATGAACCAAAACCTCTTCCGCGCCGCCGCCGCGTGCGCCGCCATCGCGCTCGCCGCCGCGCCCGTGGGCGCGCAGCAGCGCGGCGTGGAATACGAGATCTCGTTCCCCAACGCCGCGCACCACGAGGCGCAGGTGACCGCCACCTTCCGCGGCGTGCCGCAGGGCCGCCCGCTGCAGGTGCGCATGAGCCGCAGCTCGCCCGGCCGCTACGCGCTGCACGAGTTCGCCAAGAACGTGTACGACGTGCGCGTGGCCGACGCTTCGGGGCAGGCGCTCGCCGTCACCCGGCCCAACCCGCACCAGTGGGACGTGACCCCGCGCGGCAGCACCGTGCGCGTCACCTACACCGTCTTCGGTGACCGGACCGATGGGACGTATCTCGGCGTGGACCTCACCCACGCCCACCTGAACATGCCCGCCACCTTCATGTTCGCGCGCGGGATGGACGATGCGCCGATCCGGTTGACCATCCGTCCCCAGCCGGGGTGGCGGGTCGCGACGCAGCTCAGGACGACGTCGGATTCCACCGTCTTCACGGCGCCGAATCTCCAGTGGTTCATGGACTCGCCCACGGAGGTGGGGCCCGTCTCCTTCCGCACCTGGACGGCCACGCACAACGGGAAGACCTCCACCTGGCGCATCGCCGTCCATCACCTGGGGAACGAGGCCGCCGTCGACACCTTCGCCGAGATGGCCAGGAAGATCGTGGCCGAGGAAGTGGCGATGTGGGGCGAGCCGGCGGGGTACGACTTCGGCACCTACACCTTCATCGCCGACTACCTGCCCTGGGCGAACGGCGACGGGATGGAGCACCGCAACAGCACCATCGTCACCAGCAGCCGCAACATCACCGACCCGCAGCAGCGGCTGGGGAACATCGGCACGGTGAGCCACGAGTTCTTCCACTCCTGGAACGTGGAGCGGCTGCGCCCCCGCGCGCTGGAGCCGTTCGACTTCGAGCGCGAGAACATGTCGGGCGAGCTGTGGTTCGCCGAGGGGTTCACCAGCTACTGGGACGCGCTCTTCGAGCGCCGCGCCGGCCTCTTCACCGACGACCAGTACGCCGAGGACATCACCGACAACGTCAACACGGTGATCAACGCGCCCGGCCGCCGGCACTTCAGCGCGGTGGAGATGGCCATGCAGGCGCCGTTCGTGGACGCGGCCGCATCCATCGATCCCCAGAACAAGGGGAACACCTTCATCTCGTACTACACCTGGGGCGCGGCGATCGGGCTGGGGCTGGACCTCACGCTGCGGACGAAGTATCCCGACCTGGGCCTGGAAGACTACATGCGGGCGATGTGGCGCGAGTTCGGCCGCCAGCAGACGCCCGCGCTGGCCCCGGCGCGCCCGTACACGCTGGCCGACCTGCGCCGCGTCCTCGGCGAGGTGACGCACGACACCGCGTTCGCCAACGACTTCTTCCGCCGCTACATCCAGGGCCACGAAGTCGTCGACTACGGGCGCCTGCTGGCCGCGGGCGGCTTCCTTCTCCGCAAGGCGCACGCGGGGGAGCCCTGGCTGGGCGCGCAGCTCACCGCGGGGCCGGACAGCAGCGTGATCGTGGCCACCTCGCAGGAGGGAAGCTCGTTCTACCGCGCGGGGATCGACCGGCTCGATCGCGTGTACGCCATCGGCGGCGTGCCCACGCCCACCCCCGACGCGGTGCGCGCCGCGCTGGCCGGCCACCGCCCCGGCGAGACGGTGCGCATGGACGTTGCGCAGCGGGGCACGCGGCGCGAGATCGGCGTGACGCTGGTGGAGAACCCGGAGGTGGAGATCGTGACCTACGAAAGCGCGGGGATGCCGGTGACCGACGCGATGCGCGCCTTCCGCCGCGGCTGGCTGGGCAGCAAGGCAGGCGCGCAGTGATGGCGGTGATCGGCGCCGTGCGGCGCCCCGCGGCGCTGCTGGCGCTGGCCGTCTTCAGCGCCTGCGGCCGCGACCACGGCAGCGGCCAGGTGGTGGAAGACACCACCCCCGCCCCGGTGGTGGGCGCCACCGTGCTGCGCGAGTTCCCGCACGACACCAGCGCCTTCACGCAGGGGCTGGTGTACGCCGACGGCGCGTTCTACGAAAGCACCGGCCGCACCGGGCACAGCACGGTGCGGCAGGTGGAGATCGCCACCGGCAAGGTGCTGCGGCAGAAGCCGGTGGACGACCAGTACTTCGCCGAGGGGCTCGCCCTGTACGGCGGGCACCTGTACCAGCTCACCTGGCAGAGCCAGGTGGGGTTCGTCTACACCCCTTCGGACTTCACGCAGACCGGCACCTTCACCTACCAGGGCGAGGGGTGGGGGCTCACCACCGACGGCCAGAGCCTGATCCTGAGCGACGGCAGCAACCAGCTCCGCTTCATCGACCCCGGCAACAACACGGTGCGCCGCGTGGTGAACGTGATGGACGCGGGCGCGTTCGTGAACGACCTGAACGAGCTGGAGTGGGTGAAGGGCGAGGTGTGGGCCAACGTGTGGCACACCGACCGCATCGCCCGGATCGACCCGCAGACGGGGAAGGTGAAGGGGTGGATCGAGCTCACCGGGATCCTGGACCAGTCGCGCAAGCCCGACAAGGAAGCGGTGCTGAACGGGATCGCCTACGACCCGCAGCACGACCGGCTGTACGTGACCGGCAAGCTGTGGCCGGCGCTCTTCGAGATCCAGGTGCCGGGGGTGGCCGGCGGGGGCGGCGGCGGGGCCGGCGCGCAGGCGGTTGAAACTCCGGCGAAACCGGCTCCGTAGTGTTCGCCCGAGCAGGACGTCTTACACCCGAACCGCCGGACCTACCGTGCTCGTTCTACTGAGGTACTTCTTCAAGACGGTGGTCCTCGCCTTCATCATCAAGGTGTTGGGCCGCTTCTTCCCGATCCTCCTCCGCCTCCTGCGCCTCTGGCGGTAGCGGACATAGACGTACCGGCATGCTCCAACGCCCGGGACCGCGCGATTCGGATTCGCGACGGGCCCGGGCGCTGTGTTGTCCGCACTCGGCGCGGGGGGAAGGGCCGGCCGAACGGGTGCGGGAGTGCGGGAGTGCGTGAGTGCGTGAGTGCGTGAGTGCGCGCAAAACACAACGCACTCACGCACTTCCGCACTCGTCGTTCGTTTACTCCACCCGCTGCACCGCGCGGAGCAGCGCCCGGGCCTTGTTCAGCGTCTCCTCGTACTCCGACCCGGGGTCGCTGTCGGCCACGATGCCGGCGCCGGCCTGCACGTGCGCCCGGCCGCCTTCGGCCACCACGGTGCGGATGGCGATGGCGGTGTCCATCGCCGCGCCGCCCCAGCTGAAGTGGCCCACCGCGCCTGCGTACGGCCCGCGCCGCACCGTCTCCAGCTCGTCGATGATCTCCATCGCCCGCACCTTGGGCGCGCCGCTCACCGTCCCCGCCGGGAAGCTGGCGCGGAACACGTCCACGGCGCTCAGCCCCTCGCGCAGGTCGCCTTCCACGGTGCTCACCAGGTGCAGCACGTGCGAATACCTCTCCACCACCATCCGCGCGGGGACGCGGACGCTGCCGTACCGGGCCACGCGCCCCACGTCGTTGCGCCCCAGGTCCAGCAGCATCAGGTGCTCGGCCAGCTCCTTCCGGTCGGCCAGCAGGTCGGCGGCGAGCTCGGCGTCGTGCGCGGCGTCGCGGCCGCGGCGGCGGGTGCCGGCGATCGGGCGCACCGTCACCGTCCCCTCCTCCAGCCGCACCATCACCTCGGGACTCGAGCCCACGAGCTGGAATCCATCCAGATCGAGATAGAAGAGGTACGGCGACGGGTTCAGCGTCCGCAGCGCGCGATACAGGTCGAACGGCGCAACGGCGAGCGGCACCGTCAACCGCTGGGCGAGGACGATCTGGAAGGCGTCGCCCGCGCGGATGTACTCCTGCACCCGGCGCACGCCCTCTTCGTACTCGCCGCGCGTCATGTTGCTGCTGAACGGCGGGTCCGCGGGGGGATCGGCGCGCAGCGCCAGCGGCGCGGGCGGCGACGCGTCGCGCAGCCGGCGGACGAGCGTGTCGATCTCCGCGCCCGCGGCGTCGTAGCGGCGCCGCAGCTCGGCCTCGTCGTCCCGCGCGCCCGCGACGTCCACGGCGTGGATCACCTGCGCGCGGCCGAACAGGTTGTCGATGGCCACCACCGTGCCGGTGAGGATGAACAGCCCGTCGGGGAGCGGCAGCGCGCCGCCGTTCTCGTCCGGCAGCCGCTCGATCAGCCGCACCACGTCGTACCCGAAGAAGCCCACCGCGCCGCCCCAGAAGCGCGGCAGGCCGGGGATGTGCGCGGGAAGGGTGGCGTGCAGGAGCGCGTCGAAGTCGGCCAGCGGATCGTCGCTCTCGCCGCGGTCCGTCCACCCCTCCCCCGGCGCCCACGTCTCCACCCGGCGGCCCGTCAGGCGCCACGCCCCGCGCGGCTCCGTGCCCAGAAAGGTGTAGCGCGCCCACGTCTCGCCGCCCACCACCGACTCGAGCAGGAAGCCGAAGGGCGGGCGCGCGATCTTGGCGTACGCGGTGACCGCGGTGTCGGTGTCGAACAGCAGCTCGCGCCACACGGGCACCAGCGTGGCCGTGCGCGCGAGCGCCGCGAACTCGGGGAACGACGGGGACAGCGTCATGGGAGGATTTCGGTCGATACGGGGCTTCGGGTAGCCGCGGAATCTAAAGGAAGAGCGGCGGATGCGCGAAGAGGGCCGTGTCTTCGACCGTTGCGCGCTCCGGCGGCGCGGCGCCCCCTCCGCTCGCCGAGGCTCGCACCTCCCCCGTACCGGGAGAGGCGGCAACGTCGGGCCTCCCGGCAACTCCGAGATTTCGGCGTGAGCGGAGGTGGCAGGGCGCACCCGCGCCGCGTCCACCCCCTCGCCCGGTACGGGAGAGGGACAGGCGCCCTCAGGCGCCAGGAAGAGGGCGCCGCGCCGCCGGAGCACATCGCATCGTGCGTGCACCCGGGCCTGTCGCCACGCCTTTCGCACCCGAGTGGCACGGCCGGCCTCTTGCTGGGGATTGACAGGGCTGTTACCTTAGCACTGAGATGAATACGCGAGACGAGACCCAGGCCCCCGCACCCGAAGCCCGCGATCCGGAGACCACGCTCGCGCTGCGGGTGTGGATCGCGCTGGCGCGGGCGCACAACGCGGTGGCGCAGCTCGTCGCGGCCGACGTGGCGCGGCACGGGCTCACCACCGCCGAGTTCGCAGTGATCGAGGTGCTGTACCACAAGGGGCCCATGCTGCTGAACGAGGTGCAGCGGCGGATCCTGGTGTCCAGCGGCGGCATCACCTACCTGGTGGACCGGCTGGAGAAGCGCGGCCTGGTGGAGCGCCGCGACTGCCCCGGCGACCGCCGCGCGCGCTTCGCCGCGCTCACCGAGCAGGGGCAGGCGCTGGTCGCCTCCATCTTCCCCGAGCACGCGGAGATGATCCGCAAGGCGCTCGCGGGGCTGAGCGGCGAGGAGAAGGAGACGGCCGTCCGGCTGCTGCGCACCATCCAGAAGACCGGCGAGTCGCTGGCGAAGGACGGCTAAGGTGCTTTCATTTCGAAAACAATCTCACTGGTGAGATTTTACACCGCGGGAGGATGACGATGGAACTGGCGACGCAGGGGCTGCATCACGTGACGATGGTTTCCTCCAACGCGCAGCGCACGCTGGAGTTCTACCGCGACGTGCTGGGCCTCGGATTGGTGAAGCGCACCGTCAACTTCGACGATCCGGGCTCGTACCACCTGTACTTCGGCGACCCGGTGGGGAACCCGGGCACGCTGCTCACCTTCTTCGAGTGGGGCGATGCGCCGCGCGGGCGCTGGGGGATCGGGGGCGTGCACCACGTGGCGATGGGCGTGGAGACCGAAGACGCGCTGCTGCGGTGGAAGCGGCGGCTGACCGACGCGGGCGTCCCCGTCTCGGGTCCGTACGACCGGCGCTGGTTCCACAGCATCTACTTCTCCGATCCCGACGGGCAGATCCTGGAGATCGCGACGAAGGGGCCCGGCTACGCGCTGGACGAGCCGGCGGACGCGCTGGGGCAGACGGTGATCACGCCGGGCGCCGAGAACCTGGTGGAAACGCGCGACGAGGCGGCGATCCAGGCGCGCACCTGGCCCGAGCCGGTCCCGGCCATCACGCCCGATATGAAGCTCGACGGGATGCACCACATCAGCGCCATCACCAACGACGTGGTGCAGGCCGACGAGTTCCTGCAGGGCGCGCTGGGGCTGAAGCTGGTGAAGCGCACCTTCAACCAGGACGCGCCGGGGATGCCGCACTGGTTCTGGGCGAGGTACGACGGGGAGGCGGTGGGCCCGCACAGCTCGTTCACCCTCTTCGGCTTTCCGCCCAACGGCAAGTGGGCGCGCGGCGGCGTGGGCCAGACGCACCACGTGGCCTTCCGCGCGGCCGATGACGAGCAGCAGCTGGCCTGGCGCGACCACCTGCTGGGCCTGGGCGTGAACGTGAGCCCGGTGATGGACCGCGACTACTTCCGCAGCATCTACTTCCGCGCGCCGGATGGATTGCTGATGGAGATCGCCACCGACGGCCCCGGCTTCGCCGTCGACGAGCCGGCCGGCCGCCTGGGCACCGAGCTGCGCGTCCCCGCGTGGCTGGCGGACAAGCGGGAGGAGATCGAAGCCGGGCTCGTTGCGCTGCGGTAAGATCGTGAACAGGTGCGCCAGTGCGTGAGTGCGTGAGCGCGTGAGTGCGTCTGGCTCCAATGGGGAACGACGGGCGAGGGCGGCGAGCCGGATCCGGCTCGCCGCCCTCGCGTTTGCCCGCCTCTTCGTGGCGCCGCTTACGGCACGTACGGCAGCACGTACGGTGTCGTGCGCCACGGCGTGTAGTCCAGCGGACCAGACGCACCGTCGCCCGAAGGACCCGCGGGGCCGGCTGTATCGCCCCACCAGTCGTTCTCCACATTCGCCGTGGCTGAACTCAGGTTGGAGATGCCGGGACCACCGTTGTCCACGAAGTTGCAGTTGTGCACCGCGACGGCGGCTGTGAGCTCCATCCCCGCGCCGCCACTGCCACGGATTTCGCACGAGAGCACCTGGACGGAGGCCGAGTTCACCGACAGCCCCACCCCGTACGACCCCCGGATCAGCGTGCTCTCGATCACCGCGTCGGACCCGAGCCACACTGCCGCGGCCGCGAAGCGCGTGGTGTCCACGCGGCTCCGGCTGAGGCGCGAACCGGAAGAACCCAGCACCAGCGGATTCTTGTTCTGCCGGAACACCGCGCTGTCGATCACCAGCGTGTGGCTGTCGATGGCGGCCACCCCGTAGTGGGTAAGGACGCTGGCATACTCGATCCGCACGTTGGTCAGATAGCTGCTGAGCGAAGGTGCGCCCTCCAGTGCGATCCCCGACCAGCCGGCCGCGGTGTCGGCCGCGGTGAACAGCACGGGGCTCGCGTGCGTGCCGCGGGCCACCAGGCGCCCCCCGTTGCGCGCCGTGATCGCTCCGCCGCTGGTGAAGGCGAGCGAGGCGCCCGGCCCCGCCTGCAGGATTCCAAAGTACTGGACGATGATCTCGCCCGTAACGCGCCAGGGCAGCGCCTGTCTGGGGTAGGCGAATTGCTGCAGGATGCCGCCGGTCACCACCACGGTGTCGCGCGCGTTGCCGAGCAGGCTGTCCTGGTCGGTGACGGCTGGATAGATGCGGGCAAGGGCGCTGGGCGACAGCTCGGCGGGGTAGCTCGAGCCACCCACCACGCGGATCGGGCGGGCAGCCAGCAGCCCGGCGCCCGTGGTGGTGACCTGCAGCCCCACACCGCCGCTCCCCTCGATCCTGCCGCCCAGCAGCGAGATCCCGTGGGTTCCATACACCCCCAGCCCCACGCCCGCGGCACCACGGATCACCGTGTTCTCGAACCGGGTCAGCTTGTCCAGGGTTATCGCGGGCCAGGCGGGGTTCGTGGTGGTGTCGACCAGTGACCTGCTGATGCTGGACCCCCTCGACACCAGGTAAATCCCGGTACCGGCCTGGCGAAACACCGAGCTGTCGATGACCACGGTGTTCGAATCGAGCGCCAGGACGGCGACCG